>NZ_JAIUIQ010000010.1:0-188369 GCF_020165735.1 Mesorhizobium sp. B283B1A
CGCGGCCCCGGCCCCGCGCTGCCCCACCGCATCATGAAGAATGCCGATTTCGAAGGCATGGTCGAAACCTCGGACGAGTGGATCGCCCAGCGCACCGGCATCCGCCAACGCTACATCGCGGCCGACGACGAGACGACGGCTTCCCTGGGTGAGGCCGCGGCGCGCGCGGCACTAGCCGATGCAGGGCTGACGCCGGACGACATCGACCTGATCGTGCTGGCGACCTCGACGCCCAACAACACGTTCCCTGCCACCGCGGTCGACATCCAGAACCGGCTTGGCATGCATCACGGCTTTGCCTTCGACATGCAGGCGGTGTGCTCCGGCTTTGTCTATGCGGTGACGACGGCCGATCTCTACATTCGTGGCGGCCTGGCCAAGCGCGTGCTGGTGATCGGCTCGGAGACCTTTTCGCGCATTCTCGACTGGAGCGATCGCTCGACCTGCGTGCTGTTCGGCGACGGTGCCGGCGCGCTGGTTCTGGAAGCCGGGGAGGGCAGCGGCACGATCGCCGACCGTGGCGTTCTGGCGGCCAGCCTGCGCTCCGACGGGGCGCACAAGGACAAGCTTTTTGTCGATGGCGGCCCATCGACCACGGGAACGGTCGGCCACCTCCGCATGGAAGGCCGCGAAGTATTCAAGCATGCGGTCGGCATGATCACCGACGTCATCGAGGCGACCTTCGCGGACGCCGGCATCACGGCCGCCGACCTGGATTGGTTTGTGCCGCATCAGGCCAATAAACGAATTATTGACGCTTCCGCCAGGAAGCTCGGGATAGATGACCAAAAAGTGGTGGTTACCGTCGATTTGCACGGTAACACCTCGGCTGCTTCCGTACCGCTGGCGTTGTCGGTGGCCGTTGCCGATGGCCGCATCAAGAAGGGTGACCTCGTGCTCCTGGAAGCGATGGGCGGCGGCTTCACCTGGGGCGCTGTTCTGGTTCGTTGGTAAGTTGCCAAACGGTCCGGTTTCGGTCCTTGACCTTGCCGGATCAATTACTTAGGCTCTGCGGCTGTTGTGCCGATTTTATGTTTGAACTGATGGGACGGTCGCATGGGGGGAAAGACACTTACGCGCGCCGACCTTGCCGAGGCCGTCTACCGAAAGGTCGGTCTGTCGCGGACTGAATCCGCGGAGCTTGTCGAAGCGGTGCTGGACGAAATCTGCGAAGCCATCGTTCGTGGCGAGACGGTGAAATTATCGTCATTCGCGACATTCCATGTCCGCTCCAAGAACGAGCGTATCGGGCGCAATCCCAAGACGGGTGAAGAGGTGCCGATCCTGCCGCGCCGGGTGATGACCTTCAAGTCGTCGAACGTGCTGAAGAACCGCATCCTGCGTTCTCACCAGAACAGCAAGGCCAAGGGCGGCAAGTAGCCTCCCAAGGTGCATCCATTGTACGGTTGAAAACCGGCCCCGCCATGACACCGGGCTTGAATATTGTTTCACAAACCGCTGAAATAAGACCCGATTCGGCAGCATGGCCGGATTGGTGTTCTGCGTAAGATCCATTCCGCGCAAACGGAATGAGCTTTCTCTTGGTTGAGCGTGATCCCCTCTGAAGACCGTTCCGGATCACGCTCCAGCGTGAGGATTTCGCCCATGGACAAGAGCCCTGACGCCTTCCGTACCATCAGCGAGGTCGCCGAAGATCTCGACCTGCCACAGCATGTGCTGCGTTTCTGGGAGACGCGCTTCAACCAGATCAAGCCGATGAAGCGTGGCGGCGGCCGCCGCTACTACCGCCCGCAGGACGTCGAACTGATCAAGGGCATCCGTCACATGCTCTATGACCAGGGCTACACGATCAAAGGCGTGCAGAAGCTGTTGCGCGAAAACGGCAATCATTTCCTGGTCGCCATCGGCAATGGCGACATGGCCGCCGTCGAGGCGATCTCGCAGCGCAAGCAGGCCGACCAGGTGCCGCTGACGCCGGCGGCGCAGCCACGCGGCGGGGACGATGAACTGGTTGGCCAGCCAAGGGTCAAGCCCAGCCGGCGCTTTTTCGGCCTCGGCAAGGGCGATGAGGAAGGTCCGGTCCAGCCGGACGCGTCGAAACTCTCGCGCGACAACCGCGCGCTGCTGCAGGAGGCGCTGTTCGACCTCCTGGAATGCAAGCGCCTGCTCGACCAGGTGCGCTGACCGGCGCACGAAGGCTCCGGTGGGCAAACCGGAACCCGCCTGCGGGTGAGGCGTTACGTTTCCTTCTGCAAATGAAGGAAGCACGTCATGGCATCGTTCTCGACCCTTTCGGACATTGACCTCGACAGGCAGATCGCGGCCCTCTCCAGGGAATTGGCGGCGTTGAAAAAGGCCGTCTCCCAACGGAGCGGCGCTTACTACGAAGACGGTCGTGACGCCGCGCTCGACACCTATTCAGATCTGGCCGGACGCCTGCGCGATGCCATGCCGGCGATCCGCAAGCAGGGCAGGGTGATCGAAAAATCGGCCCGTGACCATCCGGCGGCGGCCGCGGCGGTCGGGCTTGTGGTGCTCGGCCTGGTAGCCAGCCTGCTGTTCAGCCGGCGCTGATGCCCGTCCATGCGAGCCGAGCGCGAAGTGCGTCGGCATAGAGGGCCACGGCACCTTTGTGGCGCCGCCGCAGGAACGCGGATCGGTCGAACCGCCAGAGCCGCCCGATCTCGCCGGCGAACGCCGGATCGATACGGCCCGCAATCGCGCCTCTTGAACCAGGAGAAGACCAGCCTTGAACAGGGAAGCCAAGGCCGGTCTTCTCATTGGCAATCCTTAGGCCTTGTTGCCCATCTTCTTCATGTGGTGGTGATGATGGTGGTGGTGACGGTGATAGCGATGGTGGTGGCGATGATGATGGTGGTGACGATGATGCTTTGCCATCGGCGCCGCATCAGCGCTTGTTGCACCGATTACCGGCACCGTGAAAGCAAGCGCGGCTGCAAGCCCGAGGGCGGAGAGGAGAGACTTCTTCATGGATCGTTTCCTTCTTTTCGCGGACAGGTATGAAACGGGCCGACAACCCGACCGCCGCGATGGCGATTACGCTCCCTGATTTTTTCGTCAGTATTTCCCGATTGTAGAATCTTGTTTCTGGACTATTTCCGGGAAATCCAGGCTTTCGCCGTCTTCATCGCGCAGGCCAAAAGCCGCGTTTTGCCGCGGGTTTCCACTACATCGGCGGTACCACGCCTTTGTTTCCCACCACGACGCGGCTGGAGCTCAGTGTGCCGTTGGCCTCGCGCTGCGCGGTGACGAAGACCGTTGCGCCTGGCTTGAGATCGGTCGGCGTGGCCGGGGCGAAGGTCACGACAGGCGTGCTGTAGGGTATCGAGATCTTCTTGGTCTGCCCGTTGTCGTAGGTCAGCGTGACGGATCGTCCGTTGATGTCGGTGACGTCGGCGACGGTGCCGTTGGTCATGTGGCTGTTCGGCTGCAGGTCCCATGGCCGATCACCTTCGCCGGTGCCCTTCAGAGCTGCCGGAAAGACCACCACTTCCAGCGCGCCGCTGCCGCCATCCGCCTTCGAGACGGAGGCGATGCCGAGGAAGTCGCCCTGCTTGATGTCCTTCATGGAGGCGCTGGCGACGCCTGAAACCTTCCAGCCGGCATTGAGCTTGATCGCCGAGGTTTCACCCTGGCGGGTTTTCACCGTGAGCAGCGACGGCTCGAAACCGACGACCGTGCCGCGCACGCGCAGCGCATCCGCTGCTTGGGCGGCAGCCACGCCAGCGCCGGAAAGCATGGAAATCGTGCCGAGCACGAGGAGGGATGTCTTGAGCTTCATTTGCGTATGTCCTTCTAGGAAAAAGGCTGGCCAGGAAAAGACTGGCCAGGAAAAGGCTGGCTGAGCCGATCGGCTTTCATGCCAGCAACGCCAGGACAACGAATGGGCGTGGCCAAAATGCCGAGCAAAAGGCGCTTCGGCGTTCAAAACAACTTGATCGGGACGAGGTGGCCGGGGCGCCGCGCGGACCCCCTGCTTCACGATAGCGTGACGGTCTTTTTGGGACTTGGCAAATCGCCGCTGAGCGGGCATCTTCCCATCGTCTCAGGCAACATCCCATTTTGATCAAACTCTTTCAGCCAACGGAGTTGCCAATGCCCAAAAATGCAAAAAGCCATGCCCTCTCCGAACCGTTAGCCAGTGAGATCGGGCAAGATTACAGTGCCCTCAAGGCCATGCGGGAAACCCGCGGATACAGTTTGGAAGAGCTTTCCTTGACGTGCGGCCTGTCGGTCGACGAAATCGAGGACATCGAGAACGGCAGGGCAGCCGATCCGGCGAAGCTGCGTCGTATTGCGTCCGCGCTTCGGCTTCCTCAGGACACTCTCATTGCTTCGGCAGCCACCACTCCGGCCGCACAAGGCCGACCCCTGGCATAAACCAGTGCCAGGCATGCCCGAGAAACCCGCCAAGGCCCCTTGGCGGGTTTCTTGCTGAGGCCATGGGGTTTTACCGCCGACCGGGCTTGCCGACTTGCAAATCGCACGTGTTTATACGCGCGGCATCCTTGAACCCTGGGGGTTTTCGATATGAGCCTGGAATCCGTTCGTGCGTTCTTCGCCGCTCATGCGCCTGATATCGAGGTCATCGTCACCGAAGCGAGTTCGGCGACCGTGACGCTGGCGGCGCAGGCGCATGGCGTGTTGCCGGCGCAGATCGCCAAGACGATCTGCCTTCGCGTCAGCGACCGCACCATGCTGGTTGTGACCAGCGGCATCGCAAGGCTGGACAACCGCAAATTCAAGGATCAGTTCGCCGGCAAGCCGCGCATGCTGGACGCGGAGGAAGTCGTCGCCGCCACGAGCCATCCGGTCGGCGGTGTCTGCCCGTTCGGCCTGCCGGCGCCGCTGCCGGTCTATTGCGACGTGTCGCTGCGCGAATTCGAAGAGGTCGTGCCTGCAGCAGGCGCCACCAACGCGGCGGTGCGGATTACGCCGCGGAGGATGGTTGAGCTTACAGGCGCTGAATGGGTGGATGTCTGCCAGGGATAGGCCGCGACCGGGCAGGGCCGTCGCCCTAATCGACCAATGGGGTCATGAAAACCAGATGCGAATAGGGGAGCTCCTCGCGGGCTCCCCGTGACGCTTAGATGCTGAAGCCCAAACGGCTAACTACTGACCCATTCCGAACTTGTAGGTTAGCCTGGCCATCACGGCATCGACCTTTGCCTCGGTGCGATACGTCTCAGGATTGTCACCGAGGTGCCCGTCATCGTAAACGTTGTCGCCCGTGCTCGTCTTGTGACCGAGGTCAATGTGGGTGTAGTCCACGCCCAGCGAGAGGTTGTTCGTAAGGGCGTAGTCGATGCCGGCGCCGAGCGCATAGCCGTTCTGCCACTCATTCTTCTCGTAGGACACGAGAGCGTCATTGTCTCGGGCGCGGAAATCCACCTTGCCGCCGGCATAGCCCGCCTTCGCATAAATCAGCACGCGATCGAAGGCGTAGCCGACACGGCCAACGACCGTGGCATAATTCGAGATTTTGGCGGTCTCGGTGTCACTGTCCGAATAATAGGGGCTCGTGATGGTTTTGCGGATGCCCGTTGCAGTCCAGGTCGCCTCACCGCCCAGAACGAATTGCCCCCACTGCCATTGCGCGCCCGCATGGATACCCCCGGCTACGCCGGCTTTGTTGAAGTCAAAGCCCTCTGTTCCGGCCGGAACGAGCTCAGTGAAAAAGCCGCCGTTTGGCTCGGTCATGTCCGTCGCCGTGATGTCACCATTGGCAACGCCGATATGGCCACCGACATAGAAACCGCTCCAGTCATAGGCCGACCCCGCAACCGGGGTCACCATGTCGGCTGCTGAGGCAGTGCTTGCCGACAGAGCGGCAACAGCCAGAATTGCTAAGAACCTATTCACGTATTTCTCCCAAACCAAGTAAACCCCTCGTCCAGGACAATAGCCGGGGTCGCGTTAAAAGTGTGTGACCTTTTTGCAACTAGCTGTATTTTGCCTTGGTCCAATCTTCCACCGATCACTGTGCCTACACTGACCTGACACTTCCAGGCGCAAATCGAGCCCAGTAAAGGGCTTGTAGAGCGCTCGGCCCCGAAATCCGTATATCAGTCAACGGACCAGATCTGCACCAGTAGAGCGATTCCTTGAGGAAGACGTTAGGTGTTCGGTTTTCATTCGGGGATGAAAAAGCCCGCACTTGGCGGGCTTTGGTATGGAGGCTGCGTCGGCGACAAGACTGATTCGAGGAATGATTCACTTCCACTTTTGAGCCCATAGCGAAAGGGCACTTCGGGCTTTCTGCGGCCACTTACCTACAGGTGGCCGTACAACTATTTTCTGGTTGTCCAGCTTCCAAGCCATATAAATTTTCCGATCTCGCAAAGCGGCAACAGTGATCTGTTCAATAGACATGCACATGTGCGGCAGGCACGATGTTGCGACTATATAGTCCCCGTCGTACGCGGCTGACCCAACCCCTTCCATTATCGGCAAGATGTCTGCTCGGCTTTCAGCGAGCAATGTATAAATTTGATTGGCAACTTCGCCATATTTGAAAAGGTCGGCTGGGTGCCGTACTTCACGTGCCCGAAGATCATCCCAGCCCTTCGTTTGATCTGAAGAGAAGAGGGTAGGCGGGCCTTCGGCAAAGCCGTTCGTTGTCCAAATCCAGGTCTTACCGTTGGCGGCCGCCGTCGCGGAGGTTTCAAACACGATGCGACTAGCTTCGACTCTTCGAGATACGACCGCGCAGCTTTCCAAAGGCCCGTCAAGCCGAGGCGCCTTTCCCGCCGGAAAAGACAAGACGAAGGGGCTTGCGTCGCATGCATTGCCACCCGGGCTCGAGTCGCCGACAATGAGCGGCGTGCCGTTTACGACGGCGATTTCGTCGAAACTGACATACTCGTTTGTGTGTATGACTTTTCCATCGACTGATAGCTGATCCTGAGTTTGATCAACCTTGTTCTTCAGTATCGAAATGTCATGTCCGAACGCACGGAGTTCCTCGCCAGAGGCTGGCTGCAGTTCGATGCACCATAGAACTATGCACGCCAGAGTAGCGCGACAGATCACCATCTCGAATTCCCCCTTCATACCCGTCGATAGTCGCAGGAAACGCTCGGAAATCAATGAAAGAGCCCAAAGCAGCTCTGTTACTCCATCAGTCATCCTGCGCAGTACGCCGGAACTGAGAGTAGGACTTTTGGGGCAAGTCCTTGTTCTAAAATGGTCGGAGTGGCCGGATTCGAACCGACGACCCCTTGACCCCCAGTCAAGTGCGCTACCGGGCTGCGCTACACTCCGGACCGGTCGCGATGTATCGTGATAACCCCGCTCGGGTCAACCGAAATTCGGCGTTTATTATGTTGCCGCGATCGCAGGTGTCGGTGAGCCGCGCAATACCGGCCGCAACAGCCGCTGGTGCCTGTATTCGAGCGCGATGGCGCCCCAGATCAGCCCGAGCAGCAGGTACATATGGCGCCAGTGGTCGATATCGATGAAGGTGCCAAGTCCGACATTGCCGATGAAGGCGACATAGGCGCACAAGAGATAGGGCTGCCACGGCCGGTCGCGCAGCAGGATGCGGAACCCGGCTGCGATCGTCCACAGGACGAGCGTCAGGAACGACACGAAGCCGAGCCAGCCATAGTCCATCAGCATCTTCAGCCAGATGTCGTGCGTGTCCTCGCCGAAGATCGTGCCGAAGACCAGCGGCCCGATGCCGAACGGATGCTCCATCGCCATCTGGAAACCGATCGTGTAGCGGGCGAAGCGGCCGAGGCGGGCAGTGTCGTAGCTCTGTTCGAGATGCGCGCGGTTGGAGAACATTTCCGACACCCCGGGCAGTTGCAGGATGACGATGATGGCGATCGTCAGCAGCGACAGCGCGGCGACGGTCATGATCACCACGCGCAGCCGGAACATGCCGCTGGCGCTCTGCAGGAACAGGCAGCCGGTGAGCAGCACCGCCGAAACCGCGAACATGCCCCAGGCGCCGCGCGAGAACGAGAAGAAGATGCCGGCTGTGATGATCAGCAGCGGCACCGCCAGCAGCGGCATGCGCGAAACCGTGCCGGTCAGGATCAAATAGAGCAGGTAGATGCCGGGCAGCACCAGGAACGGCCCGAACACGTTCGGGTCCTGGAAGGCGCCGGCGGCACGGTCGTATTTGGTGAACATCTCGGCGCCGGGGAAGGCGTGGAAATAGCCAGCTATGCCGAGCAGCGAGGTCATCACCGCGGAGATCACATAGGCAATGAAGATCAGCCGGTAGAGGCCTGGCTGCGTGGCTGTCACCGAGGCGAAGAACACCGCGCTGAAGGCGAGGAACAGGGACACGGCAAGGTAAAGCGGCGTGTTGGCGAGATCCGCCATCTGCGTCATCGAAATCATGCCGCCGATGTTCATCGTCACCAGCAGCACCAGCAGCGGCAGGGCCGCACGGGAAATCCTCAGGCCGAAAAGAGCCCAGATGGCGATCAGCCCGGCCATGTAGAGTTCATAGGGCGCCGGTTCGCTGATGACGAAACCGGACAGCAGGATGCCCAGCACGACCGCCCCCGAAGAGATCATCGCGATCAGCTTGGCGTTGACCGCGCCCGGCGGCAGCTCAAAGGAGGTCGCGCTCAATAGGCGTTTTCCGTGTTGAGCAAGCGGATCGGTGTCAGGAACAGGATTCTGAGATCGAACAGCAGCGACCAGTTCTCGATGTAGTAAAGGTCGTATTCGGTCCGCATGCGGATCTTCTCGTTGGTGTCCATCTCGCCGCGCCAGCCATTGATCTGCGCCCAGCCGGTGACGCCGGGCTTGACCTTGTGGCGGGCGAAGTAGCCGTCGACAACTTCGTTGTAGAGAAGGTTGTGCGACTGCGCGGCGATCGCATGCGGGCGCGGACCGACCAGCGACAGCGAGCCCAAAAGCGAGTTGAAGAACTGCGGCAATTCGTCGATCGAGGTCTTGCGGATGAAGCGGCCGACGCGGGTGACGCGCGGGTCATTGCGGGTCACCGTCTGCTTGGCGGTCGGGTCCGACCGGTCCGTGTACATCGAGCGGAACTTGTAGACCTCGATGATCTCGTTGTTGAAACCATGCCGCTTCTGGCGAAACAGCACCGGCCCCTTGCTGTCGAGCTTGATGGCGATGGCGGTGGCCAGCATCACGGGCGAGAACACGACGATGCCGATCAGACTGAAGATGATGTCGAAGGCGCGCTTGGCGACCGAATCCCAGTCGTTGATCGGCTTGTCGAAGATGTCGAGCATCGGCACCGAGCCGATGTAGGAGTAGGCGCGCGGACGAAACTGCAGCGCGTTGGAATGCGCGGACAGGCGGATATCGACCGGCAGCACCCACAGTTTCTTCAAAAGCTGCAGCACGCGCGATTCAGCGGTCAGCGGCAGCGACACGATCAGCATGTCGATGCGCGCGATGCGGGCGAATTCGATCAGCTCGGAGATGGTGCCGAGCTTGGGATAGCCGGCTACGAGCGGCGGCGAGCGCTTGTCGTTGCGGTCATCGAAGATGCCGCAGATGCGGATGTCGTTGTAGGGCTGCTTCTCGACCGAGCGGATCAGGACTTCCGCGGCCTTGCCGCCGCCGACGATGACGGCGCGCCGCTCCATGCGGCCATCGCGTGCCCAGCGCCGGATCAGCCGCGACATCACCAGCCTGAGACTGAAGAGGCAGACGAAGCCGACGACGAACCACGTGCCGAACAGCAGGCGCGAATAGTCCTGCGACATCTTCATGGCGAAGGCCGTCAAGGCCATCAGTGCGAAGGCGCCGGCCCAGACCAGCAGGATGCGGCCGAAATTGGCGATAGGCCGCATCAGGGACACGACCTGGTAGCAGTCGGTGACGTCGAGCAGCACCACGGCCAGGAATGACGCGGCGGCGATCGTCAGCGGATATTGCCAGGCGAGATAGTTGAAGAACCCGACATAGTGGAAATAGACGCAGAGCCCCGAAACCAGCAGCACCCCGAATTCGACCATGCGCAGGACACCGCTGACCATGATCGGCGACATCGTGTCCCGTCGATATTGCGAGGCGACCTGCCGGGCAACGTCGTTCATGCCGCCGGGCACATTGCCATCGGCCGGGATGTCGAGTTTACGCACCGCTTCTGGTGAAAAGCGGCGCGCGGGGTCGATCTCATTCATGGAACAGTCCGCAAGCTTCCCCAGGGTGATTAGCAAAAGAGAGCTAAGAAACCCTTGAAACAACGCATGGCTTTGGAAGGGCCTGAGCCTACTTGTCGAGCGCGGCGAAGTAGGCCTTCTCGATTTCGGCGGCCATGACGTCGGCTCCGAAGCGCGCCCTGAGGCTGGCATCGTCGGGCATCAGCTTGCTGTAGACGGCAAGATCGGTCAGCGCCTGGCTCATCTTGTCGGCGAGTTCGGTCGGGTCGGGTCGGATCAGGGCAGGGGAGCTTGACCCGAAAATCTCCGGTATGCCGCCGACGGCGGTCGCGATCATGGGTCTTGCCGCGGCAAGCGTTTCCAGCACGATGTAGGGCATGGCTTCGGCGCGCGAGGGAACCACGACGAGCGCCGCCAGCAAAAACGCCTCCCGGGCCGGCATCGGCGGCAGGAAGCGGACATGGCCTTCGAGTCCGAGGCGCTTCACCTGTGCGTGGTAGCGCGGCAGGTCGTCGCCGTCGCCCACCATCACCGCGCTCAGCGCGCGGCCGAGCCGGGGTCCGGCGAGGGCCAGGGCATCGATGAAGATGTCGGGTCCCTTGAGGTCCCGCATCATGCCGATGTAGAGCAGGTCCGCCGCATCGGCGCTGGGGACAACCGGCTCGAATTCGGTGGCGCGAAGTCCATTGTAGGCCAACGTGTTCGGGATCGGCGGCTCGCCGACCTTCCTGCGATAGGTCAGCCGCTCGTAGTCGGAGACGAACAACAGGCAATCGGTGAAGCGCGCCATGATGCGCTCGAGCGCGAAGAACAGCTTTCCGGTGACGGTGCTCTCGTCATAGTGGAGAGAGCCGCCATGCGGCGAATAAAGGCGGGCTACGCGAGACCTTGATACCCGCAACAATGAGCCGAACAGACGGGCATAGGCACCACCCTTGGCGCCATGCCCGTGCAGAACGTTCGGCTTCAATTCCTTGATGATCCTGTAGGTGCGCCGGGCCGAGGCGAGGTCGCCCAGGCCGACATGGCGCTGCATCGGCGTGCGATGGATGCCGAGCGCCAGCACGTCCTTCATCTGCTCGAACAGGCGCTCCTCGAATTCGCCGCCGGTGGTCGAATCGCAGACGATGCCGACCATATGGCCGGCGGCGACCTGGGCTTCGGTCAGGTCGCGCACATGCCGGAAAATTCCTCCAACGGGTGAACGAAAGCAGTGGACGATCCTGAGCTTGTCCGCCACGTGGTGCCGGTCAGAACAGGCGTTCGCGGACGTAGACGGTATCTCCGGGCAGCAGCGGATCCGAGGTGACCACGCGGCCGGTCATCACCTTGCCGTTGATGTCGCGGGTGATGTCGACGCTCTCCTGGTTGGCGCGCGGTGTGAAGCCTCCGGCAATGGCGATGGCCTTCTGCACCGTCAGGCCGGGTACATAGGAATACTGGCCGGCGGCGCCCACTTCGCCCATGACGAAGATCGGCCGGTAGCGGTCGATCTCGACGGAAACATCGGGATCGCGAAGATAGCCTTGCCGCAACTTGTCGGCGATCTCCTTTTCCATCTGCTGCGCGGTGTGGCCACGCGCGGGTATGGCGCCGACAAGCGGGAAAGAGAGATAGCCGGACTGGTCGACGCTGTAGGTGTTGGTCAGCCCGTCCTGTTCGAACACGGTGACGCGGACGCGGTCGCCGGCGCCGAGACGATAGGGTTGGTCGAGGACCTCATGGAAGGCCGCCGGCGTCGGCCGGTAGCTGGAGCAGCCGGCGAGCATCGATACGGCAAGCAGCGCGCGAAAGAGGGAAGCAGTGCTTTTCATGACCGGACACGTACCTTCGACTGGCCGCTGCGGCGTCGCAGCAAACATCTGATATCGAGGCTCGTTATCATCCTGTTAGGGTTAATGGCCGGTAAAGGAGCCGGCCGATCCCGTCCGCGCCGGCAAGGATTTTGGTATTTTATCGTTTTTTTCTTGCCACTCACCAGCAACTCCTAACGAGAGCTTACCTTGGTCTTAACGGCTGAGTTACCATAGTTGTTTACGGTGCATCCTGACCTAGTTTCGGAGTAGGGATGCATGTCCGTTCAGTCCGCGGCCGCAGATGTCGATGTTGACCTCAAGCAGCTCTTCGCCAGCCTGGCGAGGCGCTGGCTGCGCACAGTCCTTGTCGTTCTGGTGGTGACGGGGCTGGCCTTCGCCATGGCGTCGCTGGCAACCCGGCACTACAAGGCGGAGACACAGGTGGAGATCGTGCCGCGCGAATCCGTGTACACGCGGCCGGCCAGCAACAACAGCGACCCCGACAAGCCGATCCTCGATGAACAGGGCGTCGCCACCCAGGTCCAGATCATTTCCTCCAACGAAATCCTCAAGCAGGTCGCGCAGAAGCTTGGCCTGGAGAAACTGCCAGAGTTCAACGATGCGCTCGACATGTCGCCGCTGAGCCGCCTTTTGGTCCTGGTCGGACTGAAAAGCGATCCGATGGAGATTCCGACGGAAGAGCGCGTGCTCAAGAAGATGCACGAAAAGCTCAACGTCTATGGCGTCGAGAAGACCCGCATCATCGCCATCGAGTTCTCATCGGAGGATCCAAAGCTCGCGGCCGCCATACCCGATGACATTGCCGCCGCCTATATTGCCGGCCAGGGCGCGGCAAAGCTCGAATCGAACAACGCCGCCGCCGACTTCCTGGCGCCGGAGATCGCCGCCCTGCAGCGGCAGGTCAAGGATGCCGAGGCGAAGGTCGCGTCCTATCGCGCGCAGTCCGATCTTTTGATGGGCGGCAACAATTCGGTGCTCGCCACCCAGCAGCTTTCGGAACTGTCGAGCGAACTGTCGAAAGTGCGCGCCAATCGCGCCGCGGCCGAAGCGACAGCCGATGGTGTACGCAAGGCACTGCAGAACGGCGGCTCGCTGGACGCCGTGCCGGAAGTTCTGTCATCCGACCTGATCCAGCGTCTGCGCGAGCGTCAGGTCGAACTGCGCACCAACATCGCCGATCTGTCGACGACGCTGCTCGACAATCATCCGCGCATTCGCGCGCTGAAATCGCAGCTGTCCGATCTCGACGCACAGATCCGCAGCGAGGCCCAGAAGGTGATGAAGGGCCTGTTGATGCAGGCCGAGACCGCCAAGGCCCGCGAGAACCAGCTTGTCGCCGACGTCAACACGTTGAAGGCGGCGTCGGCCCAGGCCGGCGAACAGCAGGTCGATCTTGACGCATTGCAGCGCGATGCGGCGGCCAAGCGCCAGCAGCTCGAACTCTACCTGACCAACTACCGCGAAGCGGCTTCGCGCCAGGATCGCAAATACCTGCCGGTCGATGCCAGGATCGTCTCGAAGGCCTCGGTGCCTTCGGAAGCCTATTTCCCCAAGATCGGGCCGATCGTCGGCGCGGCTTTTGCGGCCTCGCTGCTGCTGATGGCGGTGCTCACGCTGTTGCAGGAACTCTTTTCGGGCCGCGCCATGCGCCCGGCCAGTGGTGCCCGTTTCGAGCCGATCGATGAGGTGGCGATGCCGGCGACGGCTCGCTCCGAGCCATCCGGCCGCCTGGAACCGCTAATCCCCAGCGAGCCCGCCAGCCGTGCCGCCGAGACGCCATGGCCCCCCGAAACGATCTCGGATCCGGAGGCGCGGCCTGCTGCCGAGCCTGTCGCCGAGAATGAATCCGTGCCAGAGCCCGAGCCTGTTGTGGCGGCGCGGCCGCGCTCGGTGCTTGGCGAGATCGACATCGAGAAGGCGGCTGAAAAGCTGATCGCGAGCGGAGCCGCGCGCGCCATATTCGTTTCGCCCGAAGGCGACGAGGCGGCCGCATCGGCGATCCTGGTGGCGCGCGAGGTTTCCGACGCCGGTCTGCGCGTCCTGCTGCTCGATCTTACCGCCTCGGGCGCCGCCTCGCGGCCGATGCTGGACAGCGGGCTTTTTCCCGGCATCACCGATCTGCTCGCGTCGCAGGCGCAGTTCGGCGACGTGATCCATGCCGATCTCTATTCCGACTGCCACGTCATTCCAGTCGGCACCGCCGATCCGGTCCGCGCCATGCGCGCCGCCGACCGGCTGCCGATCATCATGCAGTCGCTGACCACGGCCTACGATCTGGTGGTGGTCGAATGCGGACCGGCCGACGCACAAGGCATCAGCCGTCTGGGCGGCGATGCCACCGAGGTGTTCCTGTCCATGCTCGAGCCCGACGACGAGGTGGCGCAGGCTGCGGTCAAGCTGATCGAGAGCGGTTATCCCGACCTGACGCTGGTGACGCCGATCGGCCACGAACCGCCGGGCACCCCGGGACGCCGTTCCGCCGCCTGAAGGAACCGCTGTCCGGAGGCAGGCTTCGGACTATCCCAGTTCAAGCGTCGTCACGCCGAATATCCTGTTGGCGTCGAGCTTCGGCGGCGGGCCCTTGTACATGCGGGCGGTGGTGAAGGTCGGTGAGAAACCCGCCGCGCCGAGTGCCGCGATGAAATGCACCTGGGTGGCCGGTACGTCGATGTTCAGGTCGCCATCCTCGCATATGCTCGCCAGTTCCTCGAGCAATCCGACCGCGGTCTGCATGTCGTCGGCGAAAAGCGGGCCGATCTTGAAGCCGCTGCGGCAGGATCGCGCCACCGCGTAGCCCGCCATTCCCCCCGGTGTGATCGCCGCCAGCGCATGGTGCGGCGGCTGCACCCATCGCCGCAGGAAGGAACTCCGGGATGCGGGGAAGCAAAGTGCGTCATAGGCGATGATGTCGGGCATCAGTTGCGCCGTCACCATGCGAGGCCGCTCGGCGCCGATGGACGCGGCTGCGGGGCGCCCGCTGTAGCGGATGGTTTCGTAGACCGGCGTGAATCCCTTGCTCTGGTAGTTGGCCTGCTGCTCCTCGACGCCATCGAGCCCGATGGTGCGCCCGGCCAGCCGGTCCATGCCCGCGGTCCACACCATCTTGCCGTAACCCTTGCCGCGCATGTCCGGACGGCAGATGTAGAGACCGATGAAACCGAAATCGTGCCCATAGGCCACAGCCGAGATCGCAGCGGCCATTTCGTTTCCGACAAAGGCACCGATGAAGCCCTCCGGATCCGCTGCCTTGAACGTCGCGGCATCTTCAAGGCCGGGATTCCAGCCCTCGGCAGCCGCCCAGTCGACGAGGACCGCCAGTTCTTCAAGCGACAGCGCGCGGATGGTCGGCTTCATGATGATCGTTTCGCAGCGAGGTTGTGGTCGAAGGATTTCAGCAGAGATGACCGGTCTTGGCCAGTAGCTTGCATCGGCGTCATGCTTCGAGGTCGAGGCCATCCGAAGCAAGCCGCGGCAAGCCTAGCTGTCGTCTTCGACGGGGGCGGGCGCCGGCTGCCCAGCGGCCTTGCGGCGCAGCATCTTGGTCAGCTTCCAGACCATCGGGCTGTTCTTGACGAAAGCCTTCAGCCCCGTACCCTGGCGAAGCCCCTGTGCCAGCGCGCGGCCCTTCAGCGTCAGCGGGACCAGCACCTCGAAATGCCGGGTTTCGATATCGCACCACAGTCGCTTGTAGGGCTCGTCGCCGACCGAGAAATCATAGACCTCAAAGCCAGTCTCGCAGGCTTCCTGGATGTTGTCGAAGAACAGGAAGTCGCCGGGACTGGTGTGAGCGAGATCGTCCTCCGAGATCGCTCCGAACTCACAGATCACGCGTTTGCCCGAAAAGCTCGATCCGGTGACGGCGCGCAGCCTGCCGGCAACCTCCAGCCCGTGCAGCACGAAGGAGGGTTTTTGTTCGGCCAGGGCTTGGCCGAACAATGCCCGGAAGAAAGCGCGCGTGTGGTCGTCGCCGAAGACGTTGGCAATGCCCATCTTGCGGAAGCGGGATTCCTTCATCTCGAAGAAGGCGTCGAGCAGCCTGTTCACCTCTTCCGGTGTGGCGGCCGTGATGCGCCGATGGCTGCCGACGGCCTCGAACTTGCGCGTCTGCGAACGATGCTTCTTGCGTTTGCGCTTGCCGCTCGCACGCGCCAGCAACGCGTCGAAGCCGCCGTCGAGATCGACGGCCAGCGCAAGGTTGGGGCTGGCAAAATGATCGAACGATGCGAAGGGATTGGCGACGCCGTCGAGGTCGGGCAACAGTCGTTCCAGCGCGATGAGATCGATGTCGGGGCGCGCCCTGGCGACGGCGGCAAGCAACGACCGGATAGCCGCGACATCCGCCCTGGCCAGCCATTGCGGGTCGGCGGCGGCAAAATTGCCGTTGGCGTGCCTGCCGCCCATGAAACGGGCGACTCGGAACGGGCCGCGGCGGGTCACCTCCAGCGCCAGCGCCAGGACCGGTTTGCCTTCGAGAACGAGCGTCGCGACGATCGGATCGGGCCTGACTTGCGCGGCCCAGTTCAGGATCCATATCGCACCCTGTGCCGGAGCGCAGAGCGCAGAGCGGCAGAACCCCGCATAGGCCGCGAGCGCTTCGGCGCCGGCAACCCAGACCGACAGCCCCGCGGCATCTTTCGGCAGGGCCCGTGGCGAGGCTTCGGTCGCCGTGAGCCCATTGCCGTCAAATGACGCCGATGCGTCAACCATACCTCAATCCTTAGGGCGTATTGATCCCGATTTGGGGGTTCGCTCAGGCGTATTCCGTGCTTGGATCAGCCTAGGCGCAAAAGGTGAATGAATGATCGACGGCGGGGAGGCAATCCGGAAACTGGCGCTCAACGTCGCCCGCTATACCGGCCTCGCACCGCTGGCCAGGCCGTTTGTCGGCGGCATCGGCGCCATCCTGATGCTGCACCGCGTGACGGCGACGCCGGAAAAGCCCCACAGCGTCAACCGGCACCTCAACATCTCGCCCAGCTTCCTCGACGCCATGATCGCCGACATGAGGGCGGGCGGCTATGCCTTCGTCTCGATGGACGAGGCGATCGAGCGCATCAAGGCAGGCGGCAAGGGTGGCCGGTTCGCCACCATCACCGCCGACGACGCCTACCGGGACAATTTGACCGAGGCTCTGCCGGTGCTGGAAAAGCACGGCGCGCCGATCACCATCTATGTCGCGCCGGGGTTGATCGACGGCACTGCCGATCTGTGGTGGGACGTGGTCGAGGACATCGTCAACGCGTCCGACCGCCTGACCCTGGCGACCTCGAACGGCCCGGTGCTGATCGATTGCAAGACCCCCGCCAGGAAGCACCAGGCCATCGCCCGGCTGCACACCTACTTCACCACCGAAGTCCGCGAGGAAGACTTGCGGACCGTGCTGCGCGAACTTGCCAGTGCAAATGGCATCGACGTGGATGCGTCGCGCCGGCGCACGTTGATGAACTGGGATGAGATCCGCACCATCGCGGCGCACCCGCTGGTGACGATCGGTGCCCACACCATCAATCACAGCAATCTGAAGCGGCTTTCCGAGGCCGGCGCACGGCACGAGATCGGCGCTGTGAAGGACATGTTGGGGGCTGAGCTTGGCGCCGAGCCCCGTCATTTCGCCTATCCCTATGGCTATGCCAGTGCCGTCGGCTGCCGCGAAGTGGGCTTTGCCCGTGATGCCGGCTATGCCTCCGCGGTGACGACCCGCCACGGCGTGCTGCGCGCCGAGCACGCTGGCTTCCCGCATGCCTTGCCGCGCCTCTCGGTCAACGGCCGCTACCAGAGCCTCGCCCACATCCGCACCATGTTGTCGGGCGTGACGACGCCGCTCGCCAATGCCGGCAAGATGGTTGTGACGATCTGACGGTTTGCCTGGCTGGGGCCAGTGCAAAGCTCAGCGCTTGGCCCGCGGCTCCAGCATCAGCCATTTGATGATGCCCATCGCTGGCAGCACCCAGAGCAGGCCGCTGAGCAGGAAGAACAGGAACTGCACCAGCGCACCGGACTCCGACAGCCGGGCGACCGCGAAGATCGAGGCGACCAGCGCATAGATGATGACCAGTGCCACCAGCAGGAACATTCCGATCAGCTTTTTCAGGCGAATGGGCATGGCTTGGCCTCGTTGATCGCACTCGCTTAAGCCGAACGCGGGGCACGCGCAACCCGCGGCGGACGGCGCGACGGCGTGCCGCGCCGGACGGCCTTGCCAGCACGGGTTCGATGGTCCACCAATCCGCGACCTCAACCTGCCGGGATTAGATCATGGCTGCCATTTCAGCCGCCGCGCCGTACGTGGCCCGCGACCGCGACCTGCACAACCGCGCACTGCTGCGCGGCTGGCTCTATGTCGTGCTTCTGGTTCTGTTCGCGCTGGTGCTGGTCGGCGGTGCCACCCGGCTTACCGAGTCCGGCCTGTCGATCACGCAATGGCAGCCGATCCATGGCGTCATTCCGCCGCTCAACGACGCCGAGTGGCAAGAGGAATTCCAGCGCTACCAGCAGATCCCGCAATACACCGAGCTCAACAAGGGCATGAGCATCGAGGCGTTCAAGTCGATCTTCTGGTGGGAATGGGCACATCGCCTGCTGGCACGCAGCGTCGGCCTGGTCTTTGCGGTGCCGCTGCTGGCCTTCTGGGCGACGCGCCGCATCGAGCGCGGCCTTGGGCCCAAACTGGTCGGGATTCTGCTCCTCGGCGGTTTGCAGGGCGCCATCGGCTGGTGGATGGTGGCCTCGGGCCTGGTCGACCGCGTGTCGGTGAGCCAGTACAGGCTGGCGACGCACCTGACGCTGGCGGCACTGATCTTCACCGCCACCATGTTCGTCGCGCGTGGATTGGCGCCGCATTCCGAACCCGCCGCCGATCGCTCGACGCAGCGCCTGGCCGGCTTCATCGTACTGTTGGCGCTGATCCAGATTTATCTCGGCGGCCTGGTCGCCGGCCTCGATGCCGGCATGAGCTACAACACCTGGCCGCTGATGGACGGCAGGATCATCCCGGGCGATCTGCTGATTCTCGAGCCGGCATGGCGCAATTTCTTCGAGAGCCCGAAAACGGTGCAGTTCGTCCATCGTCTCGGCGCCTACACGGTGTTCGCCGTCGCTCTCTGGCACATGATCGCGACGCGTCGGCGGCTGCCCGGCTCAACCCATGCGCGCCGCGCGACGCTGTTGTTTGTGCTGGTGCTAGTCCAGGCCTCGATTGGCATCGGTACGCTGCTGATGCAGGTGCCGCTGCATATGGCGCTGACGCACCAGGGTTTTGCGCTGATCGTTCTGGGCTTTGCCGCCGCGCATTGGCGCGGCACCAAGGGTGCCTACCCCCTGCCGCACCAGGTTGCGCTCCGGACCTGATCTCGAGCCGATCGGTCGATCACATCCAGAATTCGTTGCTACCGTCCGCGGACTTAGAAGGTGGCTCGCACCGTCCGGATCGCCGCGGCTATCGACAGTTCGCGGTTCTCCTCGACCGCGTTGTCGTCCTCGTGATGCCAGGCCGCGGACAGGCAGCCATAGGCGATGGCGTGGTCCAGCATCGCTGCGGGTGTCTGCTTCAGCGTCGTGGCAAAGACTTCGGCCATATTCGCGATCCGCTCCGGATCGAGGCAGAGTGCATCACGATCGAGCGGATTGTAGAACATGTTGGCGGCGTCGAAGCCGGGGTCGCCGAGCACGCCCTTCGGATCGATAGCCAGCCAGCCGCGCGGGCCATGCAGCATGTTCTCGTGGTGCAGGTCGCCGTGGAGCGGCCTGACATCGTGAGGGTTGGACAACAGCCGTTCGGCAATTTCGCCAGCCTCGACATACAGGCTGCCGTGGCCGTTGGCGCGATCGGTTGCGGCTTTCTTGAAAAGGCTGGCGAACCGCTCCCTGAGCGGCTGAAGCTCGGACGGGAAGGAGTGCTTCGATGGCGAGAGCAGCCTTGCCATCACCTCGGCGGCGATTTCGGTGGCGATTTTGTCGCCTTGCTCATCGAGAACCTTGGAAAGCAGGGTTTCGCCGGCATATTCGAGCAGCATGCTGTGACCGTCGCGGCCAAGCAGGCGCACCGCGCCTTCGCCGCGCCGCCAGGCAAGGAAGTGCTCGCCGCGCAACTCGTCGGCGACATCGTCGAACGGCTTGAGGGCCTTGACGACGGCCGGCGAGCCGTCCTCGCGAACAACCTTCCAGATGCGGCTCGAAAAGGTTTCGGCAATGAGTTCTGGCGCGCTGACCTTCCAGCGCGCCGGGATGGCTGGTGCGTCCATTAATGCATGTCGCTCAAAAGTGCCCCGAAAGACGACGCGCTTTAGGTCCCGAGCATCAGGTCCATGTTCTGCACGGCGGCACCCGACGCGCCCTTGCCGAGATTGTCGTAGACCGCCAGCAGCAGTGCCTGCGCGCGTTTGTCGTTGGCAAAGACATAGACCTTCATGCGGTTGGTGCCGTTGTAGACCTCGGGGTCGATTTCCGGCATGCGTTCCAGATGCGCATAAGGCGCCACCTCGACCACGCCGCCCTTGATCGCGGCGAAATGGTCGGCAATCGCGGCATGCAGATCGGCACCGCTCGGCACATGATCGAGGCCGCCGAGCTGCAGCGGCACCACGGTGATCATGCCTTGGGCGAAATTGCCCACGGCCGGCTGCATGATCGGGTCATGCGACAGCTTCGCATAGGCCCGCAATTCCGGCACGTGCTTGTGCTGCAGGGTGAGGCCGTAGGGCAGGAACTCCGAAGCATCCTCGCCCTTGGCGACATAATCCTCGATCATCGGACGTCCGCCGCCCGAATAGCCCGAAATGCCGTTGACGGTGATCGGGAAATCCGCCGGCCGCAGGCCGGCGGTGACCAGCGGCCGCAGTGTCGCGATCGGTCCCTGCGGCCAGCAGCCGGGGTTGGCGATGCGCTTGGCCGAAGCGATCGTCTTCGCCTGATCCCTGTCCATTTCAGCGAAGCCATACGCCCAGCCCTCGGCCACGCGATGCGCGGTCGACGCATCGATGACCTTGGTGGTGTCATTGGTGATCAGCGAGACACTTTCCTTCGCCGCGTCGTCCGGCAGGCACAGGATCGCGATATCGGCGGCATTGAGGAATTCGGCGCGCGCCGCTGTTTCCTTGCGGCGCTCGGCGGGAATGGAAATGATCTCCAGGTCGCCGCGCTCGGCAAGCAGCGCCCGGATCTGCAGGCCGGTGGTGCCGTGCTCGCCGTCGATAAAGATTTTCGGTTTCATTGCCTGATCAAATTCCCTGAAATCTCAAGACTATATGCCGTTACCATGATTCACCGCGGCACCGTTGTGGTTGCCGTTGTTCAGCTCTTCGAGCCGGGCCTTTCGCTCCGCCAGCAGGCCGAGATACTGCATGGCCACCATCGAGCCGGCAATCGCCGTTATATCGGCGTGATCATAGGCCGGCGCAACCTCCACGACATCGGCGCCGACAATATCGACCTGGTTGAGCTGTCGCAGCGTCGACAGGATCTTCGCCGAGGACGGCCCGCCGGCAACCGGCGTGCCCGTGCCGGGCGCATAGGCCGGATCGAGGCAGTCGATGTCGAAGGTCAGGTACGTCTTCTTGCCGCCGGTGCGGTCGACGATGGCGTAGGCGATGTCGGATGCACGCATCTCCTCGATTTCATGGCCATGGAGAATCTTGATGCCGAACGTGTCGGGGGCATGGGTGCGGATGCCGATCTGGATCGACCGGTCGGGATCGATAATGCCTTCCTTGACTGCGCGGCCGACGAAGGAGCCGTGGTCGATGCGCTTGCCGTCGTCCTCCCACGTGTCCTGATGCGCGTCGAACTGCACCAGGGCGAGCGGTCCGTGGATTGCGGCATGCGCCTTGAGCAGCGGCCAGGTGACGAAATGGTCGCCGCCAAGCGTCAGCAGGAAGGCGCCGGACTTCAGGATCTTGGCCGCTTCGCGCTCGATCGTGCCCGGCGTCTTCTGGTGGTTGCCTGAATCGAGCAGGCAATCGCCATAATCGACCACCGCGAGGTGCTCGAACAGGTCGCGCGAAAACGGGTATTGCGGGTCGTTGTCGAGGATCGCCGAGGCACGGCGTATAGCCTGCGGCCCGAAGCGCGCGCCTGGCCGGTTGGTGACGGCGGCGTCGAACGGAATGCCCCACACGACCGCGTCCGCACCCTTCACGTCCTTCGTGTATTTGCGCCGCATGAACGACAGCGCGCCGGCATAGGTCGGCTCGAACGCAGCGCCCGTTTTGGAGCGGGCTGTGAAGGCATGGTCGATGGTCTTGGTCGCCATTACTGGTCCTCGGTTTTCATCGGGGTGCAACAACTACAGAACCGGCACGGAAGATGCCAGTCACAGCTTGGGGAGACGAAACCGCGCCGCCCGGGTGCCACGGCAAGACAGGATTTGTACCATCATGACGCAAACGGCGTTTCTTAATCCGTCCCGTGCCGTGGTGTCGACCCACGCCGGCACGATCGCCGGCGAACGCTTCCTGGTTCTCGATTCGTGGCGTGGCATCTGCGCCCTGCTGGTGGCGCTGTTTCACTTCCCGACCGCTTCGGTGATCTCGCAGAGCCGTTTCATCGGTTCGTCCTATCTTTTCGTCGACTTCTTCTTCGTCCTTTCCGGCTTCGTCATCGCCAGCAGCTACGCCGACCGCCTGAGCCAGCCGGATGAGGTCGCTCGCTTCGCGCTGGTGCGTTTCGGCCGCATCTATCCCCTGCATTTCATCATGCTCGCGGCCTTTGCCGGGTTCGAACTGCTGCGGCTGATGCTGCCGCAACTGCATGGCGCCGGCGCTGCTCCGTTCACCGCCGGGTTCGACCTGAAAAGCCTGCTTGCCAATCTTCTCCTGCTGCAAGGTGTCGGCTTCGAGGACCGACTGACTTGGAATGCACCAAGCTGGAGCATTTCGGCGGAGTTCTTCGCCTATCTCCTGTTCGCTGGCGTCGTCTTCGTCGCCGGCGCGCGTGCCTGGATATGGTTCGTCGCCGCCGCCGTCACCGCGCCCCTGTTCCTGCTCGGCTTCTCCACGCATCATATGGATGTGTCCTATGATTTCGGCTTCATCCGCTGCCTCTACGGCTTCTCCCTCGGCGCCCTGCTGGCCTGGTTTCAGCATGATTCCATTGCAGGGGCGCGACAGGTCCTCGTCAGCAGCGGCCCACGGATGAGCTGGACCCTTGCCGAAATCGTCATGGTGGCGGTCATCGTTCTTTTTGTCTCGCTGGCGGGCAGCAATGATTTTGGCATCGCGGCACCGCTGGTGTTCACTCTGGCGCTGTTCCTGTTCGCCCACGAAGGCGGCTGGATTTCAGCTCTGCTGAGGGCGCCGTTCATGCTGACGCTCGGCGCGCTGTCCTACTCGATCTACATGGTCCATATCTTCGTCCAGGCGCGGCTGATCAATGTCGCCGGGCTCGTCGAGCGCAAGCTCGGCCTCGGCCTTGTCGGCGACATCGTGCTGCGCGGCCAACCTGCGACCGGTTTCGGTGCCGGTTGGGTCGGGATAGCCGCGATCGTTCTCATGCTCGCTGCCACCGTCGCGCTATCTTGGATCACCTGGCGCTTCGTCGAGATACCGGCGATGGCATGGTTTGGCCGGCGAGCGAAACGCCTCTGACGCACCGGCCAGCACGCATTCCGCTAGCCGGCTTCGTTCACCTGGATGTCACGGGCATTGCTTATCCGGATCTCGATCCGGCAAGGAGCGATTCTCGATGCGGACCATCTGGCTGAGCGTTCTGTTTTCCACGGCAATCGCGGCCGCCTGCGGCCAGGCCTTGGCCGGCGAGACCCGCGCCAGGCAGATCCTCGACCGCTTCGAACATGCCAATCAGTGGCGGGACCACGTCATGGTGGCCGCGCATCGCGCCGGCAGCATGCAGGCCGGCAAGACGCTCTATGCGGAAAATTCGCTCGCGGCTGTCGAAGGCTCGATCGCCATGGGCGCCGAGATCGTCGAAGTCGACATCAGGCGCTCGAAGGACGGTGAGTTCGTTGTCATGCACGACAGCTGGCTCGACCGCACCACGACCTGCAAGGGCGAGGTGGTCAAGTACACGCTGGCCGAACTGAAGAGCTGCAGGCTGGTGATCGAAGGTACCCGCGCCGTCACCAACGAGACGGTCTCGACGCTGCGCGAGATGCTGATGGCGACCAGGGACAGGGTCCTCATCAATCTCGACAACAAGCTCGAAATCGGCGACCTGCCGGGCATGATCGCGGTGGCCCGCGATCTCGGCATGGCGGATCAGGTCATCGTCAAGGAGAACCTGTGGAACCAGGGCAGGATCACCGCGGTAAAGGCCGCCATGGCTGCGATCGGCGGCGTCCAGTTCATGCCGATCATCGCCGATGACGCGGTGCATGATGCCGGTTTCGCCGAGACGGTCGACCAGGCTTTTGCGCCGCGCGCGATCGAGCTGATCAACTGGCGGGCAGGCGCGCAGACCCTGACCGAAACCGGCGGACCGCTGTTCAGCACGCGCATGCGGGCCGCCGCGGTGCGGGGCAACTGGCACATCTGGGCCGACACCTATGCCATCGTTGGCAAGCCGGGCGGCTTCCTGGCCGGCGGCCGTGGCGACGAACTGGCGGTGCAGGCCAGCCTGCCGCGTGAAGCTTGGGGTTTTTGGGCCGATCGCGGCGCCACCATCATCCAGACCGACGAACCGAAGGCGGCAATCGGCTGGCTGGCGGCGAACGGCTACCGCGTGCCCTATGCCGATGAGGTACGGCCGGTTGAGGCTGCCAGCACCGCCAGCATCAACTAGGAAAAACCAGGAAATCCAACGCTGGCGCCATCACCCCACCCGGCGCCCTGCGCCGACCGCCCCATCGAGGGGTAGGGCGCGCCAGGTTTTTGTCGGTTACCAATCCCGACCGTTCCGACACTCCACTGGCCGGCGCAAAAAAACACGCGCTCTTCTACCTCCCCTTGATGGGGAGGTCGCGCCGCAGGCGCGGGTGGGGTGACTGCCGAGCCGCAAACAAAAAGGCCACCCGGAGGCGGCCTTTTCGATTGTCCAAACTGCGGAGCGCTTAGCGCTTCGAGAACTGGAAGGAGCGGCGGGCCTTCGCCTTGCCGTACTTCTTGCGCTCGACGACGCGGCTGTCGCGGGTCAGGAAGCCGCCCTTCTTGAGCACGGCGCGCAGCGCAGGCTCATAGTAGGTCAGCGCCTTGGAGATGCCGTGACGCACAGCACCGGCCTGGCCGGAGAGGCCGCCGCCGACGACAGTGGCGACGATGTCGTACTGGCCCGCACGGTTCGAAGCGATGATCGGCTGGTTGAGGATCATCTGCAGGACCGGACGCGCGAAATAGGTCGCGAATTCCTTGTCGTTGATGACGATCTTGCCGGAACCCGGCTTCACCCAGACGCGCGCGATGGCGTTCTTGCGCTTGCCGGTGGCATAGGCGCGGCCCGACTTGTCGAGCTTCTGGACGTGGACGGGTGCCGCGGCCTGCGTATTGGTGTTGCCGGTGGCGGCGCCCAGTTCTGCGAGCGAGGAAAGCTCAGCCATCTTATGCGACCTTCTTGTTCTTGGAATTCAGCTTGGCCACGTCGAGGACTTCTGGCTGCTGGGCGACGTGCGGATGCTCGGCACCTGCATAGACGCGCAGGTTCTTCATCTGGCGACGGCCGAGCGGGCCACGCGGCACCATGCGCTCAACGGCTTTCTCGACGACACGCTCGGGGAAACGGCCCTCGAGCAGCTGGCGCGCGGTGCGCTCCTTGATGCCGCCGGGGTGGCCGGTGTGCCAGTAATAGACCTTGTCGGTGAACTTCTTGCCGGTGAACACCACCTTGTCGGCATTGATGACGATGACGTTGTCGCCGTCGTCGACATGCGGGGTGAAGGTCGGCTTGTGCTTGCCGCGAAGATGATTGGCGATGACAGTGGCGAGACGACCGACGACGAGGCCCTCGGCGTCGATCAGGATCCACTTCTTCACCACATCCGCAGGCTTCTGCGAAAAGGTTGTCATGTTTTCTGCTCTCGGTTTGGACCTTCCCCAAAACAATAGAGAAGGCGTTTCTTGTTGCTTGGATTGGCGAAAAGCATTTGCCCGCCGCCAATAACAAAACGGCGGCCTTTGCGGGCCGCTGCTTCGTGAGGGCTTATAGGCGAGGGCGGGGAGCGCGTCAAGGCAATCGAAAAGGCAGATATCAAGAAAAATTAAACAAAAACAGGCGCTTGCATAAAAGGTATTATTTTACCACATCGAACTGCGGTCGGTTCTCGGACAATCTCAATGCTTTGCTTCTATTTCTCTGCGAGCCGCGCTCGAAAGGAACGCCGATCGCGTAATGCCACGCTCGCGTGCCGCTGCGTCGATCGCCCGCAAAACGCCGCGCTCGAAAGTCACGTTCGCCCTGACGACTGCACTGTCATTGTCGATGAGCGGGACCGAGACCAGATAACCGCCTTCGGCAAGCGCATTGCGGATATCGGGAAGGGCGACAATCGCTTCGTGGCTGGACGGTTCTGGAACAGGCATGTCCTCAGCCCACAACTGCAAGGCTTCGACGGCGTTGGGTACGATGTCTTCCGCTGCATCCGCGGCAGAAAAACAGCCGGGAATGTCAGGGAAGCGGATGCCGAAGGCACTGTCCGGGTCTTTGTCGACCAGTGCGAAATAGTTCTTCATTGCGATCTCCTTATCTGATCCGACCAGCCTGCTTGGCGATGGCGCGAGCCGTACCTGTCGGCAGATCCTTCTCAGGATGCGGAACAATCAACACGATCTCGCCTTTCCGAAATTTGTGGTGCGAGCCGCGTATGGAAATGAGCTCGAACCCGTCCTCCTTGAGGCGCTTCATAATTTTACGACTGTCTCGCTCGAGCAAAAATCACCTATGCGCATATATATACACATTGAATGGAATTCAATCGTCAGGATCGCTTCGGCGGGATCGAATAGGTCCCCGTCGCGTGCGCGATCGTGTGTCCTTCCGGCCCGGCGACGATGTCGATGTCGAACACCATCAGGCCCTTTCCCAGCTTCAGGATGCGGCAGTGGCCGTCGATCGGTCCGGCTTCCGCCTTGCGGACGAAGTTGATGTTGAGGTTGGTGGTGACGGAGAGCGCATCCGGCCCGGCGTGGCTGAGCACGCAGACATAGCCGCCGATGTCGGCCAGCGTGAACAGGGCAGGGCCGGACACGGTGCCGCCGGGACGCAAATGCTGTTCGCCGGCATTGAGCCGCACGATGCAGCCGCCCGGGAAAACGTCGATCGCCTCATAGGCCGCGACTCTTTCGTTAAGCTGCGGAAACTCGGTTTCCATCAGCGTATTGACTTGTGCTGCGGTCAGCACCGGCTCGAGTTTGGTCTGGGCGGGCATGTCGGTCTCTCGTTCTGTGCCAAGCCTGTATGAGCGCAGGACGGTATTTCTTGCAACACCTCCGTCCCTCTGGCGCAAGCAATCGGTGTTGGACGAAACCCGATCCGATATTAGATAGTCCGGTACCTGATACTCAGGCAGCCCGAGCGGAATCGCGGAGACCTCAACCATGGCCGAAATCCTTGCCATCAAGCCTGCCGCTGTCGAGGGGCCGGTCGCGACCCGGCTGGACAAGGGCGTGCTGCGCCTCATGCTGGCCAACCCGCCCGCCAACGCCCTGTCGCTGGCCGTGATGGCGGCGCTGACGGCGGAACTCGAACGCGCCAAGGCCGACAAGGCCGTGCGCGTCATCGTTCTATCGGCGGCAGGCAAGGTGTTCTGCGCCGGTCATGACCTCAAGGAGATGACGGCGCGGCGTGCCGACGCCGATCGCGGCAAGGCCTTCTTCGAAGAGACGTTTGCCGCTTGCGCTACGTTGATGCAGGCGATCGTGCGGCATCCGCTGCCTGTCATCGCCGAGGTCGACGGCCTGGCGACGGCTGCCGGGCTGCAACTGGTCGCCAGTTGCGATCTGGCAATCGCCTCGCACGAAGCGACCTTCTGCACGCCGGGCGTCAATATCGGCCTGTTCTGCTCGACGCCGATGGTGGCGCTGTCGCGCAATGTCTCGCGCAAGCAGGCGATGGAAATGCTCTTGACCGGTGAGACGATCGATGCTGCCACCGCCAAGGACTTCGGCCTGGTCAACCGCGTCGTGCCGCGCGAGTACCTGAATCAGATTGTCACCAAATACGCGCAAACCATTGCTTCCAAATCATCTTTGGTGGTGAAGACGGGTAAGGAAGCCTTTTACGCACAGGCCGAGATGGGACTGGCGGACGCCTATGCCTATACCGGCCGCGTGATGGTCGAGAACATGCTGGCGCGGGACGCGCAGGAGGGCATCGGCGCCTTCATTGGCAAGCGCAAGCCGGAATGGACGGACGAGTGAGGGAGACGCATTCATGGAACCGCGCATCTCCATCGTCACCATCGCCACCGACGATCTCGATCGCGCGGTGCGTTTCTACGAGGCGATGGGCCTGAAACGGCATGCCGGCATCACCGAAGGCGTCGCCTTCTTCCAGATGGGGGGTGTCATTCTCGGCCTGTTCCCGCGCGAAAGCGCCGAGCAGGATTCCGGCGTCTCCTTCACCGGGGCGCCGTCAGCCGTCTATCTCGCCTACAACACCCGCTCTGATGCCGAGGTCGACGAAGTGCTCGCCATGGCGGAAAAAGCCGGCGGCCGCATCGTCAAGCCGGCCGGACGTGCTTTCTGGGGCGGCTGGTACGGCTATTTTGCCGACGCTGACGGCCATGTCTGGGAAGTGGCGCACAATCCGGCCTTTCCGATCGCGGAAGACGGCACGATTTCGCTGCCCGAATGATGCAGCCCCAGCGATGCTGACCAATTGATGGCCCACCGCAAGCAGCTGACGCGGCTCAAGGCCCCCTATCTCAAACGCGTCCTGCTCGATCCCGAGCGCGTGAACGATTGGGAAAAATACCCGTGGAACCTGCCGCTGTTTCGCGGCCGCGCCTTCGAGCTCGAATTCACCACGCCGATCACAATCATCGTCGGCGAGAACGGCACCGGTAAATCCACCTTGCTCGAGGCGATCGGCGCGCTGGCCGGTTACGACGAGGCCGGCGGTGGCAAGGGCTACAGGCCGGTCGACCATTCCGGCGCCATCGACAAGAGTGGCGCCGCGCTGGCGAACACGTTCCGTGGCCATTGGCTGCCGAAGGTCACCGCCGGCTGGTTCTTCCGCGCCGAATCCTTCTATTCCGTCGCCCGCTACCTCGATCAGGCAGCGCTGGAAGACCCATTCAAGCCGCCGCCGCCGGATTTCCTGTCATGGTCGCATGGCGAGGGGTTCATCCGCTTTTTCGAGGAACGCTGCCGCAGGCAAGGTATCTATATCCTCGACGAGCCCGAAAGCGCGCTCTCCCCGTCGCGCCAGATCGAACTGCTCAAGATGCTGCGGCGCATGGACCAGTCGGGCACCGCGCAGGTGATCATGGCGACGCACTCGCCGCTGCTGATGGCCTGTCCCGGCGCGCGGCTGTTCCGCATCAGTCGGTTCGGGCTCGAGCCCGCCGACTTTCGCGACACGGACCATTTCCGCATGCTGCGCGATTTCAGCAATGACCCGGATGGTTTTCTCACCGAGGCGTTGTATGAGGACGAGGCATGAATCACGATAGCTACGACAACACCTACATCGGCGGCATCCTCAATTCGGTGAAGACCATCGCCATGGTCGGCGCGTCGGCCAATGACGTCAGGCCAAGCTATTTCGTGCTCAAATACCTGCTGGCCAAGGGGTTTTCGGTGTTTCCGATCAATCCTGGCCAGGCCGGCAAGGAAATCCTTGGCCGGATGACCTATGCCAGGCTGGCCGACATTCCGGAGCCGATCCACATGGTCGACATCTTTCGCGCGCCGGCGGCGGTGCCAGGCATCGTCGACGAGGCGTTGCGGCTCGATCCCCTGCCGAAAGTGATCTGGATGCAGCTTGGCGTGCGCCAAGACGAGGCAGCCGCGCGCGCCGAGGCCGCCGGCATCAAGGTGGTGATGAACCGCTGCCCCAAGATCGAGTACGGCAAGCTCTCCGGCGAGATCGGCTGGACCGGGGTCAATTCCGGCGTCCTGTCGTCGAAGAAGCCGCTGATGCGCCAGGGCTTCCAGAGTTTTGGCGTGCGCCAGAAATAGGCTATGGGCTAAGGCGCAAAATTATTCCGGAAAATGCTGCATTTTCCTGCGGCTTGGTCGAAGGTCCCACGCCGAAGGGTATTTTCTTCTTTGCATTCCGTGCCGGGCTTCGCCAAGAATGCCCGGCGATTTTCAGAAGGTTTTTTAGGGAGGTTTCCGTGACCCGTACGCCCGGTTTCAATACGCTCGCCGTCCATGCCGGCGCCAAGCCCGATCCGGCCACCGGCGCGCGCGCCACGCCGATCTACCAGACCACGTCCTTCGTCTTCGACGACGCCGACCATGCCGCCTCTCTCTTCGGCCTGAAGGCCTTCGGCAACATCTACACCCGCATCATGAACCCCACGCAGGCCGTACTCGAAGAGCGCGTCGCCGCACTCGAAGGCGGCACGGCTGCCCTTGCGGTGGCATCCGGCCACGCCGCGCAGGTGATCGTGTTCCACAATCTGATGCAGCCGGGCGACAATTTTGTCGCCGCCAACAAGCTTTATGGCGGATCGATCAACCAGTTCGGCCATGCCTTCAAGAATTTTGGCTGGGAGGTGCATTGGGCCGAAGCCAATGACGTCTCGACCTTCGAAAGCCAGATCGACGACAGGACCAAGGCGATCTTCATCGAGAGCCTGGCCAATCCTGGCGGCACCTTCGTCGACATCGAGAAGATCGGCGAGATCGCCCGCAAGCACGGCCTGCCGCTGATCGTCGACAACACGCTGGCCTCGCCCTACTTGATCCGGCCGATCGAGCACGGCGCCGACATCGTCGTCCATTCGCTGACCAAGTTCATCGGCGGCCATGGCAATTCGATCGGCGGCGTCATCGTCGATGGCGGCACCTTCGACTGGTCGAAGTCGGGCAAATATCCGATGCTGTCGGAACCGCGCCCCGAATATGGCGGCCTCGTGCTGCACGAGACCTTCGGCAATTTCGCTTTCGCCATTGCCGCGCGCGTGCTCGGCCTGCGCGATCTCGGCCCGGCGATCTCGCCGTTCAACGCCTTCCTCATCCTGACCGGCCTCGAAACCTTGCCGCTGCGCATGCAGCGCCATTGCGACAACGCGATAACCGTCGCCGGCTGGCTGTCCAACCATCCCAAGGTCGCCTGGGTGAACTATCCCGGTCTTCCCAGCGACAAGAACAATGCGCTGCAGAAGAAATATTCGCCGCTTGGCGCCGGCGCCGTGTTCACCTTCGGCCTCAAGGGCGGCTATGAGGCCGGCGTCAAGTTCGTCGAGGCGCTCGAACTGTTCTCGCATCTGGCCAATGTCGGCGACACCAAGTCGCTGGTCATCCACCCGGCGTCGACCACGCACCGCCAGCTTTCCGACGAGCAGAAGGTCAAGGCCGGTGCCGGTCCGGACACCGTGCGGCTTTCCATCGGCATCGAGGACGTCACAGACATCGTCGCCGACCTTGAACAGGCGCTCGCCAAGGTCTGATTTTGAGTGAGTAGTCAGTAGTCAGTAGTCAGTAGTAGTAGTAGTCAGTAGTCAGTAGTGATTAGCCAGCCGAGCGTCGACGGGAGCGCTTCCACTCACCACTCACCACTCACTAATCACTAATCACTAATCACTACTGACTACTGACTACTGACTACTGACTCACTGTTGGAGGCAAGTCTTGTCCGCGCATTACCTGACAGTATCGACCGACAGCGTCGAACCCGAATCCGGCGCACCGGCGCCGGGTCGGCTGATCTCGGGCGATCCAAAATTCCGCACCTGGAATGTCGAGGAGCGGGATGACGGCCTCTACGCCGGCGTCTGGGAATCCACCCCCGGCAAGTGGCGCATCGTCTATGACGAATGGGAATTCTGCCACATCCTGTCCGGGGTCTCGATTATCGCGGAAGAGAGCGGCGAGGCGCGCACGGTCAGGGCAGGCGACAGTTTCGTGCTGAGGCCGGGCTTCAAGGGCAGCTGGGAAGTGCTTGAAACGACACGCAAGGAGTATGTGATCAAGCTGTGATCACTTCGCCGGAAACTGGCCGAGGCAGGCTTCCGAGGCCTTGTCGTGGGCGGTCAGCAAATTGGCGTCCTGGGCTTCGAGATCGGCGTCCGCAATCTCGTCGCGATAATATTGCGTCAACAGATCCAGCCCTTCCTGGGCGACACCCTGGGTCGGCATTTCCCGCGCCAGACAGCCGCAAAGGCTGAGTGCGCGGTCCGGCGAGCCGACCTTGCGGTTGGTCAGGATGAACTCCTGGGCCGGGCAGGCGGCGATGAAGTCGTTGAAATCGAGCCTCTGTTGCGGCTGGTCGCCATGGTTGAAGTAGGCCGGCTGCCACTGGCTCTTGCCGCTGACGACGTCGCAGCCGGTTGCGGTGTCGCTTGCCTGCGTGCTGACGGCTTGCCAGGCTTTCTCCTTGTCGCCGCTGGGATACTCGAAATTCTCGCCCAGCGAGGCGGCATATTGGTCAAGGTCGGCCTGGGTGAAACCGATCGCCTTGAGCCGATTGAACTGGCATTGGCATTCACCGGCAACCCGCTCGGCCTCACCTTCTTCCGGCTGTTCGCTGGATTTGCTTTTTTGGCAGGCGGCGATGAAGACGGCGCCGTCGAGCGACGTGGCGGGGAAGGTCGAGACTTCAGCGTAGCGGTCGCCGGTCCAGCCAAACAGCTTCTGGTCGAGTTGCAGGTCGATGAAGCCGTTGCGCTTGAAAGCACCGAGCGCGACCCTGTCTGGAGGCGTCAGCCTCGCACCGGGGATGTCGCCGAGAACCTCTCGGTAGCCATCGCCTTCCAGCACGAACAGGAAAAGCCCGCATTTGGCGCCATCGCAAGCGGGATCCGCGACGTAGGCGTAGATTTCGGACAGACCGTCGAGATTGAAGTCGACTTCATAGGCCGAGAACTTGTCCGCGGGCACGGCCGCGCCCGTCTGGCGCTCCAGCAGGCCAGCCGCCATCGCCCTGGCGACGGCATCGCTGTTTTCCTGCGGGATGTTTTCCGGCTGCTGCGCTTGGGCGTGCGCCAGGCATGCGCATAGCAATGCCGATGCGAACGCCGTCGCCAGTTTGGAAAACAGTCTCATCGCCCAGCCCCAGGCCCGCCATCGTTCAGAAGCCGACGGAGAGCGTTTCCAGCCCATGGAAGTGGTAAGTGTCGCGGAAGCGCGGGCTTTCGGCAAGACGGAGCTTTGGCTGGCGCTCGAACAGCGTCTTCAGCGACACCTGCAATTCGAGCCGGGCTAGCGGCGCGCCGATGCAGAAATGGATGCCGGCGCCGAAGGACACGTTCTTCTGGTCTGCCCGGTCCGGCCGGAAGTCCTGCGGGTCGGCAAAGGCGCGCGGGTCGTGATTGGCCATGCCGAGCAAGAGCCCGATCGTCTGGCCCGGCTGCACGACGATGCCTGGCGCCACTTCGATCTCCTGATAGGCGTATCGGGTGAACATGTGCAGCGGTGCGTCGAAGCGCAGGCATTCCTCGACTGTTGCCGCAGTTGCTTCCAGAGAGGTGAAGAAGCGGCGCGGATCGCCCTGTTGCGCCAGGATCGAGCGCACCGCATTGCCGGTCTGATGCACGGTCGCTTCATGGCCGGCGTTGAGCAACAGGATGGCCGACGACACCATCTCGTCCTCCGACAGTTTTTGGCCGTCTTCCTGCGCCGAGATCAGCAGCGACAGCAGGTCGTCACCCGGGTTCTTGCGCCGTTCGGTGATATAGCCGCGCAGGAAATCGGCAAATTCGCCCGCGGCGCGGTTGGCCGTTTCCTCGGTCTCGCGGGTGCGGCCATGGATGTACATGGCGACCATTTGATGTGACCAGTCGAGCAGTTGCGGCCCCATCTCGACAGGCACGCCGAGCATTTCGGCGATGATGGTGATCGGCAAAGGCGCTGCGAAGGCGGGCAAGAGGTCGACCGGGCCGGCCGGATCGAAACGGTCGATCAGCTCATTGGCGAGCGCTTCGACACGCGGCCGCAGCCGTTCGACCTGGCGCGAGACGAAGGCGCGATTGACCAGTGTTCGCAGCCGGGTGTGCACCGGCGGTTCCAGCTCCAGCATGGAGTTCGCTTCGATGCCGTCGAAAGCCTTGAGATGGCTTCTGTCCTGGCCGACGCCCCGGCTGTCGGGAATGCCAGCCGGGCTCTGGCGGCCGAAGCGGCGGTCGCGCAGCAGCCGGTTGACGTCGTCGAAGCCGCCAAAGCACCAGAAACCGAACTCCTCCCAGAAAAACGCATTCGATAGGCCGTGCAGGTGTGCATAGGCCTCGTAGGGGTTGAGGAAGAAAGCTGGCTCGTGCGGGTCGAGCCGCAGGTGGCGGGTGGCTGGATCAAAGGCCAGATAGGGGAGCGTCGATTTGGTCATGCCAGACCCATAGCGCGGCTTGCCAGCCTCATTCCAGACCGTATGTTGGCGCCCGATAGCCTATGAGTTGAGCCAGCCGGGGCGACTGCGGAAGGTCTCGGCGGCTCAGCGATTGAGCTCTTCGGCGGCGGCAATGACTTCCGATACAATGGCCCGTACGTCATCCGGAGTCGTCCGGTGATTGACGAAACAAGCCCGCAGCACGAACTGACCATTGATCGTCGCATTCGACAGATACACCCGGCCGCGCGCGATCACGCGTCGGAGGATTGCTTCATTGTCCTTCGAGCGGTGACGGAAACAGACCGCGCTCAGCGACACGGGCGCAAGCTGTTCCAGCTCTGGATGCAGCGCGATTGTTTGCGCCAATATCTGCGCATGGTCGAGATCGCGCCTGATGGCTTCGCGATAGGCACCGCGTCCGTGAAACTGCAGCGACATCCAGAGCTTCAGCGCGCGGAAGCGTCGGGACAGCTCGATCGACTCCTCAAAGAACGCAAATGCTTCGGTGGGATCTTCGCTCAATATCCTGACATAGTCGTCGCTGTGCGAGAAAGTCGTGCGCGCGATGTCTGGATGACGATTGAGCAGGCAGCCGCAATCGAGTGGTTGATACAGCCATTTGTGCGCGTCGAGCGACAGTGAATCCGCCAAGGACAGTCCCTGGAACTTTTCCGGCACTGCCAGAGCCGCCATCCCGCCATAGGCACCATCGACATGCATCCACAGCGCCTCCCTGCGGGCAATGTCCGCGATTTCGGGGAGGGGATCGATAGCGCCGGAAACGATGGTGCCGACCGTGGCCACGATGGCGATAGGCACGTTTCCGGCCTCGCGGTCGGCGGCTATGGCTGCCTGGAGGGCGTCCGTCCGCATCTTGAATTTGTCGTCGACGGGGATCAGGCGCAGATTTTTTCTGCCGATGCCCAGCAATGCGACGGCTTTCGGTATCGACATGTGCACTTGCTCGGAAGCATAGATCACGCATGGCTGTACGCCCGTTTCGTTGGCGGGCAGCTTCGCTTCCCGCGCCATCGCCAGCGCCATGAGGTTGGCCATCGAGCCGCCGCCGCACAGGCTGCCTGTAAATCCGGCGCAGCCGACGGCCTCGGCCAACCATCCGACGACGGCGCGTTCGATGGATGTCGCCGCCGGCGCCGACCGCCATGACGTCACATTTTGATTGAGCACGGCGGCCAGCAATTCCCCCAGCGCGCCGATCGGTTCGCCCGAGCCAAGGACGTAACCGAAGAACCTGCCGGTGCCGGGGCGCGCATGCTCCGCTATCGACTTGAAATCCTGCAGGATTTCCCGACCACGACCGTTCTCCAGCCAGGGCCGCGAGAACAGCTCGGTCGTGTCCTCGCCGGTGGTCGAGGGATATGCCCGACGCCCTTCGAGAGACGCCCAATAGCTTTTGGCCAGCCCCAAGGCTTCTTCCGCAATATCCGACAGTTCCTGGTTGGAAATTTCCAGGTCGCGCATTGCTCGGCCCAAAACAGGTTTCCGTTGCGCGCAGGCTACACTTCCGGTTGAAATCCAACAACCGTCGTGGGGTCGTCTATGTCGCTAGTCCTGGCAATGCCTTGGAATATGTACGCGCCGCCAGCCTGACGACCCTTCGCGCACCAGAACGCGCCTTGCGACGGTCTGGTAAGAGGCGGGAATATCGATGACGCGCCTTTGCTCGGGCCGAACCAGCACCTCCTCGGCGATCCGGTCATACTGCGCCGCAATGACGATGCGCCGTGTGCGCTCCGGCTGGACCACCACGGTCTCGGCGACGCGTTCGTAGCGCGCCTTGTGCCAGACCTTGCACAGCACCCTGCGGCCATGGATGACGCGCCATTCCCAGGAATATCCGCCATCAGCGACCTGGACCGTATGGTAGACGGTGCGGGTGACGGCGGGCACGACCTCGTAGCTCACCTGGGCCGGAACGGTCATCACCACGCGTTCGCGCGTGCCGTAGATGGGCGGGTCGTAGTCTACATGCTGGCCTGGCGGGCTGACCATCACGTCCTCGTAGACCGTGTCGTAGACGGCAGGCGAACGGACCGGCTCATAGCATTCGACGGCGCGGCCGCCGGCCGCCGTCGGCGAAATCGTGCCGAGCACGGTCAGCCCGGCAATGGTGAAGCACGCGATTTTCCCAGGCATGGCACTCCCCCTGCTGAACGGCTCAATGACAGTTCAACGTTGGATTGTAGGGGAAGCGGCTTCGGAGGAAAGCGGTTTCGGCGCATTTCGTTAAGTGACGCGGTTAAGAAATTGCTACCCGGCTGACCCGGGGGTGTGCGTTATAGAGCGGCAGAAGCGTCGGCCGCTGCGAATCCTTGGCTGGAAACCTTGATTCGACTTACCCAGATGGCTAGGACGGGTCGGCCTTGCACAAGGATGAGCCGGCATCCTATTTACAGAACAACGATCCAGAACCGATTCTGCCCGACTTGCCAGCCCACTTGCCAGCCTTCCCCGGAGCCGGAATCCCACCGCGAGATAAGAGACAACGAATGAAGAACCCCGTCGAAACCTACATGAACCTCGTTCCGATGGTGGTCGAGCAGACCAATCGCGGCGAGCGCGCCTACGACATTTTCTCGCGCCTCCTCAAGGAGCGTATCATTTTCATCACCGGTCCGGTTGAGGACGGCATGGCGACGCTGGTCTGCGCGCAGCTCCTGTTCCTCGAAGCCGAGAACCCGAAGAAGGAAATCAACCTCTATATCAATTCGCCGGGCGGTGTCGTCACCTCGGGCATGGCGATCTACGACACCATGCAGTTCATCAAGCCGGCGGTGTCGACGCTCTGCATCGGCCAGGCGGCCTCGATGGGCTCGCTGCTCCTGACCGCCGGCCACAAGGACATGCGCTTCGCCACGCCGAACGCCCGCATCATGGTTCACCAGCCCTCCGGCGGTTTCCAGGGCCAGGCGTCCGACATCGAGCGTCATGCCCAGGACATCATCAAGCTGAAGCGCCGCCTCAACGAGGTTTACGTCAAGCACACCGGCAAGAGCTACGAAGAGATCGAGAAGACGCTCGACCGCGACCATTTCATGACCGCCGACGAGGCCAGGGACTTCGGCCTCATCGACAAGGTCATTTCGTCGCGCGAGGCGGCCGAGGGAGCGCTGGCATAAGGGCTTGTTGGCAGTTGGATGGCACCATTACGCGCTTTTGGCGCGTCTTGCGTCATTTCGGCCACAATTGGCTGTTCCCTCGACGGTCAGGATTGCCTACGTTAAGGCTATGTTGATTTTCGACGGCTTAGCTTTGCGTGGGGAGCTGCGAATCATTGCCACGTTTTCTGATTTGTGTTTCGTACGGAATACGTTGCGGGAGCCGGGACACTGGCGGCGGCGGATTCCCGCGATAGATTGAAGTTGCGCCCTTTCAGCCAGACCATCGGCGGGCGGCCATGAAAGGACATGAAAATGAGCAAGGTCGGCAACAACAGCGGTGATTCCAAGAACACGCTCTATTGCTCGTTTTGCGGCAAGAGCCAGCACGAGGTGCGCAAGCTGATTGCTGGCCCGACGGTCTTCATCTGCGATGAATGCGTCGAGCTCTGCATGGACATCATCCGCGAGGAGAACAAGACCTCGATGGTGAAGTCGCGCGAGGGCGTGCCGACACCGCAGGAGATCCTCAAGGTTCTCGACGATTATGTCATCGGCCAGCCCTACGCCAAGCGCGTGCTGTCGGTGGCGGTCCACAACCACTACAAGCGCCTCGCGCATGCCGGCAAGAACAACGATGTCGAACTGGCGAAGTCCAACATCCTGCTGATCGGCCCGACCGGTTGCGGCAAGACGCTGCTCGCGCAGACGCTGGCCCGCATCATCGACGTGCCGTTCACAATGGCGGACGCCACGACGCTGACCGAAGCCGGCTACGTCGGCGAGGACGTCGAGAACATCATCCTGAAGCTGCTGCAGTCGGCCGACTACAATGTCGAACGCGCCCAGCGCGGTATCGTCTACATCGACGAGATCGACAAGATTTCGCGCAAGTCCGACAATCCCTCGATCACCCGCGACGTGTCGGGCGAGGGCGTGCAGCAGGCACTTCTGAAGATCATGGAAGGCACGGTCGCCTCCGTGCCGCCGCAGGGCGGCAGGAAGCACCCGCAGCAGGAATTCCTGCAGGTCGACACCGCCAACATCCTGTTCATCTGCGGCGGCGCCTTCGCCGGACTGGACAAGATCATCTCGGATCGCGGCCGCAAGACCTCGATCGGCTTCGGCGCCGTCGTCGCTTCGCCGGAAGATCGGCGCACCGGCGATGTCTTCCGCCTGGTCGAGCCGGAGGATCTGTTGAAGTTCGGTCTGATCCCGGAATTCGTCGGCCGCCTGCCGGTCCTGGCGACGCTGGAGGACCTCGACGAGCCGGCGCTGATCCAGATCCTGACCGAGCCGAAGAACGCGCTGGTCAAGCAGTATCAGCGGCTGTTCGAGATGGAGAATGTCGACCTGACCTTCCACGAGAACGCCTTGTCGGCGATCGCCAAGCGCGCCATCGAGCGCAAGACCGGTGCGCGCGGCCTGCGCTCGATCATGGAAGCGATCCTGCTCGACACGATGTTCGAACTGCCCGCGCTCGAAGGCGTGCGCGAAGTGGTGATTTCGGAGGAAGTGGTGACCGGCAGCGCCCGGCCGCTCTACATCTACTCCGAGCAGAAGGAAAAGAAGGGCAACGTCAGTGCCTGATATGGCACTTCAGCCCATATTTTTGTGGAACGGCGCCCTTGCGGCGCCGTTTTGCTATGACGGGCCTACGACCGTTGCAATGGAATGGATTGCGGACGATGTTAACTCTTGATCTTTGCCCCGCTTGCATCCACCTAACACGAGAAGGCCGAGGTGCCCGATTTCTGTGCTGTAAAACTCCCGTCACAAACGGTGGTAGGCGGAACGATCCCCGGTCGTTAATATAAGATTCGCGGTTGGCTCAATTAGCGGCCGCGACATGAAAGGTTGGACAATGGCCAAAATATCCAAGGCTCCCAGCGACGGCGTCTTCGCAGTCCTGCCACTGCGCGACATCGTGGTGTTCCCGCACATGATCGTTCCGCTCTTTGTCGGGCGTGAGAAATCGATCAAGGCGCTGGAAGAGGTGATGGGGCAGGAAAAGCAGATCCTGCTTGCCACCCAGATGAATGCCGCCGATGACGATCCCGAGCCCGATGCCATCTTCGATATCGGCACGCTCGCCAATGTGCTGCAATTGCTGAAGCTGCCCGACGGCACCGTCAAGGTTCTGGTCGAGGGCGCCTCGCGCGCGAAAATCGTCTCCTTCACTGACCGTCCCGACTTCCACGAGGCCCGCGCCACGGCGCTGGTCGAGCCGGAAGAGGAAGAGGTCGAGGTCGAGGCGTTGGCGCGTTCGGTCGTCACCGACTTCGAGAACTACGTCAAGCTGAACAAGAAGATCTCGCCTGAAGTGGTGGGCGCTGCCAGCCAGATCGACGACTATTCCAAGCTCGCCGACACCGTTGCCTCGCATCTCGCCATCAAGATCCCCGAGAAGCAGGAAATGCTGGCCACGCTCTCGGTCAAGGAGCGGCTGGAAAAGGCGATGGGCTTCATGGAAGCCGAAATCTCCGTCCTGCAGGTGGAGAAGCGCATCCGCTCGCGCGTCAAGCGCCAGATGGAGAAGACGCAGCGCGAATACTACCTCAACGAGCAGATGAAGGCGATCCAGAAGGAGCTCGGCGAAGGCGAGGACGGCCGCGACGAGGCCGCCGAAATCGAGGCGCGCATCAAGAAGACCAAGCTCTCCAAGGAGGCCCGCGAGAAGGCGGAAGCCGAATTGAAGAAGCTGCGGACGATGTCGCCGATGTCGGCGGAATCGACCGTCGTGCGCAACTACCTCGATTGGCTGCTGTCGATTCCGTGGGGCAAGAACTCCAAGGTCAAGCAGGATCTGGCTTACGCGCAGAACGTGCTTGATACCGATCACTTCGGCCTCGACAAGGTCAAGGACCGCATCGTCGAGTACCTTGCCGTGCAAAGCCGCCAGAAGAAGCTGAAGGGGCCGATCCTGTGCCTCGTCGGCCCTCCCGGCGTCGGCAAGACCTCGCTCGGCAAGTCGATCGCCAAGGCGACCGGCCGCGAATTCATCCGCATGGCGCTGGGCGGCGTGCGTGACGAAGCCGAGATCCGTGGCCACCGGCGCACCTATATCGGCTCGATGCCCGGCAAGGTCATCCAGTCGATGAAGAAGGCGAAGAAGTCCAACCCGCTCTTCCTGCTCGACGAGATCGACAAGATGGGCCAGGACTTCCGTGGCGATCCGTCGTCGGCGCTGCTCGAGGTGCTCGATCCCGAGCAGAACTCGACGTTCATGGACCATTACCTCGAGGTCGAGTACGACCTGTCGAGTGTGATGTTCGTGACGACGGCCAATACGCTGAACATCCCTGCGCCCTTGATGGACCGCATGGAGATCATCCGTATCGCCGGCTATACCGAGGACGAGAAGATCGAGATCGCCAAGCGGCACCTGATGCCGAAGGTGGTGCGCGATCACGCGCTGCAGCCGAAGGAGTTCTCCGTCGGCGAGGACGCGATCCGCGCCATCATCCAGACCTACACCCGCGAAGCGGGCGTCAGGAGCCTGGAGCGCGAGCTGATGAAGCTCGGGCGTAAGGCGGTGACCGAGATCCTGAAGACGAAGAAGAAGACGGTGACCATTACGGCGGCGAACCTCGCCGATTACCTTGGTGTCCAGCGCTTCCGCTTCGGCCAGGTCGAGGCTGACGATCAGGTCGGTGTCGTTACCGGGCTTGCCTGGACGGAAGTCGGCGGCGAGCTGCTGACGGTCGAAGGCGTCATGATGCCCGGCAAGGGCCGCATGACGGTGACCGGCAATCTGCGCGACGTGATGAAGGAATCGATCTCGGCGGCGGCCTCCTATGTCCGCTCGCGCGCGCTCGATTTCGGCGTCGAGCCGCCGCTGTTCGACAAGCGCGACATCCACGTCCACTTGCCGGAAGGCGCCACGCCGAAGGACGGCCCGTCCGCGGGTGCTGCCATGGCGACTGCCATCGTGTCGGTGCTGACGGGTATTCCGGTCCGGGCTGATGTGGCGATGACTGGCGAGATAACGCTTCGCGGCCGCATCTTGCCGATCGGCGGCCTCAAGGAGAAGCTGCTCGCCGCACTGCGCGGCGGCATCAAGAAGGTGCTGATCCCGGAAGACAACGCCAAGGATCTGGCGGATATACCGGACAACGTGAAGAACGGCATGGAAATCATTCCGGTCTCGCGGGTCGGCGAGGTGTTACGCCATGCGCTGGTGCGTATGCCGGAGCCGATCGAGTGGGTCGAACCGGTCAATCCGCCGGCAACGACGGACACCACCGACGATGCCGGAAAGTCGCTTGCACATTAGTAATTGCTAAAGTTGCAGCGCACAAACAGAAGAGCCGGGCCTCGCGCCCGGCTTTTTCATGTGAAAAACCCCGGAATTCCGGGCTTTTCCCGGTTTTTTCCTGCCTTTTCGACTTGGTTGCGGAAGCGCTTCTTTCTAAAGTCCGTTTCCTGCCGGATGAGTCGTTAGTTCCGGTGTTCTCATGGAAGGGAATTTTTATGAACAAGAACGAACTGGTGTCCGCTGTCGCCGACGCCGCGAGCATTTCGAAGGGTGACGCGCAGTCGGCGGTCGATGCGGTATTTTCCGTGATCACCGGCGAACTGAAGAAGGGCGGCGATGTCCGGCTTGTCGGCTTTGGCAATTTCACCGTGTCAAAGCGTGCGGCTTCGACCGGCCGCAACCCTCAGACCGGCGCCGAAGTGAAGATCCCGGCACGCACCGTGCCGAAGTTCTCGGCCGGCAAGGGCCTCAAGGACGCAGTCAACTAAGCGTTTTTTCTTTTTCAGAGACCAGAAAAGCCGGGCCCGCCCGGCTTTTCGTTTTTGTGCGGTCGACCGTGAGGGCCGCCCCGGCCTATGCGGTCGGCGCCTCGGTGCGCATCAGGCCTTCCTTCTTGAGGTCGGCCCACAGGGCCGCGGGCAGCTTGGCGTCGAGCAGCGACCGGTTGCTCTCCACTTCGCTCGGCCGCTGGCCGCCGGGGATCACCGAGACGACCGACGGATGCAGCAGCGGGAACTGCAGCGCCGCCTCGATCAGCCTGACGCCATGGCGCTTGCAGACGCTCTCGATGCCCGCGACCCGCTCAAGGATGTCCTTGGGGGCCTCGGAGTAATTGTAGTAGGCGCCCGGCTTCGGCCCGGTTGCCAGGATGCCGGAATTGTAGGGGCCGCCGAGAACGATGCCGATGCCGCGCTTCTGGCAGAGCGGCAGGAAGGACGTCAGCGCCTCCTGTTCCAGCAGCGTGTAGCGCCCGGCAAGCAGGAACAGGTCGAAATCGCCGCGCTCGGCCAGCGTCTGGGCAACCTGCCATTCATTGATGCCGCCGCCGAACGCCTTGATCACGCCCTGGTCACGCAATGACAGCAGCCCGTAATAGCCCGAGCGCATGAACTCCTCGATGCGCTGGTCGGACGCTTCCTTGCTGCCATGGGTGAAGATGTCGACATCGTGCACGAAGAGAATATCGATGCGGTCGACGCCGAGGCGCTCCAACGAGGCCTCGAACGAGCGCATGACGCCATCATAGCTGTAATCGTACACCTCGCGCCGCGACGGCGTGTCGAAGAACTTGCCGATGCCCGTGCGTTGTTCCGGCGGGCAGGCGCGCATGATGCGGCCGACCTTGCTCGACAGCACATAGTCGTCGCGCTTCCTGCCGCGCAGGAACGGGTTGAGGCGTGTTTCAGACAAGCCAAGCCCGTAGAGCGGCGCGGTGTCGTAGTAGCGGCAGCCGGTCCCCCAGGCGGCCTCGAGCGTGGCATTGGCGTCCTCGTCCGAAACGGCGCGGTAGAGATTGCCGAGCGGCGCGGTGCCGAAGCCGAGCTCGGTAAAAGTGATGCCGCCATTGCCGATGCGGTCGAAATGCCGTGTCTTCATGTCCTGCAGTGTCCCGGATTGATCTGTGCGTTGATTTGTCTGACATGACATTATCATGCCTGTGATCAGGCAAAAGCGCCGCGCGGCGTTGGACACGCATTTTCACGGTTGCTAGCATGAACGAAATCAAGCTGTTCGTGGGAAAATCGCAGGATGATTTCGAGGGCGGGTTTGCCGTGAGCGACCGGAGCGAAAACCTGTTCAAGACCGCGCTTGCCGAACTCGGCGGCGTGCTGGCGCGCGTCGACGAGAGCCGGATCGATGCCGCCTGCAAGATGCTGGCTGATGCTGGACGGGTCGTCGTCTATGGCTGCGGCCGCGAGGCCTTGCAGGTCAAGGGCTTTGCCATGCGGCTCTATCATCTCGGCCTGCCGGTTTCCGTGGTCGGTGACATGAACACGCCGCCTCTGGGGCCGGGCGACGTCTTCCTGGCCAGCTCCGGGCCGGGAGAAACCACGACCGTGCTGAGTTTGATGCAGGTTGCGCACGCCGCCGGCGCGACCAACCTTCTGCTGACTGCCCAGGCCGAAAGCAGCGCTGCAAAGCGCGCCGATTTCACGCTGCTCATTCCCGCACAGACCATGGCCAACGATCAGGGCGCGCAGAAGACATCGGTGCTGCCGATGGGCTCGGTGTTCGAAGGAGCGCTGTTCCTGCTGTTCGAAGTGATGGTGCTGAGGCTCAAATCCCTGACCGGCGCGTCGCCTGAAGCCATGCGCGCCCGCCACACCAACATGGAATAGATCATGCGCTATGAACTGATGCTGCCGCACCAGATCCGCACGGCGATCGCCGAGAATTGGCCGGTCGCGCTGCCGCTCGGCGTGCTCGAATACCATGGCGAGCACATGGCTGTCGGCATGGACACGCTGGCCGTCGTCAAGACACTGGAACTGTTCGAGAAGGAGAGGGAGGTCGTCATCCTGCCGCCCTTCTATTACGGCGCCGCGAGCTATGCAGTGGCGCCGCCGGAAGGCACGGGCTCGGTACAGGTCGGCGGCAATCAACTGGCGCCGTTCGCGGAAGAGCTGTTCTACAGCCTGCTGCGCATCGGCTTTCGCAACATCCACGCTATCATCCACCACCAAACCGAAAATTTCGCCGCCGGCATGCCGACCGACCTCGCCTTCAAGACCGCCGGCCGTCAGGCGATCTTCCGTTTCCTCGAAAAGCAGCGCGGCGAGGGCTGGTGGGGCTCTCCAGCGATGGCTGACTACTATGCTGGACACGCCGAGGGTGAAAACTTCTTCAACTGGGTGCAGGTGCATCCGCTGATGCCGGCGGCCATGAACGGCAAGTACCCGTTCGACCACGCCGGCATCGGCGAGACATCGCTGATGCTGGCCTTATGCCCGGAAGCTGTCGATGCCGCCCATTTCGCCGACAACACCGGCTGGTACACGGCAAGCGCGCCGGAGGCCTCGGCTGAACTTGGGCAAAAGGGCGTCGCGATGATTATGGACCATCTGCGGGCAATATTGTCGGCTTAGGCGGCTCTTTCCTTCTCCCCTTGCGGGAGAAGGTGGCCGAGCGAAGCTCGGTCGGATGAGGGGTGCTCCAGGGAACACCAACGTCTCACTCCGCTGGAACACCCCTCAACCGTCTCGGCGCTGCGCGCCGATCCACCTTCTCCCGCAAGGGGAGAAGGGAAGCGGCGACCGCTACTTCACGGCCCCCGCGGTCATGCCCATGATCAGATAGCGTTCGAGCGCAATCCCGATGACCGCCAGCGGCGCAATCGCCGCGGTGGCAAGCGCTGCCATCGACCACCAGTTGATGCCTTGCGAGCCGGTCTGGCTCGCTACCATGACGGGAATGGTCTTGGCATCGGTCGAGGTCAAAAGCGCGGCGAAGAAATACTCGTTCCAGCACAGCACCATCGCCAGGATGAAGGCGGCGACCATGCCCGGCAGCGCGATCGGCATGACGATACGGAAAAAAGCGCCCCAGATCGACAGCCCGTCGACGAGCGCTGCTTCCTCGAGCTCGACGGGGATGGAATTGAACTGGTCGCGCATGATCCAGATGACGATCGGCAGCACCATCAGCGTGTAGAGCAGGATCAGCCCGATGCGGGTGTCGAGCATGCCGACTTCCCGGTAGAGCACCAGGAAGGGCAGGGCGAGCACCACCGGCGGCAGGATCAGCTGCGACAGGAAAAAGAAGGAGATGTCCTCGTTCTTGAACCAGGCGAATTTGTAGCGGTAGCGCGTCAGGCCGTAGGCGGCGAGGCTGCCGATGACGATGGCGAGGCTGGACGCGCCGACCGAGGTGATGACCGAGTTCATGAAGCGCTTGAAGAACTCGTCGCGCACGGTGGAGGTCTGGAAGATCGAATCCGGCGACAGGCCGAGCGATCGCCAGCCCTTCCAGTCCGGCCAGAAATCGACGAAGGGGATCAGATGCCCTTGCGTGACGTCGACCGCCGATTTGAACGAGGTCGTTATCGTCCAGTAGATCGGGAACAGGCAGATGAAGGCCCAGAAGACAAGCGCGCCGTAGATGAAGACACGGCTGGTGATGAAGCTCGCCGGAGAGCGGATTTCGGAAACGGTGTATTCGGTTGTCTGAACGCTCATGATCCGGCCGCTCTAGTTCACGTTGCGCACGAAGCGGTTGGCGATCTTCAACAGCCAGGTCACGAATACGACGATGATGACGAGATAGGCCATCGCCAGCATGGTGCCGTAGCCGACATTCGAGCGGTCGCGGTATTCGCGGTAGATGAAGCTGGAGACGGAATCGGTCGCGCCGCCCGGGCCTCCGGACGTCACGGTGATGATGATGTCGGCAAGCTTCAGCTTGAAGATGATGCGCAGGATGACCGCGGTCACCGAAACCGGCAGCATCAGCGGGAAGGTGACCTGCCAGAAGGTCTGCCAGGCATTGGCGCCATCGACGCGGGCCGCCTCCAGCACCTCGCGCGACATGGCCTGCAGGCCGGCCAGCAGCATGATCATCATGAACGGAATGAAAGTCCAGGCATCGAGCAGCATGATCGAGATGCGCGCAATGATCGGGTCGGAAAAGAAGGCGGGATTTTCCCAACCGAGATGGCGCGCCAGCGTCGCCGCCGGGCCGAACCGGTACTCCATCAGCGATTTGCCGATCATCCAGGACACGGCGACCGGCGACAGCATCAGCGGCATCAGGAAGACGACGCGGAAGAATTTTCGCGCCCGGATCTGTGCGTTGAGCAGAAGGGCCAGCCCAAACGCGATGACATATTCGACCAGCACCGCCAACACGTAGAGCACCATGTTGAACAGCGCGTTGCGGTAGTAGGGATCGCCCAGCATCTGCCAGAAATTGTCGAGCCCGTTGAACTTGCGGCCCGAGAACGAACTCAGGTTCCAGTCCGTCAGCGCGATGTAGAAACCGAACAGCGTCGGGAAGATCACCATGGCGATGGTGAACAGCAGCGCCGGCAGCAGGAACAGCGCGCGTTGGCCGTCCTCGCCGCGCGTCAGCACCTGGCCGACGCCGAGCGCCACGCCCCACAGCACATAGGCATAGACGACCGGGCGCCAGGTCTCGAAACCGACGGTGTCGGCCTCGGTCTTGTACAGGATCTCGATCACGATGATCGCCAGCAGGCCGAGCGTCGCCGCAGCCATCAGCGCCCAGCCAAGCCGTTTGCGGGCCGGGGAAATCAGATCGTAAGCGCCGGCATCTGCCGGCCACTGGTTTGCGGTCGAAGTCTGGTCAGTCACAAATCTCGCCCGTTTGGAAGGCCCCTGGATGAGCCGGAGCCCGGTCTAAAGTGATCCGGCGTTGCCGCCGGACCACGGTTCATAGGCTAGCCTACATGCCGAGCGAGGCCTTGTAGAGCTTGATCTGGTTGTCGCGGCCGATCTGGTCGGTCAGCTTCTCCCAGGCTGCTGCAATGGCGTCCGCGCCTTCCTGCGCCTTCATCTTGCCGGCGAAGGTGTTGGCCAAAATATCCTCGGCGGCGGAATAGTACTGGAAGATGCCGGGGATACGCGGCTCGATCGCCGCATTCGGGTGGTTGTAGCTGTCGCCCTCCGACTTGAGATACGAGGTGATGAAGGCCTCGTCATAGCCGGCCGCCACCCACTCGGGAATGTCGAAATGCGAGTTGCGGTAAGGCTGGAAGCCCGACGGGTACATGGCCGTCCAGATCGACAGGTCCTTGCCGCCGAGATGGGCGGCCGCGGACCATGCCGCCTTCTTCTTCTTCTCGTCGGCATCGACCCGGGCCATGACATAGACGCCCCAGCCGAGATAGGCGCAGTTCGGCGCGTAGTTCGGCCCGCTGGCGAGCTTGTCCCACTTGCCGGTCTTCGAATTGTAGACGTCGTCCGAGCCCGGCAGGATCGAGAAGCCGGTGACGTCGCCGATGACCGAGGAATCGTTGGTCTTGACGTTGGAGCCGACGTCGCCCCACCAGGTGACCATCGACCCGGTACCCGCCAGGAACTGCTGGAAGGCGGTGGTGTTGGGATCGGCGTTGATCTGGTCGGCGGGTTCGGACGGCAGCGCGTCGATGACGTCCTGGATGGCGCGCACCCAGGCCGGGTTGTTGACGCGCGGCTTCATGGTGTCGGCGTCGAACAGCCAGGCCTTGTCGTCGGGGTGCTTGGCATAGGCGGTGGCGCGGCTGCCGAGGAAGTAGAAGCCGAAGCCGCCCCACGGCTTTGGCGCGTCGAGATAGCCGTAGACGTCCTGGTCCTTGAGCTTCTTGCCCTTGAGGAACTTGGTCACGGCCTGCACCTGCTGCCAGGTCTTCGGCACGCCCCATTCGCTTTCGCCGCCGCCATCCTTCCAGGCCTTGGCCAGATCGGCATCGGCGAACACGTCGGTGCGGTAGTTGAAGTTGTGGGCGTCGCCGTCGACGGTCACGCGGTACTGCTTGCCGCTCCAGGTGCCGACAGGCGGCTTCAGATAGTTGACGAGGTCGTCGAAATCGATCTGCGTCTTGACCCAATCGGGCATCTCGGACGTCAGGCCCTTGCCACAGACATCGCCTTCGAACGGCGCGCCCATCTCGATGATGTCGAAGTCGACGGTGCCGGTGGCGATCGACTGCTGCAGGCGGGCATTGTAGTCGGCCTGCGCCAGGTCGATCCAGCTGATCTTGGCGCCGGTATAGGCCTCCCACGGCTTCAGGAAGCCGCGGAACAGCACATTGTGCAGGTTCTGGTTGTTGAGGCCCATGAAGGTCAGCTCGACGCCGGCGAACTCACCTTCCTTGACATTGGCCTTGGTCGCTTCGAGGCAGAGCTCGCCGACCTTCTGGAAGTCGGCATCGGTCGGCTGGCCTTTGCCAACGCCGGGAATCTGCAGGATTTGCTTGCGCAGCTCGCTTGCCGCGGAAGCAGGGCGTGTCAGGGCGCCGAGCCCCACGCCGGATGCCGCCGCGATCGCGGCCATGCTGGCCGCGCCCTTCAATATGTCGCGCCTTGTAGCGCCGGCACGGGTCAGTTTTTCGTAAAGATCGACTCTCATGTACCATTCCTCCCAGAACAACAGCCGTGATTGAAATGCCAACTTCTCTCGGACGCCGGAACGTCGACGGTTCTCCTCGATAAAACAGGGACCTGAGACCCCACCCAGTGTCCGCCTGGAGCTCCGTCTTCCGGGTCAAAGGTCCGGCATTCGGAATTGGCGACCATCACTATTCTCGCAACGCGATGGCGTGTCAACGAGATCGGGTTTTTATCTATAAGGGACCGACTTGCCCTGGCAGGTCGCGTTGGTTAGCTTCTGCGCCTACGGCCGGTGGAGCCGATGGGGGAGATATGGCTCAAGTCGCAATCAGCAAAGTGGCCAAGGCCTTCGGAACCGTCAAGGTTCTGCACGAAGTCAGCGTCGATATCGCCGATGGCCAATTCGTGGTGCTGGTCGGCCCTTCGGGTTGCGGCAAGTCGACGCTGCTCAGGATGGTGGCCGGGCTGGAGACCGTCTCGGGCGGTACGATCGCCATCGGCGACCGCGTCGTTAATCATTTGCCGCCGGCCAAGCGCGACATCGCCATGGTGTTCCAGAACTACGCGCTCTATCCGCACAAGACGGTGGAGCAGAACATGGCCTTTGCCTTGAAGCTGCGGAAGACCGACCCGGCCGTGGTCGCCGAGCGGGTCAAGCGCGCCGCCGACATCCTCGACCTCAACCCTTATCTGAAACGCTACCCACGGCAGCTCTCGGGCGGGCAGCGCCAGCGCGTGGCCATGGGCCGCGCCATCGTGCGAAATCCGCAGGTGTTCCTGTTCGACGAGCCGCTCTCGAACCTCGACGCCAAGCTGCGCGTGCAGATGCGCACTGAGATCAAGGAACTGCACCAGCGGCTGAAGACCACCACCATCTACGTCACTCACGACCAGATCGAGGCCATGACCATGGCCGACAAGATCGTCGTCATGCGCGACGGCCGCATCGAGCAGGTCGGCGCGCCGCTGGAATTGTTCGACCGGCCGGCGAACCTCTTCGTTGCCGGCTTCATCGGCTCGCCTTCGATGAACCTGCTCAAGGGTGTGGTGCGCAAGGGCGGCGTCGACATAGCCGGAACGCTGTTCCCGATCGCCCCCAACAATGCCGTACAGGACGGTCGGGCCGTCGTTTACGGCGTACGACCGGAACATCTCGAAATCCATCCCGATGGCGTGCCGGCGAAGATTTCGGTGGTCGAGCCGACCGGCTCGGAGACGCTGGTTTTCCTGCGCTTCGGCGATGGCGAGATGGTGGCGCTGTTTCGCGAGCGCCACGACTTCAAACCCGGCGACACGCTCAAGCTGCGGCCAAGGCTCGACCATATCCACCTGTTCGACGCCGAGACAGGCAAGCGTCTCTAAATCTCGGCGTCTCTGATCTCAAACGGACTTCACGAGGACCATCATGCTCAAAGGGATCCATCCGTTGCTCAATGCCGACGTGCTCCAGGCATTGCGGGCGATGGGACATGGCGATGACCTGATCATCGCCGACACCAATTTTCCGGCCGCTTCGGTGGCGAAGCAGACCGTGCATGGCAAGCCCCTGCGCATCGACGCGCCGGCCGCAGAGGTGGTCAAGGCGGTGCTGTCGCTTTACCCGCTCGATACGTTCGTCGAGGACTCGGCCGCGCGCATGGAAATCGTCGGCAAGCCCGACGAGATCCCGCCGGTGCAGACGGAAGTGCAAAAGGAGATCGACAAAGCCGAGGGCAAGGCCTGGCCGATGATCTCCGTCGAGCGCTATGCCTTCTATGAGCGTGCCAAGCAGGCTTATTGCGTCATCCAGACGGGCGAGCGCCGCTTCTATGGCTGCTTTGCCTTCCGCAAGGGCGTCGTGCCGCCGGACGCGGAGTAGCGGCATGGCCTCGGGCAAGCCGGTCGTCATGAAGCCTGTGGTCATATTGGGGGTCTTCGTTGCCGACACCGCCTATCGCGCCGATCGCCAGCCGCGCATGGGTGAGACGATTCTCGGCAATTCGTTCAAGCTCGGACCTGGTGGCAAGGGGTCCAACCAGGCGGTGGCCGCCGGTAAGCTCGGCGCCGACGTCACGTTTCTGAGCCGCCTTGGCGTTGATCCTTTCGCTGACATGGCGAAGCAGACCTGGGCGCAGGCAGGTGTGAAAAGCGCCGTCATCGACACGCCGGACAGCTATACGGGCGCCGCCTACATCTTCGTCGAGGAGGGAAGCGGCAACAACGCCATTATCGTCAGCCCGGGCGCCGCCATGCTGATCTCGCCGGCGGACATCGAGGCCAGCGCGGACCTGATCCGCGCCGCCGGCGTCTTCGTCACCCAGCTCGAACAGCCGATCGATGCGGCGATGCGGGCATTGGAGATCGCGCGCGGGGCAGGGGTGACGACCATCCTCAACCCGGCTCCGGCGGCCAAGCTTCCCGACCGCATCTACACGCTCTGCGACTATCTCACGCCCAACGAGACCGAGACGGAGGAATTGACCGGCATGAAGGTCTCCTCGGTCGACGAAGCGCGGGCCGCCGCGGACAGACTGCTCGAAAAGGGCGTCGGCACGGTCATCGTCACGCTCGGCGACAAGGGCGCGCTGCTGCACGCGAAAGATCGCTCGGAGCATGTTCCCGTCATCAGCGCAGGCCAGGTGGTCGAAACCACGGGAGCAGGGGACGCCTTCAATGGCGGCTTCGCCGCGGCCCTGTCGCGAGGCGTGGAGCCACTGGAGGCTGTGCGCTTCGCCTGCGCCGTCGCCGGCATTTCCGTTACGCGTCCAGGCACGGCGCCATCGATGCCGACGCTGCAGGAGGTCGAGGCGCTGCTGGCGAAGGGTTGAGATAGTTGAGATTCGCGAGCCAACCGAACCATCAGGCTGTTCCAGCCCTGATGCATGCCGCCCAACAATGACCTCGGTTTTGGGACCTCGGTTTTGGTAGAACGGCATGCATAGAAACTAAGGACCCAAAGCGCGTCGCATGAACCCGCTTCAACGCGATGCGCCTTGGATGTCCCGTGAGCGATCGTCTGACCAGTTACTGCTTGATGTAGCAGCGCTTTCTCCGATCAGGCGCGGGATCGCCGAATGCATCGTTGTCGCATTGGACACCGTTGCGGAACACGTCCTGCGTGAATCGGCCGCGCGCTCCGTACCTGACCACTTTGCGGCCATCGAAGTCGCAGAACTCACCTTCATCGGCACAGACTGCCCAGCTCTCGCGGCGCGGCGCGTCGTAATCGTCATCCGACTGGTCCCGGTCGCGCATGACGATGAAACACGACTTCGGCCTGCCCGGTGCTGGGTCGCCAAAAACGCGATTTGAACAGGGCACTGCGTTTCGCTCGATGTAGCGCGAGGTCGTGCGGCCCCGGGCGCCGTACACCACCTCGGCGGGGTACGGCAGACGGCAGATGCCGCCCTCGCGCGCGCACTGCTGCAGCCGGTCGGCCGACGCGGTCGCTGGGAAAAGGGCGGTGGCGACCATCGTTACGGCACCCAGGTAAAGGAGCGTGAATATCGTGCGTACAGGAATGTTTCGTGCGATTGACACTGTAAGTCCTCCATGCCGTTTCGGCAGCATATCTGTGCAGCTCCGCTGACTGCGAAATGAATGGAGCGCTTTGTGTGCAAATCCGCAAGCGGGATCCGCAAGACCAAACACGGCTCTACGGTTTCAAGAGCTGCTTTTCAGCATATTGGAGTGGCCTCCCGTTTGCCACACCGTCGCGTATGCATGTTTGGTTTTTTGAAGCCGGCTGTGAAGACCGTCGGCGGTGTACGATCGGCGCGGGGGCGATCACTGACCGCGCCTCGACACTTCATTTCTGAAAGTGGACCTTGACAATTCATGTCGGCATTTCCCTTGTGCCAAGAGTTTGAAACCCTTGAGAGAAATGGCGCGAGTGACGGGGCTCGAACCCGCGACCTCCGGCGTGACAGGCCGGCACTCTAACCAACTGAGCTACACCCGCGCATTGACGAGCACGTGTCAGCCGTGTTCGTCATTGGGGCGCTGGATAAGGGGTTCGCCACCGGGTGTCAAGCGCACCAAACGATCATAACAGCAAACTGGAGAAGGTTTTTTGACAGCCGGCGTTTTGTTGGCAAATCCGGCCCGCGAACAGGGCGTCGCCTTTTCATTTGGCCTTGCGAAGCCGGTCCCGACCGCTTAAAGGTCCGGCCCGGAGCGGGCGATTAGCTCAGTTGGTAGAGCGCTTCGTTTACACCGAAGATGTCGGCGGTTCGAGCCCGTCATCGCCCACCATTCCGGTCACATAGTCCCTTCACCACTGCGTCGATGTCAGCAGCACGGACTGCAACGAGATTGACCGGCATGTATGTCCGCTGGAGGGTCGGTCGCCAGCGTCAAGGATTTTGAGCGCTCTTCAGGTCCTGAATTTCCTCAAGCAGGTTTTTGACCAATATCTGGTAGACCTGCGTGAGTTCCGCTGGCGTGAGTTCGACCCGGATATCGTACGAGCCGGCATAGTTCACTTGCAGAGTCGCCGTCCCGAACAGCGTCGTGGTGCCGTCGCGAATATCAGTCGCCACGATCAGGTTTTGGACAGGCTGGTCAAGCAGGATGACGCCAGCTTCGCCGGGATGGTTATGGGTCGTTGTCCTAATTCTCATATCGGCCTCCTGTTCACACACAGCAGCGTGCGGCACCGTTGTCTTCCGCGATCGCACCATAGGCTAATACGATCAGGCAGTTCACAATACACCTACAAGCGGTCGATTCCTCCGGGATGTAGCCACTCCAAAAACCCGCCACGGGTCGCCCCCGGCGGGTTTTTCATCGATCAGGGGGTTGCGGGCCACCGGTGCGAGCTTCTTGACGCCTCGTCGGCGTGATTTCGCACCTGAGGGGTCACGGCGGCACCATCCGAAAATCATTACCCTCGGGCAGCAACTGCCCGCCATCGACGACGATGGTCGTGCCGGTGATGTAGCTGGCGTCATCCGAGGCGAGGAACAGGAAGGCGTTGGCGACGTCGCGCGGGCTGCCGAGCCTGCCGAGCGGGATGGAATCCTCCATGTTCTTGATGTAGGCGGCGCCGCGATGCTGCTGGATGGCTTCGGTCAGGATGTTGCCGGGCTCGACGCCGTTGACGGTGATGCCATAGCCGGAGAATTCCAGCGCCGCCGCCCGGATGAAGCCGTTGATGCCGGCCTTGCTGGCCGAATAGTGGCCGTGGCCGGGGCTGGTCACATGCGGACCTGTTATGGAGGAGGTGTAGAGCATGCGGCCAAAATGCTGCGCCTTCATCGGCACCAGTGCGGCGCGGCTGGCATTGAAGGTGCCGCGCAGATTGACGGCCATGACGCGGTCCCAGTCGTCGGCGCTCGTGTTCTCGATCAATTGCCAGGGATAGATGCCGGCATTCTGCACGATGATGTCGAGGCGGCCGTGCTGCTTCAGCGCCAGAGCCACCGCGGCCTCGGCGTCGCTCATCCGCGAGATATCGGTGCGGATGAAGGGCACGCCGAGTTCGCTGGCGGTCGCTTGGCCGGCCGCCGCCTCGGTATCGGCGAGCACCAGCCTTGCGCCTTCCTCGGCGAAACGCTGCGCGATGCCCTTGCCGATGCCGCGCGCGCTGCCGATGATCAGCGCCACCTTGTCTTTCAGTCGTCCGGTCATGCCCGCCTTCCTGTCATGCGAATCGTCCTGTCATGCGAGTCTTTGGCGAATGGTTTGCTTGAAGGCGTCGAGCAGCACGGCCGCCAGCACCAGCAGGCCGTGGATGACCTGGGTGAAGTTGGCGGGCAGCCCCATCAAATTGATCGCCGTGTTGATGGCCGAGAGCAGAAGCACGCCGGCATAGACGCCGGGCAGGGTGCCGACGCCGCCCTTCAGGCTGACGCCACCGATGACGACCGCGGCAAAGGCGTTGAACAGCAGGCCGACGCCGAGATTGGCGGTGGCGCCCGAGGTGCGGATCGCCAGCAGCCAGCCGGCTAGGCCGGCTATGGCGCCGGCGAGCACGAAGGCGATGACTAGGTTGCGGTTGACCCGGATGCCGGCGCGGAAGGTTGCCGTCTCGTTGCCGCCGATCATCACCAGGTGTCGGCCGAACGGCGTCTTGGCCATGATCAGCGAGAAGACGACGAAACAGGCGATGGCGATCCAGGCGGTGAGCGGCAGGCCGGCGAGGCGCTGGATGCCGAACCAGCGAATGGCCGGCGCCAGGTCCTGCGCCGAGCGGCCGCCCGAAATGACCAGTACCAGGCCGCGCACCCAGATGTAGGACGCCAGCGTGATGATGAAGGCGCTCATCTTCACCTTGACCACCAGATAACCGTTGAAGACGCCGATGAGGCCGCCGACGGCCAGCGCCAGCAGCAGCGATACCGGCACCATCAGCCATTCCGGATGCAGTTGCACGCCCATGCCAATGCCTGACGAGCAGAACAGGATGCCGACCGCCATGGCGCTGAGCGCGGCGACGGATTCGACCGACAGGTCCATGTGGCCGGCGATGATGACCAGCGCCAGGCCGATCGACATGACCCCGAGCACGCTCGAAGCCTCGATGATGTTGGCGAAGATGCCGAGCTGAAAATAGTTCGGCACGAAGATGGAGAACACCACCAGCACGAACAGCAGCATGAACCAGACGAGGTTGTCGAGAACGAACTCCAGGGCATGGCGGGTGCGGAGGTTCATGGGCTGATCCGGCTGGCGCATGCCTCCGAAAATCAGTTCGATTTTCGGAGGCATGCGCGGATTGGAATTGCGAAGGATTGGCTCCGGGCCGAGAGGGCCCGGAGCGTTTCAGGCGAGATGCCTATTCGACCGACTTGACCGTGTCCGTCGGCGGCTTCTGGTTGCCCCAGAAAGCCGGGTTGTCGACGTTTTCCTTGGTAATGGCCGCACCCGGGATCTTGATGTTCGGGCCCCAGCTTTCCTTGGTGACGACCGATTTCAGGCCAAGCACGTCATAGTCGCCAGGCTTGATCTCTTCCTTCTTGACCACCTTGTCCATGAACATGGCGACCGCCGCGGCCTGTGCGTAGAGCGGCTGCTCGACTTCGACGTTGAGCCAGCCCTTGCGGATCAGGTCGAGGCCGACCGGAGCGCCGTTCGAGCTCATCAGCATGACGTCGCCCGGCTTCTTGCCGGCGGCCTCGAGCGAGGCGACGGCGGCGACCGACAGGTGCGCGGCATGGCTGAAGATCAGGTCGATGTCGGGGTTGGCCAGCATCTGGTCGGCGACGATGGTGCCGGCGTTGCTGGCTTCCCACTGCATGGCCGGAAGCGAGATGATCTTGACGTCCGGAAACGCCTTCATCTTCTCCTCGAAGCCCTTCTGGATGTCGAGCGTATAGGGATCGCCGGGGTCGCCCAGCACTTGCAGCACCTTGCCCTTCACCGAGCCGTTCTTGGCTTTCAGCAGTTTCTCTGCCTGGTCGGCCGCGACATGGCCGATCTCGACGGTTCCGGCGACCGATGTGAAGTCGGAAGGCGTCGAGGTGATCTGGCGGTCGAACTCGACCACCGGGATGCCGGCCGCACGCGCCGCCTCGATGGACGGTTTCAGCGCGTTGAAATCGACCGCGGCCAGGATGATGGCCGCCGGCTTCAGCGCGATGACGTCGTTCATCTGCGACTGCTGCGCGTCGGTCTTGTTGTCGGCATTCAGCGTTTTCATTTCATAGCCGACCTGCTTGAGGAACAGCTCCAGCGCGCTCACCGAGCCGGTCTGGAACTCGTCGAGCAGTGTCGGCACCATGTAATAGACGGTCCCCTTGGACTGGGCGAATGCCGGCGTGAGCGTGGCAAAGGCCAGTGCCAGGATACCGAAGACAGCAAGAAGTACTCGCTTCATGTTGTTGGCTCCCTGTTAAGCCGGACCCCTCTTTGTCCCTCAGCCCGCCGGTCCGGCACCGGCAAGCGTTTCACCGGTGATCATGTTGATCACCGCATCGGGACTTGTTTTGCTGCGTGCGACATCGCCCGCCACGACGCCTTGCCGGATCACCACGATCCGGTCGGCGACCTGAAAGGCCTGCTGCATGATGTGGGTGATGATGACGACGCCGATGCCCTGGCTCGCCACCTGGCGGATCATGTCGAGGCCGCGCCGCGTCTGCTCGACGCCGAGGGCGGCGAACGGTTCGTCCAGAAGCACCAGCTTGCCGCCCCAGTGCACGAACCGGTTGAGCTCGATGGCTTGCCTCTGGCCGCCCGATAGGTGCTCGACATTGGTGCGCAGAGACGGAATGCGGGTGCCGGCGCTCGCCAGGGCCTTCCCAACGACGGCCTCCATGGCGCGCTCGTCGAGCACGGGAATGCCGAGAACCTTCCGGGTGATCTCGCGGCCCATGAAGAAATTGGCCACCACATCGACATTGGTGCACAGCGACAGGTCCTGGTAGACGGTCTCTATGCCCGCCGCCTTCGCTTCGGCGGGCGATTTGGCGAGAAACTCCTTGCCCTCGAACAGCATGCGGCCCGAGGTTGGCTCCAGTCCGCCCGCTATGATCTTGACCAGCGTGGATTTGCCGGCGCCGTTGTCGCCGAGCAGCGCCACCACCTCGCCCTTGCCGATCGAGAAGCTGATCCCCTTCAGCGCTTCGATCGCGCCATAGTTCTTGGTGACGTTGTCGAGCACCAGCAGAGGTTCGCTCATGCGGCAATCTCCTTGGCCGCCAGGAGATCGCGGCCACGCTCGCGCTCTGCCGTGAACATCTGCCCGAAGCGCGGCGACAACACCCCTGAAACGGCAAGGGCGGCGGCGCCGCGCAGTACGGATTGCTGGCCCCCGCCCGCGACGACCACGCGGGGCGCCTTTCGATCGCCGCGGGCCGAAACCGAATTGAGCAGCGGCGCCGCCGCGTCCGCCAGACGTTGCAGCAGGTCCGGCGCCGCCAGCCCGCCGAGCACGATCGTCTCGGGATCGAACAGGTTCTCGATGATGGCGATGGCATTGCGGAAGATCGGGCCGACCTCAGCCACCCAATCGGCGTCGTTGCCGGCCCAGCGCCCTCGTGCTTCGAGCGAAAGATAGCGTTCGAGGCAGCCCCGGTTGCCGCAAGGACAGGGCTCGCCGCCGGGAACGACGGGAATGTGGCCGATTTCGCCGGCATTTCCCCAGGCGCCGCGCATCACGCTGCCGTCATGCATCATGGCGCTTCCCAGCCCGACGCCGAAATAGAGATAGTAATATTCGGAATGGTGGGCCCCGATGCCGTAGAGGCGTTCGCCCATCGCCGCGGCGGCCATGTCGCTTTCGAAGAACGCCGGCAGTCCCGTCGCGGCCGTCAGCCGCTCGCGCAGCGCCACGTCCTTCCAGCCAGCCATCGTCGTCGGCCCGACGAAGCTCATGGCCTCCACGCCAAACGGTCCGGGAAGCGCCATGCCGATGCCGATGACGCGGCCGCCGGCCCGCTTCCCCGTCAGGTCGCGGACCATGCCGCCGATCTCATCGAACGCATGATCGGGCGCCGCGTTGGGCGCTTCGCGGTGCGAACTCTCGATCACGTCGCCGCTGAGATTGATTAGTGCTGCATCTATCCCGAGCGGCGTCAAATGGATGCCGACAGCATAGCCGCCCTCGGGATTGATACGCAGCGTCGCCGGAGGCAGGCCGCGCCCCTTGGGTTCCTCGCGGAGGGACAAGATGTAGCCCTGTTCCTCCAACTCACGGACGATGGTCGATACGGTCTGGACGGTGAGCCCGACATGCCGGGCGATATCGCCGCGGGCGATGGGACCGTTACGGCGGATCGACTCGAGCACGATGCGCCGGTTGTACGGCCGCCCGAATTCCTGATTGGTCCCCCGCAACGCCATGCCTTGCACTCCCAACGGATACAAGTTTGCATCAAAGATTTATTCAGTCAAATGGAATTCAAAAATAAATCAGCAAAAAGCGCGGGGCAAAAAGGGGCTGGAATGGACGTCGCTGGTTTAGGACCTGTTCAGGTGCCGCCCTTGGCCGATTGCCGCAATCGCGAAAGCCGCTTCAATGGTAGCCAAGCAACCGCTATCCAACACAGCATGGAGCAAAGATGATCGAATTGCCGTTTGCCCGCGAAGAGTACCAGCAGCGGCTTCGCAAGATCCGCGCCGAGATGGCCAAGCGCGGTCTCGCGCTCCTGATCGTCAACGACGTTGCCAACCAGCACTATATCACCGGCTATGACGGTTGGTCGTTCTACACGCCGCAGGTGGTGCTGGTTCCCGTGGAAGACGTCGAGCCGGTCTGGATCGGGCGCGCCATGGATGCCGCCGGCGGTCTTCTCACGGCCTGGATGAAACCCGAGAACGTGGTCGGCTTCCCGGAAGATCATGTCCAGCGTGTCGATCGCCATCCGATGGACTGGATCGCCAACTGGATAGTGGCAAAGGGCTGGGGCATCAGGCATATCGGCATCGAGCTCGAAGCCTATTATTTCTCCCCGAAAGCGCATGCGCGGCTCGTCGCCGGCCTTCCCAACGCAAAATGGCACGATGCCGATCTCCTGGTGAACTGGATCCGTGCGGTCAAATCGGCGCCCGAGATCGCCTATTTGCGCAAGGCGTCGACCCTGGCCGAAGCGGCGGTGGCGCGGGCCTTCGAGGTGATAGCGCCGGGTGTTCGCGAGTGCGATGCGATTGCGGCCATCCAGGCGGCGCAGATCGCCGGCAGCCCGGATTTCGCCGGCGACATCACCGCCCTTCCGCCGACAATCCTCGGCGGCGAGAACGCCTCGGCCCCGCACATCATGTGGAGCGACCGGCGGTTCGGGGACAACGAGACGATCGCGCTGGAACTCGCCGGCGTCTGCCGCCGCTACGCCGCCGGGTTGGCGAGAACGATGCAGCTTGGCAAGACGCCGACGCGTGTCGCGGACACGGCAAGGGCGGTGATCGAGGGCATGGACGCGGTGCTCGATGCGGTCCGGCCAGGAACATCGGCCGAAGCGGTCGAAGGTGCATGGCGCAAGGTCATCCAGCGCTACGGGCTGAAGAAGGAGTCGCGCATCGGCTATTCCATCGGCGTCGCCTATCCGCCGGATTGGGGCGAACACACGATCAGCCTCCGCCCGGGTGACAAGACGGTGCTTCAGCCCGGCAACGTCGTTCATTCCATCCTCGGCATGTGGATGGACGGCTGGGGTATCGAGATCAGCGAGACCATCCTGGTCACCGAAACCGGCCATGAGACGCTGACCAGGTTCCCGCGGGAGATCCATGTCAAAGCCTGAGGGATCGGTCATGGCCGACGGTGGCGCGATTTCCGGCGCGGTCGAAATCGGCGCCGGCATGCTCGATCGGATGATCGAGATCCGCCGCCATCTGCACCGCAATCCGGAGCTGTCCAACCACGAGGCGAACACGCAGCTTTATCTCAGGCAAATGCTGGCCGGGCAGGGAATTGCCGACATTCGTGATGTCGCGGGCTTTGGCCTTGCGGTCGACATCGTCGGCACCGGCGCGGGTCCATACACTTTGGCGTGCGACACCTTCGATGCGGTCGTTACCGGCTCGGCGGCACATGCGGCAAAACCGCATGAAGGTGTCGATGCGCTGGCCGTGGCCTGCTCCCTGGTGACGGAATTGCAGAAGATCGTCTCGCGCGAGATCGATCCGTACGACCCCCTGGTGATTTCCGTGACGGCCATCAATGGCGGCAACGCCTACAACGTGTCCGCCGGCAAGGTCGCACTGAAAGGCACCATCCGCAGCGGCAGCGATGCAACCCGCGAGCGGGTCTGGCGCCGCGTTCGCGCGATAGCCGAAGGGATGGCGGCAAGCCATGGGGCGCATGTCGAGGTCGATATCCACAGGGGTGAACCGGGCGTCGTCAACGATGTCGAGATGGCCGAGTTGATTGTCGCCAGCGGCAAGGCCTGCATCGGCGCCGACGACGTCCTCAACACGCCTGGATGGACCGTTGCGGACGACTTTGGCTACTGCAGCTAGAAACGTCCTTCGGTCTACTTCCGGCTCGGAATCCGCAACGAGGAAGCCGGATCTGTCTTTCCGCTGCACCACGCCAGGTTCCGCGTCGACGAGGCCGCCTTGAAGGTTGGCGCGGCCACCCTGGTTTCGGCGGCGACCCGTTTTCTGTCGATGCAACCTAAAAATGCAGACTAACGGAAGCGGTCTAAGGACCGGCTCGTGCGGATTGCACGAGCCGGCAAAACGGTCGCCTTTTCAGTATTTGATGACGCGGCGCTCGACCATCACCACGATGCAAAACACCGCGATCGACAGGCACGACGACAACACAATTGCCGCGTAAAGCCGGTCCGACTGATAGTTGAAGCTCGCCTGGATGATGAGCGCGCCGAGGCCCTTGTCCGAGCCGATCCATTCGCCGACGATGGCGCCGATCACGGCTGTCGCCGAAGCAATCCTGAGCGAGGAAAACAGCATCGGCAGCGCGCGGGGCAGGCGCAGGTCCCAAAAAATCTCCCAGCGCGTCGCCGACAGCACCCGAAACAGCTCGTGCTCGTTGTCGCTGGGTGAATCCAGGCCGCGAATCATGTTCACCAGCGTCGGGAAGAAGCAGATCACTGCCGCGATGACGATCTTCGGCGTCATGCCGAGCCCGAAGATCAGGATGATGATCGGCGACAGCGCCAAGATCGGAATGGTGTTGAAGAACAGCACGATCGGGAAATAGGCGGCCTGCAGGATGCGGCTGTGCACGAAAACGACGGCGAGCAGCACGGCGGCGAGGTTGCCGATGACGAAGCCGGCCAGCGCCTCGATCAGCGTCGGCCTCAGATTGTCCATGAGCAGAGCGAAATTCTTCTGGAAGGTTCCGAAGATCGCCGTCGGGGTCGGCACGATATAGGTCGGAACACCGAGGAAGGGCGGAAGGTACTGCCAGGCAACCAGCAGCGAGGCCGCGCCGAGGACGGGCAGGGCTATCGCCAATTGCGGAGAGAGTGGCGCCGGCCTCACGATGCGCGCTCCAATGCGGTGCGCAGTTCGGCCATGGCGGCGACGATCGCCGGGTCTTCGCGCGAGCAGCGGTTGCCGTCCTGCTTGATCGGCCGCATGTCCAGGTCCTTGACCAGCCGTCCCGGATTGGCGGCGAGAACGATGACCCGTTCACCAAGATAGGCGGCTTCGGCTATCGAATGGGTGACGAACAGGATCGTCGTGCCGGTGCGCCGCCACAGATTGAGAAGCTCGTCGTTGAGGCGGTCGCGGGTGATCTCGTCGAGCGCGCCGAACGGCTCGTCCATCAGCAGCAGCTTGGGCTGACCAAGCAAGGCGCGTGCGATTGCCACGCGCTGGCGCTGGCCGCCGGACAGCTGGTGCGGCAGACGCTCACCGAAGCCGGCAAGCCCCATGAGCTCCAGCAATTCGTCGCTGCGGTCTTCTATCTTGCGCGTCAGGCTGCCTTGCCCGACGCCAAGCGGCAGACGCACATTCTCGCGCACGGTACGCCACGGCAGAAGCGTCGAGTCCTGAAAGACGAAACCCACATCGCGGCGCGAGCGCACCGCGTGCGGCGTGTCGCCGAGCACGCTGATCTTGCCGCCGAGCGGATCGAGCAGGTCGGCGACCACGCGAAGCAAGGTCGACTTGCCGCAGCCGGACGGTCCGAGGATCGACAGGAAGGAGCCGGCCTCGACGGTGAGGTCGAGGCCGGAAAGCACTTCGACGGCCGCCTGGCGGCTGCCATAGCCGACATCCAGCCTGCTGGTTTCGATCGCGTTCGCCATCAGGCGGCGGGCGCATCGAGCTTCGGCCGCTCGGCAGCCGAAAGTTCGAGGATCTTGGTGGTGTGGACGTCGGCGGCCGCGGGCCGGCCATTCGGGTACTGGCCGACCTTGTCGAGCAGCGCCAATTGCTCCTCGATTGACGCCGGGTCGAAGGTGCCCCAGCCGTCCTTGGCTGTTGCGCCATCGAAGGAGAGCTTCAGCACGAGGTTGACGGTCTTTTCTTCCCAGCCGAGGTCCATTTCGGGATAGGCGGCAACCATTTTCTTCACTGCCTCCTGCGGGTTGGCGTGCACCCAGCCCCAGCCCTTGGCGACCGCGCCGATGAACTTGGCCAGCGTGTCCGGATCTTTTTCGATCGCGGCGTCGGTGGCGAAATAGACGTCGGCGTAGGAATTCAGGCCGAGGTCGCGCACCAGAAGATCGATGCGGTCGTCGCCGACGACGCTGAGCGCCTGTGTGTTGGTGATCCAGCCGCCGATGGCATCGACATCGCCGCGCACCAGCGGTCCCTTGTCGAAGCCGACATTGATGACGGTGACATCGGACGCGCTCATGCCGTTCTTGGCCAGGATCTCGTCGATGACGAAACGCGCCGTCGGCTGGATGCCGATCTTCTTGCCCTTGAGGTCGGCAATGCCACGGATCGGGTTTGCCGCCTTCGACGTGAAGGCATAGGGGCCGGTGCGGAAACCGCAGGCGATGATCTTGACCGGCACGCCGCTGGCGCGCGCTGCAAACAGCTGCGGCGTTTCAGAGAACTGGCCGAGCTGTGCTGCGCCCGAGATCACCGGCGGCACGGTCGAGGCGTTCGGGCCGCCCGGGCTGAATTCCACCTCGAGCCCGGCATCCTTGAAGTAGCCGTTGGCGACGGCGGCGATGTCGCCGATCTGTCCGTTGGACATCAGCCAGTCATACTGGATGACGACCTTTGCGGCGGCCTTCGCTCCCGGCGTCAGCGCCAGCTGCATCCCGGCCGATGCGGCGGCGACAGCCGCCACGCTGGATTTCATGAAGCTGCGGCGGTTCATGTCGTAATGTCTGTTCCCATTCATTTTTCGCTCCTGTTGCAAGACTGTCTCGTCTCTTCATTACGCGCCGTTCCCTTTGGCGCGGTGTCGTCTACGGCTGTTCGTCGTGGTAGTCGCCCGGGCCGCCGTCGAGCCAGGCGTAGAGTTCCCAGAGCGTGTCGTCCGGGTCGGTGAAATAGGCGCAGCGCGCATTCCAGACATAGTTTTCGGGTGGCCCGTAAAACGGCACGCCCTTGGCCGTCAGCTCGGCATGCAGCCGGTCGATCTCGTCTGGCGTATCGAGCCGGACGGCGACGCAGACCTTGTGCGCGTGGCGTTGCGATCTCAGTTTCGAAACGCCGGCATGCTGGCCGATATGGTCGATCTCCCAGGCTGCCAGCGTCACGCCCTCGCCATGGAAGTCGGCGAAACCCTCGGCGCGGCGGCGCAGGCGGAAGCCGAGCTTGTCGACATAGAACGTCACCGTCCGCTCGATGTCCTCGACCAGAAGGCAGACGTCGGAAATCCGGCTGATGCTTGCGACGGCCATGCTCATCTCCCTCCGCCCGTACGTTCGCCGCGCACGAGCGGCAGATTGACGCCGACACGGTTGGCCGCGCCGATGATGTGCGCGCGCATCGCGGCCTCGGCTTTTGCCGCGTCGCCGGCGACCAGCGCCTCGTAGATGCGCACATGCTCGCCGACGTTGACTTCCACCAGATCGTGTAAGGGGTTGGTCTGGCGTGCGTAATAGATCGAGCGCCGGATCTGTTCGCAGACGAAGGAGATGAAGCTGTGGATGTAGCTGTTGCCCGTCGCCCGGGCGATTTCGCGATGAAACAGAAGGTCGGCGTCGATGCTGCCGTCCTCCCACCGCTCCTCGCCGCTCATGCGGTCGAGCGCCGCCTTGATGGCGTCGAGATGCTCCTGGTCGCGCCGCTCGGCGGCAAGCGCCGCCGATTCGGCCTCGAGGATGCAGCGCAGCTCAAAGAGCCGCTCCATGTTCTGCCCCTCCTTCAGCGCCTCGCGGTCAATGCGGATCGCCGCCCGCTGCTCCGGCGCCAGGACGAAGGAGCCTATGCCTTGCCGTGCCTCCACCATGCCGTCGGCGCGCAATTGCGCGATCGCCTCGCGCACCACATTTCGGCTGACGCCGAATTTTTCGGAAAGCTGCTGCTCCGTCGGCAGCAGGGCGCCCGGATTGAGTTCGCCGGACTCGATCTCGCGGCTGAGGAACGCAGCGACCCGGTGCGGTAGCGCCTCGACGGTGCCGATGGCGGCCAGTCGTTGTTTCATGAACAGGTCTCCGTCACAGGGAAGAGGCAGCCGGGATTCATCAGTCCGGCCGGATCGATGGCATTTTTCAGCGTGCTGACCAGACGGCGATGGACGGGAGACATGCCGGTCCAGTAGACGCGTTGGCGGGTGCGCCCGATGCCATGCTCGGCGCTGACCGAGCCGCCAAGTGCGGTGACGATGTCGTACAGCCGGGCGGTGATGGCGACGCCCCTGGCGCGGGCGTCGGCCTCGGCAAGATCAAGCGGCGGCAGGACGTTGAAATGGATGTTGCCGTCGCCGGCATGGCCATAGGCCTGTGAAATCCAGCCCGGATGCTCCAGCGCCACAAACCCGCGGGCCTGGGCGATCAGCGTGGGGATGTCGGAGATGCGCACCGAGAGGTCGGTGCGTACGTGATAGCCGCGCCTGGCCTGGCCTTCGACCAGCCCTTCGCGAATGGCCCAGAATGCCTTGGCCTGTGCGCCGCTCTCGGCCAGCACGGCGTCGGCGACGAGATGCCTTTCCATGACGCCGGCGAGGAAATCGACCAGCAGCGAGCGGAGTTCGACGGCAGCGCCCGACGACAGCTCGATCAGCACATGAACAGGGGCATCTACCGGCGCGACGATGGTCGGGTCGGCCAGGCGCGCAAGCTCCATGCATTCCGAGCCGATGATCTCGAAGGCTGATATCAGGTCCGAGCAGTCGCGCCGGGCCTGCCTGAACAGGGCGATCGCCGATTCGAACGAGGGAAGGCCGAGATATGCCGTTTCGATCTGGCCCGGTTTTGGAGAAAGCTTGACCTCGACGCCGGTGATGATGCCGAGCGTTCCCTCCGCGCCGATGAAAAGCTGCTTCAGGTCGTAGCCGCGATTGTCCTTGCGTAGGCCGGAAAAGCCGCTCCACAAGTCGCCGTCCGGCAGCACCACTTCCAGGCCGACGATGAGATCGCGGGCCATTCCGTAGCGCAACACGTTGACGCCACCGGCATTGCTGGCGGCATTGCCGCCGATCTGGCAGCTTCCCTGGGCACCAAGCGCCAGGGGAAACAGGCAGTCCTGGTCATCCGCCGCGTCCTTGATGTGCTGGAGGATGCAGCCGGCGTCGGCCTGCAGGGTGAAATTGTCGGCATCGACAGAGCGGATCCTATTCAGCCGCTCAAGGCTGATGACCACAGCGCCGGGCGTCGTGCCGATGTCGATCGCACCAGCGACAAGCCCGGTGTTGCCGCCCTGCGGGATCATCGCCAGACCGAGCGTGCCGCATAGCCGCACGGCAGCTTGAACCTCGGCGACCGAGGCTGGCTTCAACACCGCAAGCGCGCTGCCGTGATGATCGCCGGACCAGTCCGCGAGGTATTTTGCCATGCTGGTAGGATCGGCAGCCACGCCGCTCTGCCCCAGGACACGCTCCAGGGCAGCGCGAATGTCAGGCGAGATGCCGTGGAAGGTCATTGTCCGGCCGGTTTGGGTGCGGGTGCGTATGGTTATACATATCATCCTACAACTGGCCTGCTGTCAACGGCCAAGCCGCCTGTCACAGGGACTCGTGGACAGAAAGTCGACCGGTGTCCGGCCGGTCCCCTGCGCACTAAATAGAAGATATGGATACGATCTATGCCTTGCTGGTCTTCGCGGCGGCCATTGCAATCATCTATCTGGGCGGCCGATGGAACACGTCGGATACCGACCACTATATGGGCTTCGAAAACCTACGTTCGCCCCACAAGGGGAAAGCCCGCAACGATGACGAGGATCCGAAAAAGGAATGAGGAGCCGGGGACGGCGGTTGCCTGACCGGTTCTGGCGTATCAGCCCGCCGATAGGCGCCTGAGGGATCGGTCATGGCCGACGGTGGCGCGATTTCCGGCGGTGTTGGTCATGCCTGTTGTTGTCGAAGGCGCTGCAATCCAGGCTTCAGATGTTGGCGGGCCGGTGCAGTATGGGCCAAGCAGGCAAGTCCATGGCCGCTTGATTTTTCATCCCACTTCACTCAAAAGGGCGCATTCGGGGGAGCGCGAATAGTGTCAAAACTTACAAGTTTTCTGGAGGGCCACGGTCTCAAGCGAAAGCGCCGGCGATCAGCTGTTGTGCTTCCAGAACGGCGTATGACACAAATATTGCACGAGCGCTGCGTTATCGAGGGTGCCGATTTTGCGGCGCCGCACATGGAAAATGCGCTGCTTTTCGACGACCATCAGCAAATACGAAATTATGCAATCGAGAAAGTCGCGAAATCCGGGTTTCTGCTGGAATTTGGTGTTTTTGACGGGACAAGCATCAACCATTTCGCAGGTAGACTTTCGTCATCTGGCGACACGCGGTCAATCTTTGGATTTGATGCTTTCCTAGGTCTTCAGGAAAACTGGACTGGAACTGGCTTCCAGGCCAGAGGCCGGCAATTCAACAGGGACGGCGTTGTGCCGAAGGTTCGGCAAAATGTGAACCTGATAAAGGGCTGGATTGAAGATACGCTTCCAACGTTTCTTAAGCAGCACCAAGGTCCAATTGCTTTCATTCATATTGACACGGACACCTACACGCCCTGCAAAGCCATTCTCACGCTCTGCAAGGACAGGCTTGTCAGTGGCAGTGTCATCCTGTTTGACGAACTGCTCTGCTACCCAGGATGGCGATTTGGAGAGTACAAGGCGCTGAACGAGGTGTTGGATCCAGACCGATACACCTGGGCAGCGTTCGAAGAGCAGCGGGCCGCGCTTGTCATCAACTGATGATAAGGTTTCACTCCGAGGACTGGCACCTCAGAGAAACTGGGCGACCTTCTTGCCGACGGTGAGAAAGCGTAGCGGATCGATCGCTTCGCCATTGTGGCGCACTTCGTAGTGCAGATGCGGGCCGGTCGAGCGGCCGCTGCTGCCGGTCTTGCCGAGGACGGCGCCGGCATCGACCTTCTCGCCGACGGTCACGTCGATTTCGCTGAGATGCCCGTAGCGGGTCGCAAAGCCGTTGCCGTGGTCGACTTCCACCATGCGGCCATAGCCGCCGTTCCAGCCGGCCTTTGTGACGACGCCGGGCGCCGTGACCTTTGCCGCCATGCCGATCGGCGCCCTGAAATCCATGCCGGAATGCAGCGCGGCGGTGCCGAGGAGGGGGTCGGTGCGAATGCCGAACGGGCTGGTGACGGAGTGGCCGGGTGCGGGGTTGGACAGCGGCAGCTGGCGCGCTTCCTTCTTGAGATGGTCGAGCGCATCCAGGGCTTCGTCCAGTTCCTTGACCTTGCTGTCGAACATCATCGAGCTGTCGAGCGGGATCAGCGGTCCGCCAACATCGCTCTGGTCCTTGCCGAAATCGCTGTCGACCGGCAGTCCGGCTGCTTGCAGCGCCTGGGTGATCGCGTCGGCGCTCTTGTAGGCATTGTCGGCGAGCGCGCTGATGCGGGTGAGCTGTTCGGTCTCGATCGATTTCAGCGACTGGTTGATCGAGACGAACAATTTGTCGGCGCGATCGGCGGCTGAATCGTTTGGCAACGGATCGGAGCGGGTCGACCACAAGGAGAACGGCCTGGTGTCTGCGGCCCCAAGGTCCGCGCTCAGGCTGGCGACCGCGTAATTCGGCGCCGGCTGGCTGATGCTGCCGGTCACCTCGGCGGGTTTGTCAGGCTTCGCGGCTGCTGCCGGGGCCTCGACTGGCGCTGTTCCGACGTCATTCTCGGCGCGTTCGAGCAACGGGCCGAGGCGGCCATGACGCTGGCTGAGCTGCGTCTGCCGGTCAAGCAATTCGCTGACCTTGGTCTCCATCAATTGCTGATCGAGCAGCTGGCGGCTGGTGATGCGGTCGACCTGGGCGCGCAGGGCCGAAATACGGTCCTCGTAAGCCTGCTGCATGCGCGCCTGGCGCGCGGTGGTGGCGCCGATCAGGTCATCGCGCAGCACCAGATAGGACGTGGCCAGCAGGTAGCCGACGGCAATGGCGGCGAGTGCTGAACCGATGAATGCCGCGAGCCAGGGTCGGATCGTGAAGTGCCTGATCTCGTTACCCCGGGCAATGATGACGGTGTGGGGCTCCTTGCGCCTGCCGAAGACTGCGGACTGACCGGTTGCGTTCACGGGACCAAGCTTTCGTTTACGACACCACGACGGCTTGATTACACATTATTAGGGTTAACAAAGGCTTGCCGGATCGATCGAAAGGCAACGAATACACGCGGTGAGGGCAGTGGGTTGCATCAAAACTGCCAAGGGAGCGGCCATCGTGCACCGTGCCGCGCACCATGTTTCAACCAGAAGAGCGGGTCACTCGCCGATTAAGGTCAAGAATCCTTAACTCTCTTTGATTGCATTTACTTGACGGTTTCCGGCTAAAGGCGTGATGGGTTTGGGAATCTATTGAAGATGGCGGTCCAAGGGATGCTGAGCGATCTGGTTGGCAAGGTCCTCGACAAGCTCTCCGGCACCAGTCTGCTGGCGACCGGGCTTCTGCTGCTGACCGCCTTGGTCAGCGCGCTCGTGGCCTATTGGCGCACGGTCGAGCAGAAGAGCTGGAAGGAGTTTTTCGAGTTCGCCATCCCGCATGAGGTCATCACCCATCCCTCGGCGAGAGCCGACCTGCTGTTCTGGGTGACGAAGAAGGCCCTGATGCCCTTCCTGATGCTGCCCGCCGGAATTGTCTTCGTCACGGCGGTGGGCTACGGGACCAACAGGCTGTTCTCGACACTGTTCCAGTTCCAGCCGCCGCTGATCGAGGGGCCGGCGGGCCCGGTAACGGTGCTGATCTTCACCATCACCATGCTGCTCGCCTACGACATTTCCTATTATCTCTATCACGTCGCCCAGCATCGCTATCCGGTGCTCTGGGAACTGCACAAAGTGCATCACTCGGCCGAAGTGATGGTCGGTATCACCAAGGATCGGGTCCACCCGCTCGACGAACTGATGAACCGCGCCTGGGACGGCATCGTGGTGGGCATCTGCTTCGGCATCTGGTCGCTGATTTCGCTGAACCTTGTCGAACTGACGGTCTTTGGCATCAACGTCTACGTCATGCGCAACATCCTGATGATGGATTTCGTCAGGCATACGCATTTCAAGATCTCGTTCGGCCCGCTCAACAATTTGATCCTGTGTCCTCATTGGCACCAGCTGCATCACAGCACCGACCCGCGCCACTACGACAAGAATTTCGGGCTGCTCTTCTCATTCTGGGATCGGCTCTTCGGAACATTGTGCGTGCCGAAGCCCGAAGAGGATTTCAAGTTCGGCCTGGTCGATCGCGATGTGCGCGACTACCAGTCGCTTGCCGGCCTCTATGTCATGCCGCTGAAGCGAATGTGGAGGCATATCGCGCGGCGCGTCCGTCCCGGAAAGCCGGAGACAACGCGAGCATCGCAAAGGGCTCGGTTGTGAACGCTCCCATGGCACCCACTATTCCGCGGAGCTTCGTCTTCGAAGTCGTGACATCGGCGGCGCGTTTGGATGAGATCGCCCCGGCCTGGACTGCGCTTTGGCAGCGAGCCGGCGGGCTTGTCTTCCAGCATCCGGCCTGGATCGCGGCCTGGTGGCGCACCACCCCCCATCAGGAGCGGCGCACGCTCAGGATCGGGCTGGCCTGGAACGGCGACCGGCTCGAAGGCGTGATAGCGCTCGCCACCTTCAAGCGCTCCGGCATCCGCGTTCTCGAATGGGCGGCGAAGGATCACAGCGACTACGGCGACGCGCTGTTTGCCCCCGACGGCGACCCGCAACAACTCTCCCGGCTCTGGCAGTATGTTCTCGACCAGGGCGGCTTCGACCTCATCTATCTCAATCGTCTGCTGCCGGCTGCCGGTTTCCGTACCCTGCTGGATCCGGCCTCGCGCCAAGGCAAGGCGCTTCGGCGCAACCATCGCTGCGAAATCAGCTACCGCGTCGAGGGTTCCTGGCCGCGTGGCGCGGACTGGTTCGAGACGCTGTCCAAAAAGGCCCGGCAGAACTACCGTCGCGGCCGCAAGTTCATGGAAGAAGGCGGCGCATTGCGTTTTCGCCTGATGGATGCCGGCGAACCGCTCGAGCCGGTGCTCGCTCGGGTCGCGGCGCTGAAGCGGCTGTGGCTGGTGCGGCACGGCCGCGTCTCGGACCTGTTCGATGAGGGCTCGCCCGTTCTCGCCGCCCTTGTGTCGGTGCTGGCCGAGCTCGGGCTGTTGCGCATTTTCGTCTTGGAGCTCGACGATACGATCATCGCCGTCTCGATCAATTTCGAACAGCACGGCACCATGATGGCTTTCGTCACCACTTACGATCCCGAATACGAACGCGCCTCGCCGGGTATGGTGCTGATGGTGGACTATATCCAATGGTCGCTCGACCGTGGCCTTGGCAAAATTGATTTCCTCTGCGGCGGCGAGGATTTCAAGCGGCGCTTCGCGACGCAATCGGTCAGGCTGTCATCGGTGATCGGCGCGCGCGGCCTGCGCGGTCGCCTCGCCGCGCTGGCCGATCATCTGAACCATGTTTCGAAATCCTGGCGGGCGCGACAGCAGCCGAAGGTGGAAACACCCGAAGAATAAGCACGCCTGATTACAGCATCAGCCGGATTTTCGTGCGCCGACATGAAGGCCGTGTCGCCGTCGGCATTCGTGGCGCTCAGAGCGTGCGGACGGCCTCGAGAACTTCCTCGGCATGGCCCTTGACCCGGACCTTGCGCCAAATCCTGGCGATCCGGCCATCGCGACCAATCAGGAACGTGGCACGCTCGACACCCATGTACTTGCGGCCATACATCGATTTCTCGACCCACAGATTGTAGGCATCGATCACCTTGCGCTCCTCGTCGGCGGCGAGGTCGATGGTAAGGCTGTATTTCGACTTGAACTTGTCGTGTTTCTTGACGGGGTCGGGTGACAGGCCGATCACCACCGCTCCGGCCTTCTCGAATTCCGGCTTGAGCTGTGAAAAGCTGATCGCCTCTTGCGTGCAGCTTGTTGTGTCGTCCTGCGGATAGAAATAGAGCACCACGGGCTTGCCGAGGGATGCGGCAAGGCTGATCGAGCCGCCGCCGTCTCGCGGCAGGTCGAATTGCGGCGCAAGATCGCCCACGACGAGGTCAGCCATACCGATGCCCTTGTTTGAGGTTACGCGCGAAGCCACACCCATATAGTGTCGACCGGGGATTCGTCCACGAGCGAGTTTGTACAACGGAAGATTGCGTGGATCAGGAGCAACCGCAGCACGAGAAGATCAGGTTCAGGCGGGATGAGATCGCCGACCTGGGGACCTTGCCGTCCGCGTGCCGGGTGCCGCCGCTTGGCCAGGCCCGGATTGGACGTGGCTTTCGCATCCTTTCGCGCGTGTTCGCCGGCATGGTCGCGCTCATGCTGCTGGTCGCGACGGCTGTCTATCTCGTCGGTCTTTCCGGCATTGGGGCGGACCGGCTGCGCGTCGAGGCGGAAACCGCCATCGAGAAACTCGCCGGCGTCGATGTCCATGTTGCGGTCGGGCCTGCTCGCATCACACTCGACAGTTCGAGTTTCGTTGCGCTCCAGGTCAGCGACGTCAGCCTGAAGACGAACGACGGCAAACCCATGGCCGATGCCGGGCGTGTGCGCTTCGGCGTCCGCCTCGTGCCGCTGCTGTGGGGTGAGGTGCGGCTGACCAGCGCCAGGATTTCCGATGCACGCATCGTCATGGCGGCGATGCCCTCCGGCGACGACTGGACCGCCGCGCTGCGCAATGAGGACGGCCTCGTCGATCCCGAGAAACTGTCGGACGCGGTGTTCGGCAACATCCATCGCGCCCTCGACGCCGTGCGGGAAGATTCGATGCGCCGGATCGATCTCAGCAATGTCGAATTCGTGCTGCCCGATACCGGATCGATCAAACTGGTCAAGATCGCCGACGCCACCGTCGTTCAGTCGGGGCTGGGCGGCATGGAATTTTCGTCACAGGCCGATGTCGACGGCAGGACGATCAAGGTTGCCGCTTCCGCCACACGCGATGTCGCGGCGCATCGCGTGACGGCGCTGGAAGCGAGCATCGATCTGGCGGCTGCAGCCGACACCACGGCCGGCGCCGGGAAGCTGGGCGCCGTCGCGTTGAAGCTGAAGGGATCGGAAGGCGCGGGCACGAATGCGTCGCAACTGACGGCCGCGGTGTCGTCGACCGGGTCGGTGCTCGATCTCGGCACACGTGGATTGCTGCCGGCGGACGTCGCGGTCGATGCGACGCTTGTCGCCGGCAGCAACAAGATCCAGGTGGACAGGATGCTGTTCAAGACCGGCCGCTCGACATTCGATTTCGCCGGCTCCATCGGGCCGAAGCCTGCGTCGGGAGCGGCCGCCGAGGAACCCGCCTACCGCTACGATCTGACCAGCGACGGTTCGTCGCTGGCGCCATCGGAGTCACCCGAGCCCGCGTTGAGCTTCCTTGCGCGAATAGCCGGCGTGTACCAGACCAAAAGCCACAAATTAGTGGCCGAGCAGATCGCGCTTCGTTCCGATACCAGTGGCGAAGTGCTGGGAACCGCGGCCGTCGAGTTCGTCGACGGCAAGGCGCCCGGGATCAACCTCGCCTTCAACATTCACAACATGCTGGTCTCCCACGTCAAGCAGCTCTGGCCGTGGTTTTCAGCGCGCAATGCGCGGCTCTGGGTGCTGAGCAATCTGTTCGGAGGCCGCGTCGTCGACGGCAATCTCCAGTTCCAGGTGGTGCCCGATCGCCTCGGCAACGGTGTGCCGCTTTCCGCCGACGAAGTGTTCGGCCGCTTCCAGATCGACGGGACGCGTTTCGACACGGCCGGCCGCATTCCGCCGATACGTGATGCGGTCGGTGTCGTCGCCTTCCATGGCAATGACGTCGACGTCTCCCTGTCCTCGGGCACCGTCTTCATGCCCAGCGGCCGCACCGTGGCGGCCATCAACGGCACGCTGGCAGTAAAGGCGGCGAACCGCCCGCCGGTCATCGGCGCGCTCGATATTGACGTTGCCGGTGACGCGGCGGCCGTCGCCGAACTGGCCTCCTACGAACCGATCAATGCCATGCGCCATGTCGGCTTTCTGCCGGATGACCTGTCCGGCAGCGTCACCGGCCATGTCAAGGCCGATATCCCGCTGCAGTCCGGCGTCGACAGCTCCAAACTCGACTGGCTCGTATCGCTCGACTACACCGGCCTTTCATTGGCCAAGCCGTTCGAAGGGCAGACCGTGACGGATGCCGACGGCTCGATCACGGTCGATCCCGAAAAGGCGGTGATCTCGGCCAAGGCATCGCTGAACGGTATTCCGGCCGAACTCGACCTCGTCGAGCCGCTGGCCGATGATGGGCCGGCGCGCAGCCGCAAGGTCGCCCTGGTGCTCGACGACAAGATCCGCGCCGCCGCCATGCCCGGCCTGACGCCGCTGCTTGCCGGCACGGTGAAGGTCGCGATCGACAAGAGCGGCAGCGGCAATCAGAACGTCTCGGCCGACCTGACCAATGCCAGGCTGGACATTCCCTGGGCCGGCTGGAGCAAGGGGGCAGGGGTTCCCGCCACCGCCACATTCGTCATGACAAAGTCGGGCGAGACCACGACGCTGTCCGACTTTGAACTCGACGGCAAGACCTTCTCCATCGACGGTAACGTTGTCCTGCTCAACGGCGCCCTGTCGTCGGCAAAGTTCAGCAAGGTTACCCTGAACCGAGGCGATGACGTGGCCGTGTCCGTCAGGCGATCGGGCAAGGGCTATGCTGTCAACGTCAGCGGCAACGCCCTGGATGCCCGCTCGCTGATCAAGCAGTTCACCTCGGACGTCGACACCGCCACCAAGACCACTGGCGCCGACGCCATTTCGGTGAGCGCCGACGTCGATCGGCTCACCGGTTTCCACGACGAGCAACTGTCCAACCTGAAGCTCGACTACAGCGCGGCCGGCTCGCGGGTGAACGGCCTGAAGGTCACTGCGACGGCAAGTTCTGGCGCCGCCATCACCATCAGCAACACCACCGGTGGCGGCCAGCGCGCGCTCAACGTGCAGTCCGCGGACGCCGGCGCCATATTGAGGTTCCTGAACGTCTACGAGCACATGGAAGGCGGGTCGATCATGCTGGCCCTGTCGGGAGCCAGCGACGGGCCGATGAAGGGCAAGGTCGACACCAGCAATTTCTTCGTCGTCAACGAACCGAAGCTCGCCTCCATCGTCTCGACCACCCCGGCCGGCGACAGCCGTAGCCTCGACCAGGCGGTCAAGGGCAAGCTCGACACGTCGCGGGTCAAGTTCGAGCGCGGCTATGCCGAGATCGAGAAAGGCAGCGGCTATCTGAAGCTGGCCAACGGCGTGCTGCGGGGGCCGCGCATCGGCACGACCTTCCAGGGCATCCTCTACGACCAGAACAACAACATGGACATGACCGGCACCTTCATGCCGGTCTACGGCCTTAACCGCATCTTCGGCGAGTTGCCGATCGTCGGTGCGCTTCTCGGCAATGGCCGCGACAGGGGCCTCATCGGCGTGACCTACAGGCTCAGGGGCAATGCCAACAAGCCGGTGCTCGACGTCAATCCGCTCTCGGTGATCGCGCCGGGGATATTCAGGTCGATCTTCGAATACCGGTGAAGCGGCCTTAGATAGGCCGCACCAGAATATGTTTTTTCCTGCCCAAAGATAGCTTTACGACGTTTTCCGGACTCAGATCCTGAAGCGTCACCAGCCGGCGCTCGTCGCTGACAGGCTGGTCGTTCAACCGCACCGCACCGCCTTGCACATGCCGCCGCGCTTCGCCGTTCGACGCCGCTAGCCCGGCGGTCACCAGCAGCGACAGGATACCGACGCCGGCTTCGAGCTTGGCGTTCTCAACCTCGACGGTCGGCAGCGATTCGGCGAGCGCGCCTTCCTCGAACGTCTTGCGTGCCGTGTCGCTGGCCTGTTCCGCGGCAGCGCGACCATGCAGCAATGCGGTGATCTCCGTGGCGAGCACCTTCTTGGCGTCGTTGATCTCGGATCCGCCGAGCCGCTCGAGGCGCGCGACCTCGTCCAACGGCAGCGTCGTGTAGAGTTTCAGGAACCGGCCGACATCGGCGTCCTCGGTGTTGCGCCAATACTGCCAGAACTCGTAAGGCGAGAGCATGCTGGCATCGAGCCAGACCGCGCCCGAGGCGGATTTGCCCATCTTGGCGCCTGACGAGGTGGTGAGCAGCGGCGTGGTCAGCGCATAAAGCTGCGCGTCCTCCATGCGGCGACCGAGATCGATGCCGTTGATGATGTTGCCCCACTGGTCGGAGCCGCCCATCTGCAGACGGCAGCCGAGCCGCTTGTAGAGTTCGACGAAGTCGTAGGCCTGCAGGATCATGTAGTTGAATTCGAGGAAGGACAACGACTGCTCGCGGTCGAGCCGCAGCTTGACGGAATCGAACGCCAGCATGCGGTTGACCGAAAAGTGACGACCGACATCGCGCAGGAAATTGACGTAGTTGATCTCCATCAGCCAGTCGGCGTTGTTGACCATGATGGCGTCATTCGGGCCGCTGCCGAATTTGAGGTACGGCATGAAATTGCGACGGATGCCGACCAGATTGTCGTCGATGTCCTGCGGGGTCAGAAGCTTGCGCGCCTCGTCCTTGAAGGAAGGATCGCCGATCATCGAGGTGCCGCCGCCCATCAGCGCGATCGGCCGATGGCCGGTCTGCTGCAGCCAGTGCAGCATCATGATCTGGATCAGTGAGCCGGCGTGAAGGCTCTTGGCGGTGGCGTCGAAGCCGATATAGGCCGTCACCGTTTCCGTGGCGAAGAGATTGTCGAGGCCGGCATCATCCGAAGTCTGGTGGATGAAGCCGCGCTCGCTCATCGTGCGCAGGAAGTCGGATTTGAAGGCAGGCATGGTTTCTTTCCCGAAAGCGTCCGCCCGTCTGGCGCGGGCATATGTGAACGGGCGCGTTTAGCATCCAAGCGCGATCAGCAAAAGTGGATTCCGATTTTGCGCCGGATTGCCCGCCGACCGAGGCGGTGCGATCAGCAGAGGCGGATGCGGTTTTGTGGCACGCGTGGATGATCTCCGTCATGCTTGCTTCATCGTTTCGGCTGGCGTAATGAGGCGCCGCGCCACAAGGTTCTTGCAGCCCACGACCTCGAGCGGCACCGTACGGCATTCAAACGTGCCACTATCCGACGACAGAGCCCCGACGCGACATGCCGGACGCATTGATATCCATTGTCATTCCCTGCCGGAACGAGGCGGCAAACCTGCCGTTGCTGATCGACGAGATCGAGGCGGCGATGGTAGGGCGCGACTTCGAACTGATCATCGTCAATGACGGCTCGACCGACGACACCGCGGCTGTTCTTGCCGAACAGGCAGCGCTTCGCCCGTTCCCGGTACGGGAATTGCGGCACCGCAAATCCGCCGGCCAGAGCCTTTCGGTGCGTTCGGGCGCCTGGGCGGCGCTGGGCGGCATCGTCGCCACGATCGATGGCGATGGCCAGAACGACCCGCAATACATTCCCGTGCTGGTCGACGCCTTGCGGCAGGCCGGCCCCGATTTTGGCGCCGCACAAGGGCAGCGCCTCAAGCGCCGTGACAGCAAGGTCAAGCAACTGGCATCACGTTTCGCCAATTGGCTGAGAAACGCCATCCTGCATGACGAGACGCGCGATACCGGCTGTGGCCTGAAGGCTGTTCATACCGAGATCCTGCGCAAACTGCCGTTCTTCGACGGCACGCATCGCTTCGTGCCGGCCCTGGTTATCCAGGAGGGGTACCGTGTCGTGCACTGCGACGTGGTCGACCGTTCGCGCCGGCACGGCAAGTCGAACTACGGCATCTTCGATCGCGGCCTGCAGGGCGCGCTCGATCTTGGTGGCGTCTGGTGGCTGCGCCGCCGGCGCCGCAGAATGCCAAAGGTAGAGGAAATCAAGCGTGTTTAACGTGCTTCAGGAATTGGGGACCTGGCTTCACCAGGTCTTCATCAAGCAATTCGATGCGTGGATCCTGCTCGGCTTCGTCGCGCAGTTCTTCTTCACCATGCGCTTCGTCGTGCAGTGGCTCGCCTCGGAAAAAGCCAAGCGCAGCGTCGTGCCGGTGGCGTTCTGGTTCTTCTCGCTGTTCGGCGGCGGCCTGCTTCTGATCTATGCCATCCAGCGCCAGGATCCGGTGTTCATCGCCGGCCAGGCCATGGGCATGTTCATCTACATCAGAAATCTCTGGCTGATCGCCAATGAGCGCAAGGCGGCGATGACCAAGGTCGATTGAGCAGCCCGTATACGTGAACAACATGATCGGAGAGGCTCAAAAATGGCGTTGAACAGGAACTACATCCTTGTCTTCCTGTTCAGCCTGATGATGACGGCCTCGGGGCTGGCATCCCTGCCGCCGATCGACCGCGACGAGTCGCGCTTCGTCCAGGCCACCAAGCAGATGGCGGAAAGCGGCGACTATGTCGACATCCGCTTCCAGGAAGCCTCGCGCTACCAGAAGCCGGTCGGCATCTACTGGCTGCAATCGGCGGCCGTGACGCTGAGCGGCAAGGGCGCTAAAGCACCGATCTGGGTCTACCGCACGGTGTCGGCGCTCGGCATCGCCATTGCGGTGCTGGCGATCGCCTGGACGGGAACCAATCTTTTCGGAGCGAATGCCGGTGTCGTCGCCGGCCTGGTGATGGCCGCGATCTTCGCCACCGCCTTCGAGGGTCGCGATGCCAAGACCGACGCGATGCTTTTGGCCTGCTGCGTGGCCGCGCAAGGCGCGCTGGCGCAGATCTACCTGGCATCGCGGCGCAACGATCCGGTCGCCGGCCATCTCTGGTGGATTTTCTGGATCGCGCAAGGGGCTGCGATCCTCATCAAGGGGCCGATCGCGCCGCTGCTTTCGGCGCTGACCATCGCGGTGCTGTTTGCCTTCGAGCGCGATGGGCGCTGGCTGTCGAAACTCAAGGTCGGGCGCGGCCTGCTGCTTGTCGTGGTGATTGCGCTGCCCTGGCTCGCCGCGATCACCTGGAAAAGCCATGGCGCCTTCCTGCAGCAGGCCATCGGCAAGGACATGCTTGGCAAGGTTGCGTCGGGCGAGGAATCGCACGGCCTGCCGCCGGGCTTCTATATGCTGACCTATTCGCTGTTCACGTGGCCGTTCGGCCTGATCGCGGTCGGCGCCGGCCTGCAAGCCCTCAACCGGTTGCGCGACGACCCCAGGCTGCGCTTTTGCCTTGCCTGGTACATCCCGTTCTGGCTGGTCTTCGAGTTGATCCCGACCAAGCTGCCGCACTATGTCCTGCCGGCCTATCCCGGCATGGCGCTGCTGATCGGCTGGCTTTTGACCTTGCAGCCCGAGGATGCCAATGCGCCGCTCAAGCGCTGGCAGACCTGGTTATGGTGGTCGACGGCATTTGGCCTGGTCGTGGTCAGCCTCGGTCTGGCGGCGGTCTGCGTGGGCGCACCGATCTACCTCACGCACACATTCTCATGGTGGAGCATCCCGGCCGCGGTGGCGGCGCTCGGCGCCGGCTACCTCGCTTTTTCGCGACAGTTGCAGGTGCCGCTGCCCCGCATCGGCGCCATCGCCGCCTGTGCGGGCATCACCTATGGCTTGCTGTTTGGCGTCATCGCGCCGTCGCTCAAGCCGATCTGGCTGAGCCCGGCCATCGAGGCGGCGGTCAGCGCCAACAAGCCTTGCGACACCACGGTGCTGGCTTCGGCTCGGTATCAGGAACCGAGCCTGGTGTTCCTGGTGGGCACCAAAACGGTGCTGACCGATGTCGGCGGCGTCGCGGAGCACCTGCTTTCCGATCCCACCTGCGCACTGGGACTGGCGCCGACCGAGGACGAGCAGAAACTGAACGGCATGCTGTCTGTGCAAGGCAAATCCGTGAACCGCGTCGCCGAGGTCGATGGCCTCAACTATTCGTCGGGAGACAAACTGTCGCTCGGCCTCTATCGTGTGGCGCCATGACGGCTGGTCCATGACAGGGTTGAATTCCCAATGCTCGTGAAACCGCGCCCTTCCGTTTTCGCTACGCTTGTTGCGGTGAGACGCCGCTCCCTCGACAATTTTCGCGACACGTTGCGGATCGTGAGAAGGCGCTTTGCCGTCCGTCCAGCGCGTTACCCCAACATCGCATGGCCGGTTTGGGTCGTGGTTTGGATGTTGCTGACGGCGGCCGCCTTTGTTCGCCTCGACACACCGGCAGGGATTGCTCATGGCCAATGGTCGGGGGCAAGGTTTGCCGACTTCATGACCCAGTTCGCTCTCGGCGGCTGGTATCTGATCCCATCGGCGCTCTTGCTCGTGGCGGCCAATCTGATCGATTGGCGAAGCCTTTCACGGCGATCGTTGATGCTTGTCTACAACTGGACCTGCCTGTCGTTCCTGGTGCTGAGTTCGGTTGGCCTTTCCGGCTTGCTGGTCAATGTCCTGAAATATGCGATCGGCCGCGCCCGCCCACTCTACTTCCAGGATTTTGGTGTCCTGGCCCTGCATCCTTTTGCCTTCGATGCGCGCTTCGCCGGTTTTCCATCCGGCCATGCCACGACCATGGGCGCCGTGTTCGGCGTTCTTCTGCTGTTGTTTCCGCGGCGCTGGACCATTGCCCTGGTGGTCACGGCCTGCATCGCCTCGACCAGGGTCTTCGTCGGCGCGCACTATCCGAGCGACACCGTTGCCGGCTTCGGCCTCGGCTGCGCCTTCGCGCTCGCATGCGGGCTGATCTTTGCCAGGCTGGGTTTCATTTTCCGCCCGGCAGCCGCGGGCCTGCCGGTCCGCAAAGCATCGTTCCGGCTGATTGCACCGGAACGATAGGTCTCTACCGGCTCAATTGCCGTCCAGGCCGCCGTAGGACTTTACCAGGCGAACCATGTCGGATGAATCGGCGACTTCGCTTTCCAGTCCCTGCGCGACGCCGATGCGATCGGCGACGGGACGGTTCTGGCTGACCTTCCACTTGCCGTGGATCTCGCTGATCTCGATCTCCAGCCCAATGATGCCTTTGATCTGCGACTGGATGAAAGGCGCCGGCGCGTCCGTCACCGCCCAGGGCGCCTCGCGAACGCCTTCCTGGGAGGCGGTCAGATCGGCGATCTGCCGTGCCAGCCAGTCCTGGTCATCCATCACCTTGACGGTGCCGCGCACCTGCACGATGGAGTAGTTCCAGGTCGGCACCACCTTGCCGGTCTCGCGCTTGGTCTCGTACCAGGACGGCGTCACATAGGCATCGGTGCCCTGGAAGACGATCAGCACGGGCGACGCCGGATTGTCGGCGATGAGGCGCCATTGCGGGTTGGCCCTGGCCAGGTGCGCGCGCAGCCTGCCGTTCGGCGGCAGGCTTTCACTAAGTTCAGAGGGGGCATCGAGCAGGAACGGAATGGCGTTGGCGACCGGGCCGTCCGGCCCGTTCGAGATCAGCATGCCGAGCGGATGCGCCCGGATCAGTCCGTGCAGGACATCCGGCCGCATTTCCTGGAACTGGGGAGGCTCATACATCCGCGCTCGTGCCTTCCTTCTGCTTACCTCAGCCGCTTCGGCCGCGGATCCGACAATTCTCCAGCCAGCCGGCGGTCGAGATAGTCGGAGCATTCCTCGATCAGCAGATCGGCGTCGTTGGCGAAGAAATGGTTGGCGCCGGGCAGCGTCTTCTGCGTGATGGTGATGCCCTTCTGGGTGTGCAGCTTGTCGACCAGGCCCTGCACATCCTTCGGCGGCGCCACCTTGTCGGCGTCGCCGTGGATGATCAGGCCCGATGACGGGCAGGGCGCCAGGAACGAGAAGTCATAAGTGTTGGGCTGCGGCGCGATCGAGATGAAGCCTTCGATTTCGGGCCGGCGCATCAGGAGCTGCATGCCGATCCACGAGCCGAACGAATAACCGGCGACCCAGCAGCTCTTGGAATCCGGATGCAGCGATTGCACCCAGTCGAGCGCCGCCGCCGCGTCCGACAATTCGCCGGTGCCGTGGTCGAATTCGCCCTGGCTGCGGCCGATGCCGCGGAAATTGAAACGCAGCGTGGTGAAATCGCGCTTCTGGAACATGTAGAAGAGGTCGTAGACGATCTTGTTGTTCATCGTGCCGCCGAACTGCGGATGCGGGTGCAACACGATGGCAATCGGCGCGCTCTTTTCCTTGGAGGGTTGGTAGCGCCCCTCCAGACGGCCGGCCGGACCGGTGAAAATGACCTCAGGCATGAAATACTCCACTTAATACGAATGCGCGGCGCCCGGAACGAACCTTCCTCTGGCCTTGACGCAGGGCGAGCGTCTTCCTAGAAGCTAGTTTAGAACTGTTCAAAACTGAGTGGCCAGACGTCGAGCCCGGCCACCCGCGCCGCAAGCCGCGTAAATAGGACGGCTCGCCTTGGAATTTCAAGGAAATAACGCCATACGACAACCGAATGGCGTCTGACGGGACCAACTGGACGAAAATGGCCGCAAAACGCGCCTATCTCGACTACAATGCCAGTGCGCCGCTGCTTGCCGCGGCGCGCGAGGCCATGGTCGCGGCACTTGATGTTGCCGCCAACCCGTCATCGGTCCACGCGGAGGGGCGCGCCGCGCGGCGCCTGATCGAGAAGGCGAGGCGTGAGGTGGCGGCGCTGGTGAATGCCAGGCCCGAACATGTCGTGTTCACCTCCGGTGCGACCGAAGCCGCCTCGACGCTGCTTTCGCCCGAGTGGCAGATGGGACGCGGCAGCGTGCGCATGAGCCGGCTCTACGTCTCCGAGGCGGACCATCCCTGCCTTTTGAATGGCGGGCGCTTTCCCGCGGCGCAGGTGACGCGCATCGGCGTCGATGCCAACGGCATTGCCGATCTCGGCGCATTGGCCACGGCGCTTGGCGGTCACGACAAGGCCGATGGCCTGCCGCTGGTCGCGATCCATGCCGCCAACAACGAGACCGGCGTCATCCAGCCGATCGATCGCATCGCCGAAATCGTCAAGGCGGCAGGCGGCGTCCTGGTGGTTGATGCGGTCCAGGCAGCGGGCCGCGTTTCGATCGATATATCAGCGGGTTACGCAGATTATTTGATTCTGTCTTCGCACAAGATCGGCGGCCCCAAGGGTGTCGGCGCCATCGTCGCCGCCGCGGACCTGATGATGCCCAAGCCCCTGGTCAATGGTGGCGGTCAGGAAAAGGGCCATCGCGGCGGCACGGAAAACCTCGCCGCCATTGCCGGTTTTGGCGCTGCCGCGCGTGAGGCCCTGAACGGGCTGCAGGCGATCGATACGGTGCGCAAGCGCCGCGACGAGATCGAGGCCATTGTGAAAATGCTGGTGCCGGCGGCGGAAATCTTTGGAACCGGCGCGCCAAGGCTTGCCAATACGACATTCTTCGCTATTCCCGGCATCAAGGCCGAAACCGCGCAGATCGCTTTCGATCTTGCCGGCGTGGCGCTGTCGGCGGGCTCCGCCTGTTCATCGGGCAAGGTCGGGCCGAGCCATGTGTTGAAAGCCATGGGTTACGGTGACAGTCTTGGCGCCTTGCGCGTGTCGATCGGTTCGGCGACGGGCGCCGAGGATATCGAGCTGTTCAGGACCGCTCTGGCGGGCATTGCTGCAAGGCAGGCCGCCAGGGAAAAGGCGGACAGGGAAGAAGCCGCGTAGCGGTTGGGAGCATCGGACCGAAAAGTGCGTAGCGGTTTTCGGGAAAATCCGATGCTTGACTAAAATGTTTTTGGGTCTTTTTGACCTGGTAGAGCCGTGCGTTTCATGCTGGCCGGGTGAATTTCCGGTCGAGACGCACTATATGGAACTTACGCTGCCGCGAGCGCTTCTTTGGCGTTCATTTCGGCGGTGCCATAGTTTGAAAACTGTCGGGCCTTGACCCCGGCGTGGATGGAGAACGCATATGCCTGCTGTGCAGGACACGATCGATCGGGTCCGAAAGATCGACGTCGACCAATACAAATATGGATTCCAGACCGAGATCGCCGTTGACAAGGCTCCCAAGGGGCTGAGCGAAGACATCATCCGTTTCATTTCGGCCAAGAAGGACGAACCGTCCTGGATGCTGGAGTGGCGCCTGGAAGCCTATCGGCGCTGGCTGACGCTGGAAGAGCCGACCTGGGCGCGTGTCAACTATCCCAAGATCGATTTCCAGGACATCTACTACTACGCGGCGCCCAAGAGTACGCCCGGCCCGTCGTCGCTCAGCGACGTCGATCCCGAACTCTTGAAGGTCTATGAGAAGCTCGGCATTCCGCTGCGCGAGCAGGAAATCCTCGCCGGCGTGCAGAAGACCGATGTTTCCGAGCTCGAGGAAGCCAGCGACAATGTCTACAAGTCGGGCCGTGTCGCCGTCGACGCGGTGTTCGATTCCGTCTCGGTGGTCACCACCTTCAAGAAGGAACTGGCGCAGGCCGGCGTCATCTTCTGCTCGATCTCGGAGGCCATCCGCGAGCATCCGGAACTGGTGAAGAAATATCTCGGCTCGGTCGTGCCGACGTCGGACAATTTCTATGCCACGCTGAATTCGGCTGTCTTCACCGACGGCTCGTTCGTGTTCGTGCCCAAGGGCGTGCGCTGTCCGATGGAGCTGTCGACCTATTTCCGCATGAACGAGAAGAACACCGGCCAGTTCGAGCGCACGCTGATCATCGCCGAGGAGGGGGCTTACGTCTCCTATCTCGAAGGCTGCACGGCGCCGCAACGCGATGAGAACCAGCTTCACGCCGCCGTCGTCGAACTGGTCGCGCTCGACGATGCCGAGATCAAATATTCGACGGTGCAGAACTGGTACCCCGGCGACGCCGAGGGCAAGGGCGGCATCTACAATTTCGTCACCAAGCGCGGCGATTGCCGTGGCGACCGTTCGAAGATTTCGTGGACGCAGGTCGAGACCGGCTCGGCCATCACCTGGAAATATCCGAGCTGCATCCTGCGCGGCGACGATTCCCAGGGCGAGTTCTATTCGATCGCCGTGTCGAACGGCTATCAGCAGGTCGACTCTGGCACCAAGATGATCCATCTCGGCAAGAACACGTCGAGCCGCATCATCTCCAAGGGCATCGCCGCCGGCTTCTCACAGAACACCTATCGTGGCCAGGTTTCGGCGCACCGCAAGGCGACCAATGCCCGCAACTTCACCAACTGCGACTCGCTGCTGATCGGCGACCAGTGCGGCGCGCACACCGTGCCCTACATGGAAGCCAAGAACTCGACGGCGCAGTTCGAGCACGAAGCAACGACCTCGAAGATTTCCGAGGATCAGAAATTCTATGTCATGCAGCGCGGCATTCCCGAAGAGGAAGCGATCGCACTGATCGTCAACGGCTTCGTCAAGGACGTCATCCAGCAACTGCCGATGGAATTCGCGGTCGAGGCGCAGAAGCTGATCGGCATCTCGCTCGAGGGCTCGGTCGGCTGACCGGACAATATTCAGGAAACAAAAGAATGCTTGAGATCAAGAACCTGCACGCCCGCATCGTCGATGACGGCACCGAGATCATCCGCGGCCTGAACCTGACGGTGAAAGCCGGCGAGGTCGCCGCGATCATGGGACCGAATGGTTCAGGCAAATCGACGCTGTCCTACATCCTCGCCGGCCGCGAGGACTATGAGGTGACTGAGGGCGACATCCTCTACAACGGCAAGTCGATCCTCGAAATGGATCCGTCCGAGCGCGCCACGTCGGGCATCTTCCTCGCCTTCCAGTACCCGATGGAAATACCAGGCGTCGCGACCATGGAATTCCTGAAGGTGGCGATGAACGAGCAGCGTAAGGCGCGTGGCGAGGAACCGCTGAAGATCCCGGAATTCCTGAAGCGGGTGAAAGAAGCCGCGGCCTCGCTCAACATGGACATGGCGATGCTGAAGCGGCCGCTCAATGTCGGCTTCTCCGGCGGCGAGAAGAAGCGTGCCGAGATCCTGCAGATGAAGCTCCTGGAGCCGAAGCTGTGCGTGCTTGACGAGACCGATTCCGGCCTCGACATCGATGCGCTGAAGATCGTTTCCGACGGCGTCAACGCGCTGCGCGCGCCGGACCGGGCGTTCCTGGTCATCACTCATTACCAGCGCCTGCTCGAACACATCGTGCCCGATAGCGTGCACGTGCTCTACAAGGGCCAGGTCATCAAGTCCGGCGACAAATCGCTGGCGCTCGACCTCGAAGCCAACGGCTATGCCGGCGTGATCGGGCAAGCCGCGTGAGATGCCAGAAGGCAAGGTCAAACTGATGAATATTCACACACAACCGCAGCGGACACCGGCCGAGACAGCGTTGATCGACGCCTTCGGCGACCGTCTGTCGCTGTTGCCGGGCGACGGCGCGGTGATGCTGAAGCGCGACGACGCCATCGAAGCGATCAAGCACGGCCTGCCGACGCGGCGCATCGAATCCTGGCACTACACGGACCTTCGGCGGCTGCTGAACGCGGTACCGGACTTCGATCCGGCTGCCGCCCCCAAGGCCGTCGCTCCGATCGTCGAAGGCTCTGCCGTATTGGCGATCCTGAACGGCAAGTCCGATGCGAAGATGCCGGCAGTGGACGGCGTCGCCGTTGAGCGCCTGTCGGAAAAGCTGACCGACGGCAGCATCGCGCCGGGGCTCGATCCCTATGGCAGCGACGATGCCATCGGGGCGCTGAACACGGCATTCGTCGCCGATGGGTATTTTGTCGACATCGCCGACGGTGCCGAACTGGAAAAGCCGATCGAATTGCAGAATTTGCAGGCCGGCGGCCAGACGCATGTACGCCTGCCGGTGCGTGTCGGCGCCGGCGCCAAGGCGGTCATCGTCGAACGCCAGGCCGGCGAGGGTGCGGCGTTGACCAGTTCGGTCAGCCAACTCGTGCTCGGCGAGGGCGCCGACGTGACATGGCTGATCGTCCAGGAACAGCCCGAGACCGCGACGCATCTGGCGCAGTTCAAGGCCCATATCGGCAAGGACGCGAAACTGACCCTGTTCGTCATGAATGCCGGCGGCAGACTGGTGCGCCAGGAGATCGTGGTCAGGACAACTGGCGAAGGCGCCGATTTCAAGCTGCGCGGTATCAATCTGCTGGCTGGCGACACCCACACCGACGTGACCATGGTGCTCGATCACGCCGTGCCGCACACGACCTCGACCGAGATCGTCCGCAACGTGGTGACGGGCAAAGCGCGCGGCGTCTTCCAGGGCCGCATCAACGTCCATCAGTATGCGCAGAAGACCAACGCCAAGATGGCCTGCAACACGCTGCTGTTGTCGGACGATGGCGAGTTCTCGACCAAGCCCGAGCTCGAAATCTTCGCCGACGACGTCGTCTGCGGCCACGGCGCGACCGTCACCGAGATCGACCACGACCATCTGTTCTACCTGATGGCGCGCGGTGTCGACGAGAAGAGCGCCCGGGGCCTACTGGTCAAGGCATTCGTCGCCGAGGTGATCGAGGAACTGGACGACGAAGCGATCGTCGACGCGCTCGAGGCGCGGCTCGACAACTGGTTCGTGGCACACGGGTAATTATTGGATGGGGCCCGGCAAAGCCACCCCTCATCCGTCTCGGCGCTATGCGCCGATCCACCTTGTCCCACAAGGGGAGAAGGTTGGGCGCTCTTCCTTCTCCCTTTGTGGGAGAAGGTGGCCGAGCGAAGCTCGGTCGGATGAGGGGTATTGCGAGGAACGCGGCCTTGGACGGCAAGGACTTTGAAATGGACCAGAAAGTCGAAAACATCCCTTACGACGTCGAGGCGATCCGCCGCGACTTCCCGATCCTGTCGCGGGAAGTCTATGGCAAGCCGTTGGTCTATCTCGACAATGGCGCCTCGGCGCAGAAGCCGCAGGTGGTGCTGGATACGATCCAGCATGCCTATTCCCAGGAATATGCCAACGTCCATCGCGGCCTGCATTTCCTGTCCAATGCGGCCACCGACGCCTATGAGAAGGCGCGGGAAACGGTGCGTCGCTTTCTCAACGCGCCGAGTACCGACAACATCGTCTTCACCTCGAACACGACCTCGGCGATCAACACGGTCGCCTATGGCTATGGCATGCCCAACATCGGCGAGGGCGACGAGATCGTGCTGTCGATCATGGAGCATCACTCCAACATCGTGCCCTGGCATTTCATCCGTGAGCGGCAGGGCGCCAAGCTGGTCTGGGTGCCGGTCGACGATCTCGGCGTCTTCCACATCGAGGAATTCGAGAAGCGCCTGACCGATCGCACCAAACTGGTCGCCATCACGCAGATGTCGAACGCGCTGGGCACGGTGACCCCGATCAAGGAAATCGTGCGCATCGCGCACGCGCGGGGCATTCCGGTGCTCGTCGATGGCAGCCAGAGCGCTGTCCATATGCCCATCGACGTCCAGGACCTCGACTGCGACTTCTTCGTCTTCACCGGCCATAAGGTCTATGGGCCCTCGGGCATCGGCGTGCTCTATGGCAAGAAGGACATTTTCCAGGGCATGCGCCCCTTCATGGGCGGCGGCGAGATGATCGAGGAGGTGACGGAAGACATCGTCACCTACAATGAGCCGCCGCACCGCTTCGAGGCCGGCACACCGCCGATCGTCCAGGCGATCGGGCTCGGTGCCGCGCTGGAGTATATGGAAAAGATCGGCCGCGAGCGCATTGCCGCGCATGAGGAAGACCTCAAGATCTATGCTCATGAACGGCTGCGCGCCATCAACTCGCTGCGCATTTTCGGCGACGCTCCAGGCAAGGGCGCCATCATATCGTTCGAACTCCAGGGTATTCATGCCCATGACGTGTCGATGGTGATAGATAGGCAAGGCGTGGCGGTCCGCGCCGGCACCCATTGCGCCCAGCCGCTGTTGAAACGCTTCGGCGTAACCTCCACATGCAGGGCATCGTTCGGCATGTATAATACCAGGGCCGAAGTCGACGCTTTGGCTGAAGCGCTTGAAAAAGCGCGCAAGTTCTTCGGGTGACGATGATGGATGACGCGAGCCCCACTGCCGAGACCACCGCGGAAACCTCCGCCAACGCCGTGGTTTCGGCGTCCGCCATTCCCGCCGACGAACTGGCGCGGTTGACCGACGACATCGTCTCCGCGCTGAAGACGGTCTACGACCCGGAAATCCCCGCCGACATTTACGAGCTCGGCCTTGTCTACAAGATCGACATTGAGGACGACCGCTCGGTCAAGATCGACATGACGCTGACCGCCCCCGGCTGCCCGGTGGCAGGCGAAATGCCGGGCTGGGTCGAAAATGCCGTCGGCGCCGTCGAAGGCGTCTCCGGCGTCGAGGTCAACATGACCTTCGACCCGCCCTGGTCGCCCGACCGCATGTCAGAAGAGGCGCAGGTCGCGGTGGGCTGGTATTAAGTGCAAGCGGAAGGCGCACTTGCGCCAGCGGTAAAACTTCACCATTTTAGGTGAGGAATCATTCGGCAGGCCTTGAACCTGCATGGAATGGAGAAGGAAAAAGAATGGGACGCTTTGCCGTCATCACCATGACCGAAAAGGCCGCCGACCGGGTGCGCGAGATCGTGGCCACGCGTGAGAACGCGCATGGCATCCGCCTCGGCATCAAGAAGGGTGGCTGCGCCGGCATGGAATACACGGTCGACCTGGTGACCGAGCCCAACACCAAGGACGACCACATCGAGCGCGACGGCGCCCATGTCTATGTGGCACCCGAGGCTGCGCTTTTTCTGTTCGGCACCGAGATGGATTTCGAGCAGACGACGCTGCGCACCGGCTTCACCTTCCACAACCCGAACCAGAGTTCGGCCTGCGGCTGCGGCGAATCTGTCGAGCTGAAGCCGGCCGACCTGAAGGCGCTGGCCGAGGCACGCGCTTCGGCCTGACCTTCCTTCGCCCCGTTTACGGGGAGAAGGTGGCCCGAAGGGCCGGATGAGGGGCAGAGCCAGCCTCTCCAGAGTTAGCTCCGCCCCTCATCTGCCTGCCGGCATCTTCTCCTCGTAAAACGGGGAGAAGGACGCTACTTCACCCACATCCCCGTCCGCTTGTGCCAGTCGGCGATCGATTCCTCGGGATAGACGTCAAAAGTCTTGTCGCCTTTGCCGACATCCGGCTCGACCCAGTTCGCCTTGTATTTCAGCATCAGATGCACCTTTTCAGGCGGTTTCGGCAGGTCGCTGTCGATCGCCGAGGCGAAGGGATGCACCAGCTCCGGCCAGGTCGGGTCGTAGAGCCAAAGTGCTGATCCACATTTCTTGCAGAAATTGCGCTCGCCGGTCGAGACTTCGCAATGCGGATGCTCGTCGTCCTCGATCTCGGCGCGGTAGACGCCAAGGCTCCTCTTGCCCCGGATGTTCAGGGTCTCATAGTCGGCGCCGAGATTGATGGCGAAACCGCCACCGCCCTGCTGCTTGCGGCAGATCGAGCAGTAGCACAGCATGAACGGCACCGGCGTGTGGCTCTCCACCTCGAAACGGACGGCATTGCAACGGCACGAGCCTTTGAGCAGGACAGGCATGGCGGGAAACTCCGATCGATCCTCTTTCAACCTGTCAGCATGATTTTGGTTGCGGCGATGACAAGCTCTGACGCCGATGACATGATCGCGGCATGGACAATGAACGCATCGCCGAACTCTTCGAAGGCCTCGGCCCGGTCAGCATACGCAAGCTGTTCGGCGGCAAGGGCATCTACTTCGATGGTGTCATCGTCGCCATCGTGCTGCGCGGCGAATTGCTGTTGAAGGCGGATGAACAAAGCGCGCCCGATTTCGAAGCTGCCGGCTGCAAGCAATGGACCTACACCGGCTCTCGCCACGGCAAGCTGGTCGCCATGCCCTATTGGAGCATTCCTGACAGTGCTTTCGATGATCCCGACGAGATGACGGTGTGGGCGCGCCGCGCGTATGAGGCGGGGCGAAGAGCTGGGAAGTGATGCCAACTTGCCGACATTGGCCGCCCTACAGCGCCTTCGCAATCCGCGCCGCCAGCCATGCATTGTTCTCAACCAGGGCGATGTTGGTCTTCAAACTGCGGCCGCCGGTCAGTTCGAGGATTTTCGACAACAGAAACGGCGTCACCGCCTTGCCCGTCACATTGAGCGCCTCTGCCGCCTTCTGCGCAGCTTCGATGTAGCCAGCCATCTCTTCGGCCGGGATTTCGTGGCTTTCCGGCACCGGATTGGCGATCAGCATGCCGCCATTCAAGCCCAGTGCAGCCCTGGTCCGGAAGAAATGCGCGATCTCTTCCGGCTTGTGCAGGGTCAGCGGCGCGCGGAAGGGCGACTGCCGTGACCAGAAGGCCGGCATCGTCTCGCAGCCAGCGCCGACGACAGGCACGCCGCGCGTCTCCAGTACTTCCAGCGTCTTTTCGATGTCGAGGATCGCCTTGGCGCCGGCCGAGACGACGATGACCGGCGTGCGCGCCAGTTCGTCGAGGTCGGCAGAGATATCGAAACTCTTTTCCGCCCCCTTGTGCACGCCGCCGATGCCGCCGGTGGCGAACACTTTTATGCCGACCATGTGCGCCGCGATCATGGTGGCGGCGACCGTTGTGCCGCCGGTGCGCCCTTGGGCGACGGCGAAGCCGAGATCGGCGCGCGACAGCTTCATGGCATCGCCCGTCATGGCCAGCGATTCCCGCTCTCCATCCGAGAGGCCGATCTTGATGCGGCCGCCGACCACGGCGATCGTCGCCGGCACGGCGCCGCCGTCACTGATGATCTTTTCCACATCCGCCGCCATGGCGCCATTGTCGGGGTAAGGCATGCCATGGGTGATGATGGTGCTTTCCAGCGCCACCACCGGCTGGCCGGCGGCGAGGGCCCGCGCCACCGGCGCATGGACGTCGATGAAGGGGTGGGCGGTTTCCGGGTTCATCTGGATCTCCAAGCTGGAGCGCCCGCGTCTATCTCGACGCTGGCCGGCGCTGCGGACCATGAATTTGCCGGTCTCATGCCATTTCCTGCGCATCCGGCACAAGGGCCAAGGCTTGCACGAAGGATGCCTCGCTGAAATCGGGAACGGCATCGGCGCTTTCGATGGCCAGCGTCGCCGCCGCGACGCCGTCGCGCAAGGCCTCGCGAAAAGGCAGACCGCGCAGCAAGGCCGCGATCGTTGCGCCCGCCAATGCGTCGCCGGCTCCGGTGACATCGGCGATTTTTCTCGGCGCAGGCGGCAGGATCGAAAAGGCGCCCGTTTCGTCGAAACCCAGCACCGCGCCGCCACCTGCGGTGACCACACCGCTTCTGAGACCGCTGCAGCGCAGCCCATCGACGACATCCTTATTCGTGGCATTTGCGTTGACGCCCGCCAGCACGATGGCCTCGCTCCGGTTCATGAAGACCAGCGCCAGCGCGCCGAGCACCGGCATCAGCCGCACCACCTTGGCCGGCGAAATGGCAATCGCGTACACCGGCTTGCCCGCGGCGAGTGCGACGAGCCGCTCCAGCGCGGAGGACGGCAAATTGGCGTCGCACAAGATAGCATCGGCGGCAGCGACCACCTCCCGCACCTTGGAACGCCTGATCTGCTTGGGAAACGCCAGGTCGTAGAGAGCCATGTCGGCAAAGCCGACGATCAGTTCGCCCTCGCGGTCGATCAGCGCCGTGTAGCTCGGCGTGGTTCGGTCGAGGAACACCGCCGACAGATCGGCGATGCCAGCTTCCGCTATGGCGCGCGAAACGGTATCGCCCGCCGCATCGCCGCCGCGCATCGACATCAGGGAGGCCGACACGCCGCGCCGCACTGTGCTGCGCAATGCATTGAAGACGCCGCCGCCGACATCCTCGCGCATCGTGCCGGGATTGGACGCGGCGGGCACATAGGCGCCGGACACCTGGCCACGCCGGTCGATATGGGCGCCGCCCACGGCCAGTATCTTTGCGGATTTCACCATGCCGGCGATATGCCCTTTGTTATTCCTGCCGCACAAGCGTTAGGCTGCGGATGGAGTTTCGCACGCAAGACAGCGATTCGGCGAACCGAAACAATCGAACTGTCTGGCCCAATGCGAGGTGCATCGCTGTTCGATCTCTTGGTACGAAAAAAGAACAAATCCGGATATCGCTTGTTTTTCAGATGTTTGATCCCTCTTGCCCAACGAGAACAAAAAAGGTACAAAATGGTAGGGATTACGGATTGTCCGGCCTTCATTGACGACCAAGGGGTGATGTATCATGGCTCAGAATTCTTTGCGGCTTGTAGAGGATAAGGCAGTGGACAAATCAAAGGCTCTGGATGCGGCGCTGTCGCAAATCGAGCGGGCTTTCGGCAAGGGCTCGATCATGCGGCTTGGCGCGAACGAGCAGGTCGTCGAGATCGAGACGGTGCCGACGGGCTCGCTCGGCCTCGACATCGCGCTCGGCGTCGGTGGCCTGCCGCGTGGCCGCATCATCGAGATCTACGGGCCGGAAAGCTCGGGCAAGACGACGCTGGCGCTGCACACGGTGGCGGAAGCCCAGAAGAAGGGCGGCATCTGCGCCTTCGTCGATGCCGAGCATGCGCTCGATCCGGTCTACGCCCGCAAGCTCGGCGTCGATCTCGAAAACCTCCTGATCTCACAGCCCGACACCGGTGAGCAGGCGCTGGAAATCTGTGACACGCTGGTGCGTTCCGGCGCCATCGACGTGCTGGTGGTCGATTCGGTCGCGGCGCTGACCCCACGCGCCGAAATCGAAGGCGAGATGGGCGATTCGCTGCCGGGTCTGCAGGCACGTTTGATGAGCCAGGCGCTGCGCAAGCTCACCGCCTCGATCTCGCGCTCCAACACCATGGTCATCTTCATCAACCAGATCCGCATGAAGATCGGCGTCATGTTCGGCTCGCCCGAAACCACCACTGGCGGCAATGCGCTGAAGTTCTACGCTTCGGTGCGCCTCGATATCCGCCGCATCGGTTCGGTCAAGGACCGTGACGAGGTCGTCGGCAACCAGACCCGCGTCAAGGTGGTCAAGAACAAGCTGGCGCCGCCCTTCAAGGTGGTCGAATTCGACATCATGTACGGTGAAGGCGTGTCCAAGACCGGCGAACTGGTCGATCTCGGCGTCAAGGCCGGCGTGGTCGAGAAATCGGGCGCCTGGTTCTCCTACAATTCGCAGCGTCTCGGCCAGGGCCGCGAAAATGCAAAACTGTTCCTGCGCGATAATCCCGATACGGCGCGTGAGATCGAACTGGCGCTGCGGCAGAATGCCGGGCTGATCGCCGAGAAATTCCTCGAAAATGGTGGCTCTGAGGGCAATGGCGACGACGGTTTCGAGGATGAAGCCGGCGCGATGTAGGCCAATGGCCGGAGTTCGGCCATAATTCCTGCCTATGATCCAATGCTTATGTAATCGAGTTCTATAGTACCGCGTCCAAAACCGCCGGCCTTCGCGCCGGCGGTTTTTGTTTTTGGGCTGCCGGCAAGGTGGTGGATTGACCCAATTCCGTGTTTCTGGACAGGGTGAAGCGTGCCCGCTAAAAGGCCCAATCTATCTCTGGAATCTATCTCTGCAAAAAGCAGAGCCCATTTCCGCCGGGTCGCCGGCGGTTTTCGCGAAAAAAGGCAGCAGTCATGAGTGGCGTGAACGAAATCCGGTCGACATTCCTCGACTATTTCCGCAGGGAGGGCCACGAGGTCGTCGCCTCGAGCCCGCTCGTGCCGCGCAACGACCCGACATTGATGTTCACCAATGCAGGCATGGTGCAGTTCAAGAACGTCTTCACCGGCCTGGAGAAGCGGCCCTATTCGCGCGCCACGACTGCTCAGAAGAGCGTTCGCGCCGGCGGCAAGCACAACGACCTCGACAATGTCGGCTATACCGCGCGCCACCTGACCTTCTTCGAGATGCTCGGTAATTTCTCGTTCGGCGATTATTTCAAGGAACGCGCCATCGAACTTGCCTGGAACCTGATCACCAAGGAGTTCGGGCTGAAGAAGGACAAGCTGCTGGTCACCGTCTATCACACGGACGATGAGGCGGCCGGTTTCTGGAAGAAGATCGCCGGTTTTTCGGACGACCGCATCATCCGCATCCCGACCTCGGACAATTTCTGGGCGATGGGCGATACCGGTCCTTGCGGGCCGTGCTCGGAAATCTTCATCGATCGCGGCGAGCATATCTGGGGCGGTCCTCCCGGCAGCCCCGAGGAGGATGGCGACCGGTTCCTCGAATTCTGGAACCTGGTGTTCATGCAGTATGAACAGGTGACGAAGGAAGAGCGCATCGACCTGCCGCGTCCCTCGATCGACACCGGCATGGGCCTGGAGCGCATGGCCTCCATCCTGCAGGGTGTGGAAAGCGTCTTTGAGACCGACCTGTTCCGGCACCTGATCGACGTGGCGTCCTCCGCACTCGGGCGCGCTCCCGATGCGGAAACCGTGGCCTCCTACCGCGTCATCGCCGATCACCTGCGCTCGTCCTCCTTCCTGGTCGCCGACGGCGTGCTGCCGTCGAACGAAGGACGCGGCTATGTGTTGCGCCGCATCATGCGCCGCGCCATGCGCCACGCGCAGTTGCTCGGCGCGAACGAGCCGCTGATGTGGAAGCTGGTGCCGGCGCTGGTGCGCGAGATGGGCCAGGCCTATCCCGAACTGCTGCGCGGCGAACAGTTGATCACCGAGACGCTGAAGCTCGAGGAGACGCGCTTCCGCAAGACGCTGGTGCGCGGCCTCGGCCTGCTCTCGGAGGCGACGGAAACTTTGCATGCCGGCGACATGCTGGACGGCGAGACGGCCTTCAAGCTCTACGACACCTACGGCTTCCCGCTCGACCTGACGCAGGACGCGCTGCGCCAACGCAACATCTCGGTCGACCTTGCCGGCTTCACCAATGCGATGGAGCAGCAGAAGGCCGAGGCGCGTAAGCATTGGACCGGATCCGGCGAGGCCGCCACCGAGACGGTCTGGTTCGCCGTGCGTGAAAAGACCGGAGCCACCGAGTTCCTTGGCTACGAGACCGAGCAGGCGGAAGGCCTCGTCCAGGCGCTGGTCAAGGACGGCAAGACCGTCGACAGCGCCGGCAAGGGCGACGCCGTTGCGGTGGTCGTCAACCAGACGCCGTTCTATGGCGAGTCCGGCGGTCAGGTGGGCGACACCGGCATCATCTCGGGCGAAGGGTTTTCGATCGAGATCTCCGACACGCAGAAAAAGGCCGACGGACTGTTCGTGCATCTCGGCAAGGTGGCAAGCGGTACGGTCAAGACGGGTGCTGCTGTCGAACTCAAGGTCGACCATGCGCGCCGCACCAGGCTGCGCGCCAACCATTCGGCCACGCATCTGATCCACGAGGCGCTGCGCGAGGTGTTGGGCACCCATGTCGCGCAGAAGGGCTCGCTGGTCGCGCCCGAGCGCCTGCGTTTCGACATCTCGCACAACAAGCCGATCTCATCGGAGGATCTCGAAGAGGTCGAGCGCATGGCCAATGAGATCGTCGTCCAGAACGGCCCGGTGACCACGCGCCTGATGTCCGTCGACGACGCCATCGCCGAGGGCGCCATGGCGCTGTTCGGCGAGAAATACGGTGACGAGGTGCGCGTCGTCTCGATGGGCACCGGTGTGCATGGCGCCAAGGCCAACCGGCCCTATTCGGTCGAACTCTGCGGCGGCACCCATGTCCGGGCGACCGGCGATATCGGCTTGGTGCGTGTCGTGTCGGACAGCGCCGTCGCCGCCGGCGTGCGCCGCATCGAGGCATTGACGGGCGAAGCCGCGCGCAAACACCTCGACGAGCAAGACAGGCGTTTGAAGGCGACGGCAGCCGTGTTGAAGATTTCGCCGGCCGATGTGCCTGCGCGCGTCGAGACGCTGCTCGAAGAGCGCAAGAAGCTCGAGAAGGAATTGACCGAGGCTCGCAAGAAGCTGGCTCTGGGCGGCGGTGCCGCGGCCGGCGCGCCTTCGGAAAACGAGACGGTCGCGGGTGTCGGCTTCCTCGGCAAGACGGTCTCCGGTGTATCGCCGAAGGATCTGAAGCCGCTGGCCGATGCCGGCAAGACGTCGCTCGGCTCCGGCGTCGTCGTCTTCGTCGGCGCCGGCGAAGACAACAAGGCCAGCGTCGTGGTCGCCGTCACCGACGATCTCCTCGGCCGTTTCAGCGCCGTCGACCTGGTCCGCGTCGCCTCGGCCGCGTTGGGCGGGCAGGGCGGTGGCGGACGGCCGGACATGGCGCAAGCCGGAGGCCCGGATGCGTCGAAGGCCAACGACGCGATTGCGGCTGTGAAGGCGGCGCTCGAGGCGGTGTAGGCGAGTGGACTGTTATAGCAACGGTCGGAGGGACAGTGCCCCCCTCTGTCCTGCCGGACATCTCCCCCACGAGTGGGGAGATCGGACGTCGCACCGGCTTTCGCCAATCTCCCACGTGGAAACAACCGCGCCGGAATAGGCGCCCGGCGGACGCTGCCAATCTCCCCCCAAGTGGGGGAGATGTCCGGCAGGACAGAGGGGGGCACTGTCCCGCAGACGTCTCAACACTTGTCAGCCGACTTTTTCAGTCCGAACGAAGCTCGGCCACGCCGCAATGCGCGCATACCAGTCCCGGATATCCGCGAACCGCGCCAGCAGCTGTTGCCCCTCGCTGACCTTGACGAAATAGGCAATGATCGGCGCCGCATGCAGATCGGCCAGTGTCAGCTGCTCGCCGAGCAACCATGGTCCCTCCGTCGTCAGCGAGGTCAGCACTTTCAGCACCGTCTCCGCTTGCCGCAGCCCGCCGGCGATCAACGCCTCATCCGGCGCTTCCTTCTCCAGCCGCTCGACGGCGACATCCCAGACCATTGACCGGTAGGCATAGGCGTCGAGCATGCCGATGATCTGGCCCATCCTGGCGCGGCTGCGCGCGTCGGCAGGCTGCAGCGCCGGTCCGTCGAAGGCCTCGTCGATATAGCGGGCAATCGCGCTCGTCTCGAAAAGGTGAAACCGATCATGCTCGAAGGCCGGGATGCGGCCGAACGGATGGTGCTCGAGATACCAGGCGGGGATGCCCTCGGCGGCGAAGATATCGACCGGCACGAGTTCGTAGTCGACGCCTTTCTCCTCCAGCACCATCCGGGCGATGCGCACATAGACGCTGTAATCCGCGCCGTGGAGGATTGGCTTGGTCATGTTTTCGCTCTCGGTGGCCTAAAAAGCGAAAGCTCCTTTCGGAGCCTTCGCATCTAGAACTGCCGGTGTTTTACGCCATCGCCTTCTGCAAATTCTCGTCGATCTTGTCGAGGAAGCCGGTGGTCGAGAGCCAGGGCTGGTCGGGGCCGATCAGCAGCGACAGGTCCTTGGTCATGAAGCCGCTCTCGACGGTCTGGATGCAGACCTTCTCCAGCGTGTCGGCAAACCGCTTCAATTCTGCATTGTCGTCGAGCTTGGCGCGGTGGGCGAGGCCACGTGTCCAGGCGAAGATCGAGGCGATCGAGTTGGTCGAGGTTTCTTCGCCCTTCTGGTGCTGGCGATAGTGGCGGGTGACGGTGCCGTGCGCGGCTTCGGCTTCCACCGTCTTGCCGTCCGGCGTCATCAGCACCGAGGTCATCAGGCCGAGCGACCCGAAGCCTTGCGCCACCGTGTCGGACTGGACGTCGCCATCGTAGTTCTTGCAGGCCCAGACATAGCCGCCCGACCATTTCAGGGCGGAGGCCACCATGTCGTCGATCAGGCGGTGTTCGTACCACAGCTTCTTCGACTTGAACTCGGCCTCGAATTCGGCCTCGTAGACTTCCTGGAAAATGTCCTTGAAGCGGCCGTCATAGGCCTTGAGGATGGTGTTCTTGGTCGACAGGTAGACCGGATAGTTGCGCAGCAGGCCGTAGTTCAGCGAGGCGCGGGCGAACTCGCGAATGGACTCATCGAGATTGTACATGGCCATGGCGACGCCGGCGCCGGGCGCATCGTACACATCGTGCTCGATCACCTGGCCGTCCTCACCGACGAACTTGATGGTCAGCTTGCCCTTGCCGGGGAAGCGGAAATCGGTGGCGCGGTACTGGTCGCCGAAGGCGTGACGGCCGACGATGATCGGCTTGGTCCAGCCGGGCACCAGGCGCGGTACGTTCTTCATGATGATCGGCTCGCGGAAGATCGTGCCGCCGAGGATATTGCGGATGGTGCCATTCGGCGACTTCCACATCTTCTTCAGCTTGAATTCCTCGACGCGCTGCTCGTCGGGGGTGATCGTCGCGCATTTCACGCCGACACCGTATTTCTTGATGGCGTTGGCCGAATCGATCGTCACCTGGTCGTTGGTGGCGTCACGATGCTCGACGCCGAGGTCGTAATATTCGAGCTTGAGGTCGAGATAAGGGTGGATCAGCTTGTCCTTGATGAACTGCCAGATGATGCGGGTCATCTCGTCGCCGTCGAGTTCGACGACCGGGTTCGCCACCTTGATCTTCGCCATGGAAAGAATGCCTCGTTGCTGGGATATGGGACGGCCTTGCCCGTGTGGCGTTCGGCCGGGGATGCGCCCGTATATCAAAGCGTTTTTGGCCGCGCAAACGGCGATCGGTCACGAATGCGAGCCCATGACCGCGATCATTTGCGAATGCTTCATTTTCGCCGCCGAATATGGCAGGGGACGCTGAAATGCCGCAAACAGCAGTTCATTGACAATCATGCCCATCACCAAAGATCCCGACAACGCTTCAGCCGCCGGTCCGGCCATCATCCTCGTCGAGCCGCAGCTTGGCGAGAACATCGGCATGGTCGCGCGCGCCATGGCCAATTTCGGCCTGGCGGAGTTGCGCCTGGTCAACCCGCGCGACGGCTGGCCGAGCGAGAAGGCACGCGCGGCCGCCAGCCGTGCCGATCACGTCATCGATGCGGTCAAGGTGTTCGACGATCTCGCCTCGGCGCTTGCCGACCTGAATTTCGTTTTCGCCACCACGGCAAGGCAACGCGATGGCTTCAAGGCCGTGCGCGGCCCGGTCGAAGCGGGCAGGGTGCTGCGGGCCCGTCACGGAATGGGTCAGCGCACCGGCATCCTGTTCGGCCGCGAGCGCTTCGGCCTCTACAATGACGAGGTCGGCCTCGCCGACGAGATCGTCACCTTCCCGGTCGATCCCGACTTCTCCTCGCTCAACATCGCCCAGGCCGCACTTCTGATGTCCTATGAGTGGATGAAGTCCGGTCTCGAGGACGAGACCAGGACGAATTTCTCCGGTCCGGACATGAAGCCGGCCAGCAAGAAAGAGCTGCACGGCCTGTTCGCTTATCTGGAAGGCGCGTTGGAGGCGCGCGGCTATTTCCGGCCGGCGCCGAAGAAGCCGAAGATGGTCGACAATCTGCGCGCCGTGCTGACGCGCGCCGGCTTTGCCGAGCCGGAGCTGAAAGTGCTGCGCGGCATCATCTCGTCGCTCGACAGGTTCTCACCGGCAATGCCGCGCGGCGATGGTTCGCCGGGCGACGATCCAAGGCGGCTTCCGGCCGCCGCGCGCGCCGCCAAGGCAGAGGCCGATCGCCAGGCGCACCGGCCGGCCGGCGATGATGAAGACACGCCGCCGCTCGGCGGCAAGGGAACCGACAATGACTGACCAGCCGATCCTAATGTTCGATTCTGGCGTCGGTGGCCTAACCGTGTTGCGCGAGGCGCGCGTGCTGATGCCGGACCGCCGTTTCGTCTATGTCGCCGACGATGCGGCCTTTCCTTTCGGCGCCTGGGAAGAACCGGCGCTGCGCACGCATATATTGGAACTGTTCGCCAGGCTGCTCGACCGGTTTTCGCCGGTCATTTCGGTCATCGCCTGCAACACTGCCTCGACGCTGGTCATCGACGCGCTGCGCGACAGATTTCCCGGCCACCCCTTTGTCGGCACGGTGCCTGCGGTCAAGCCGGCGGCGGAGCGAACGCGCTCGGGCCTGGTCTCGGTGCTGGCGACGCCGGGCACGGTCAAGCGGCAATACACGCGCGACCTGATCAGCAAATGGGGGCAGCAATGCCATGTCCGTCTGGTCGGCAGCGACAGGCTGGCGGGGCTTGCCGAAGCCTATATGCGCGAGGGCTTCGTCGACGAGGAGGCCGTGCGCGCCGAGATCACCCCCTGTTTCATGGAACAAGACGGGCGCAGGACCGACATCGTCGTGCTGGCCTGCACCCACTATCCATTTCTGGTCAACCGCATGCGCAAGACGGCGCCCTGGCCGGTCGACTGGATCGACCCGGCCGAAGCGATCGCGCGGCGGGCGCTTTCCCTGCTGCCGCCCGTCGATGGGGCGCTCCCGCAAGGCGAGCCTGATATCGCCGTCTTCACCTCGGGCAAGGCGGATTTCGCCGTCAGCCGGCTGATGCAGGGCTTTGGACTGGTGGCGGAAGCGTCTGCCGTTCAGCCAGGTTCGAACACGATGCGGCGTTGATCCGGATCGGCCAGGACCAGCCTTAGCGTTAGGCCGTCACCCTGTCCGAGCCCGGTCGCGTTCAGGTTGGCAACGATAGGCATGTCGGCAAGCTGGACGCGCACGCCATGGTTGACGTCGGTCACGACGGCCTTGAACGTTTCCCCCTCGCGTCCCCTGAGCATGACGGCCTCGGCAAGGTCGATGGCCGCATGGTTGATCTGCGAAGCGCTGGCACCCGCCCGTCCCATCACTTTCGGCAATCTGGTGAACGCATCGGTGACGGCCTGCGGTGCGGGCTGGCCGTTGGCGATTGCCAGCGCGCAGCGCACGACGTAGCGATCGGCCAGTCGCCTGAGCGGCGCGGTTGCATGGGCATAGGTCGCCGCCATCGCCTCATGCCAGGGCACGACACCTTCCTGATAGGGTTGGTAAGACGCGCCGGGGCTTGCATGGCGGATTTCCAGCATCAGCGCCGCCTGTTGCGGATCGGCCGGGTTAAGGGTTCGCTGGTAGTCATGCAAGCTGGTGGAGGCCGGCCAGGACAGCCCCAGAGCCAGTGCCGCGTTGCGCAGTCTTTGCACCTTGGAAGCATCCGGCTCCGACATCACACGGAACAAGCCGGTATGGTGCGCAAGCATTGCGTCGGCAATCGCCATGTTGGCGGCCAGGGAAAGCGCGGCGTTGTCTTGCTCGGATTGCAGCAGCGGCCTGAACGAAAGCCGGAACGTGCCGTCGGCGAGCCTTTCCACCTCCTGCTCGGGCGGGTCGACGCGGGACGCGCCACGCCGCCTTTCGTTCATCGCCATGCGCCGTGCCATTTCGGCGAAGCCGGCCGGGAGATCGGTGGCCTGCACGCTGTCATAGGCGAGCTTGGCGCGGCTTTGAATGATTGCCCGCTCCGCGCCGTCCAATTTCACCAGACCATCCTCGGCGACCCGGACGGTGAAGACGACCGCCGGGCGCGGTCCATCCGGCAACAGGCTCGCTGCACCTTCGGCAAGTGCCGGCGGGTAGAGCCCGGCCTTGCCGTCCGGGAGGTAAAGTGTCTCGCCCCGCGTCCAGGCCTCGAGATCGATCGCGTCGCCGTCCGCGACGAACCAGGCTACGTCGGCAATAGCATAATGTAGCAGCAGATCGCCGCCGCTCGCCTCGATTGAAAACGCCTGATCAAGATCGGTGGAGCTTGCCGGATCAAGTGTGACGAAGGGCATCGCTGTTCGATCGGTGTGCTGGTTGGGCACGCGTTTGGCCGCCGCCTCCGCTGCGGTCATTACGACTGCCGGAAATCCTTCCGGCACGTGGAATTCGGTGCGGATTTTCGCTAGGCCCGTGGAGAGTGCTTGTGAGGGATCGGTCAGTGATTTCATGCCGCCGTCCTACACTGGCGCTCCGGACACGGGAAGGCGGGAACTGCGCCGCTGGCGAGGGAACCGCCGCCAAGGCGCGGGCGTTTCTCCCGACAGCAAAGGAGTAACGGCCATGCCAGCCACCTCGAAAGCCCAGCAGAAAGCCGCCGGCGCTGCCCTGTCGGCCAAGCGCGGAGAGACGAAAAAGAGCGAACTCCAGGGCGCTTCCAAGGGCATGTATAAATCGATGAGCGAAAAGCAGCTTGAGGAATTCGCCGAGACGAAGCGCAAGGGACTGCCGGAGAAAAAATCCAAGGATTGAGCGCTTCGAGCCAGCCTGATCATTGAAAAGGCCAGCGACGGTTCGCTGGCCTTGGATTGTTGCTTGGGGCAGCTTACCAGCGGTGGCAGCGCCTCACCCTCTGTACGATTACCCGGCGGTGGCCATTCCGCCACACCACCCTTTTCTTGACGATAACGCGGCACACCTGTTTGTGCCCGTGCCAATGACGGGCCATCGCCGGCTCCGGTGCAACCGCCATCGACCCGGCCAATACCGCGGCACCGGCCAAGGTAAGGAAGAACTTCTTCATGCTCATTGGACTCCTCTAGCTCCAGTCGCTTCCTGGTGCCGTTGGCGCAAACCTCCCGCCACAACCGGCATCGCATCTACGTCCCGGACGGTATAGGGTTGCGCTACGCCGCGCCACTCACAAGCTTGACACCGGTTAAATCTCGGTTTAACCAGCCGCCAACGCCGGGCAGCGATGTCCGGTGTTTGTTTTGTATGCGCAAGGTCGGCGACCCTGGTTGTTTCTGATCTTGTTTGAACTGACGTGTCCCGTGGGTTTTCCGCCGCGTTGCGTGGGAAAACCCTGTCAGGTCTCGAAAACGGAGGCCAGAGGAGGGCGCGTTTCCTTCACCCGAACCATGAGGTGCCGGGTGTGTTGTTTTTGAAAAGGGAATGCGATGAGCAAGCGCGAATCCGCGAAATACAAGATCGACCGCCGTCTCGGCGAAAATATCTGGGGCCGCCCGAAGTCCCCGGTCAACAAGCGTGAATACGGCCCCGGCCAGCACGGCCAGCGCCGCAAGGGCAAGCTTTCCGACTTCGGCCTGCAGCTGCGCGCCAAGCAGAAGCTGAAGGGTCACTATGGCGACGTTTCGGAAAAGCAGTTCCGCAAGGTCTATGAAGAGGCGGACCGCCGCAAGGGCGACACCTCGGAGAACCTGATCGGCCTGCTCGAGTCGCGTCTCGACGCGGTCGTCTACCGCGCCAAGTTCGTGCCGACCATTTTCGCCGCCCGTCAGTTCGTCAACCACGGCCACGTCAACGTCAACGGCAAGCGCGTCAACATCGGTTCGTACCGCTGCAAGCCGGGCGACGTCGTCGAAGTGCGTGAAAAGTCGAAGCAGCTGGTGATCGTCCTGGAAGCGGTCGGTCTCGCCGAGCGCGACGTTCCGGACTACATCGAAGCCGATCACAACAAGATGGTCGCGACCTTCTCGCGCATCCCCGGCCTGGCGGACGTTCCGTTCGCCGTGCAGATGGAGCCGAACCTGGTCGTCGAATTCTATTCGCGCTAAGCGAACGCTTTTCTGCGATATCGGAAAGGCCGCCCTCGAGGCGGCCTTTTTGTTTCGTGCATCCGCTTTGCCGTTTCGGTTTTCCTGCCGATGCGCTAATCCGGTCGGTAGTTACATACGGGGCCGTCGCGCCATGAACATGCAGCCAGACATCGAAACGCTTGAACCGATCGCCGAGGGCGAAGGTGGTTTCCACCCGCTGTTCGCCGATGTGCCGTCCTCGGTCGAGTTCAACAAGCTGCGCAAGCGGCTGCTGCGGCTGACCCGCCAGGCGATCGAGGATTTCTCGATGGTCAGGCCTGGCGAGCGCTGGCTGGTCGCGCTGTCGGGCGGCAAGGATTCCTACGGCCTGCTTGCCGTGCTGCTGGACCTCAAATGGCGCGGACTGCTGCCGGTCGATTTGCTTGCCTGCAATCTCGACCAGGGCCAGCCGAATTTCCCCAAGCACATCCTGCCGGACTATCTCAACGCCAACGGCATCGCGCATCGGATCGAATACCAGGACACCTATTCCGTCGTCACCGACAAGCTGCCGCAGGGCAGTACCTATTGCTCGCTGTGCTCGCGGCTGCGCCGCGGCCATCTCTACCGGATCGCGCGCGAGGAGGGGTGTTCTGCCCTGGTGCTTGGCCACCACCGCGAGGATATTCTCGAGACCTTCTTCATGAACCTGTTCCACGGCGGCCGCCTCGCCGCCATGCCGCCAAAGCTGCTCAACGACGACGGCGACGTCATTGTGTTGCGGCCGTTGAGCTACTGCGCCGAGATCGACCTCGAAAAATTCGCTGCCGCCATGCGGTTCCCGATCATTCCCTGCGACCTCTGCGGCAGCCAGGAGGGTCTCCAGCGCAACGCCATGAAGGCGATGCTGGACGACATCGAAAAGCGCATGCCTGGCCGCAAGGATACCATGCTGCGTGCGCTCTCCAACTCCAGGCCGTCGCATCTGCTGGACCGGAAACTGTTCGATTTTGCAGCTCTCAACGAAACCCCCAGGCAAGCCGATGACATTTGACGATACCGCGATCGACTGGCTGGCCAGCCTGCTGGCTGAAGCAGCCGACACCGAAATCATGCCCCGCTTCCGCCGGCTGGGCGATGGCGACGTCAGGCAGAAGACTTCCGCCGCCGACTTGGTGACGGAAGCGGACGTCAATGCCGAACGGTTGATCACCGCCAGGCTGCGCCAACGCTATCCCGGCGCCATGGTCGTCGGCGAGGAGGCCTGTTCCGACAATCCGGCGCTGCTCGACGGTCTGGGGGACGCCGATCTTGCTTTCGTCATCGACCCGGTCGACGGCACCTTCAACTTCGCTTCCGGCGTACCGCTGTTCGGCGTCATGCTTGGCGTCGTGGTCAAGGGCGAGACGGTCGCCGGCATCATCCACGATCCGGTCGGCAAGGACTGGCTGATCGGCGCCAGGGGTGCCGGCAGCCATATCCGTCATGCGCATGGCACGCTGGAGAAAGTCCGGGTTGCCGCGGGAGCGCCGATCTCTGAGATGACCGGCGCGGTCTCCTGGCAATACATGGCCGAGCCCGACCGCACGCGGCTGGCCCGCAACCAGACCAAGACGCTGTCGCAGTTCAACTACCGCTGTGCCGCCCACGAATACCGCTTGCTGGCCAGCGGCCACGGCCATTTCGTGGTCTACAACAAGCTGATGCCCTGGGATCATCTGGCCGGCGTGTTGATCCATGCCGAGGCGGGCGGCCATGCCGCGCGGTTTGACGGCACGCCCTATCTGCCGTCGCATGTCGGCGGCGGTCTGCTGGTCGCGCCCGACCTGGAAAGCTGGCAGGAATTGCGCCGCGAACTGTGGTCGCAATAGCTCAAATTTCCGCGGGCGGCGTTCGCGCCGCCGGCTTTTACCGGCAAAGAAGTGATGCGGCCACCCGCGAACCCAAAGATCCGGCGAATATGGTGCGCGGTAGTCGCGGCCATCGCCTTGTTTGCGGGCTCCAGTGAGGCCTGGGCACGGCAACGCAGTTGTCGCAGCCCTGATCCCATCGACACCATCGAGGAAATGTCCAAGGCCATCTTCGCGTGTTGGAAGCCGCCGGCTGGAACCGCCGGCATGTCCCTGACATTGCAGTTCTCGCTTCGCCGAAACGGCACACTGATCGGCAAGCCTCGCGCCACCTATTCCGATCTCGGGACTGATGCCCGGCTTAGCCGTGCCTTCGTGGCTTCCATCCTCAAGGCTCTCGATGATGCCTTGCCACTGCCCTTTTCGGACAGCATGGGCGGGGCAATCGCCGGGCGTATGCTGACCCCTCGCTTCACGGCAACTCTTGAAGGTGCCTCCTAAGCGCAGCGGTTTTGGGACAGTTTTATGAGTTGCGGCCTGGACGGCACCTTGTAGATTGGACGCATGGCACTCAAGCGGATGGACAACATAGGAATCGTCGTCGATGACCTCGAAGAGACGATCGATTTCTTTCGCGAGCTCGGCCTTGAGCTCGAAGGGCGGGCCACGATCGAAGGAGAATGGGCCGGACGTGTCACTGGACTGGGCGATCAGCATGTCGAAATCGCCATGATGCGCACGCCGGACGGCCACAGCCGGCTTGAACTTTCCCGCTTCCTCGCGCCGCCTGTCGTGGCGGATCACCGCAACGCCCCGGTCAACGCCCTGGGCTACCTCCGCGCCATGTTCGCCGTGGACGACCTCGACGAGACGCTTGAAAGGCTCCGCAAGCACGGCGCGCGGCTCGTAGGCGAAGTCGTCCAGTATAAGGACGTGTATCGGCTCTGCTACATCCGCGGGCCTGGAGGGCTTCTCATCGGACTCGCCCAGGAACTCGGCTGAGCGCAATACGACGACGATAGCGAAGGCCGACCAATGTCAGCGTCCCACCAAGGGTTGGACCAGGCTAATGCAGGTCGGTAACGTGCCCTGAAACCGGCGGGTTGTGCGGCTGGAACATCTTGCCGCGCTCGGCGATGAGGATCATCAGCAGCGCTGCGACCGAAACGCTGCAGAAGCCGGCGGCAAGCGGCGTTACCGTGCCGTTGAACGCCTGGCCGATCAACGTGCCGAGAATGCCGCCGAGAAAAGTCTGCATGAAACCCAGGATCGATGACGCCGTGCCGGCCAGTTGCCCGAGCGGCTCCATGGCCAACGCATTGAAATTGGCGCCGAGCGCACCGAACGGCAGCATGGCGGCGGCAAAAAAGGTAACGAACAGCCACAGCGGCATCTTCAATTCCAGCGACACGACCAGCCATGCAAGACTGATGGTCAAGAACAGCAGCAGCGCGCTTTGCGACAGACGGCGCATGCCGATGCGACCGACCAGGCGCGAGTTCAGGAAGTTCGAGAAGGCGAGCACGCCCGCAACCCCGGCGAAGATGAGCGGGAACATCTCGCCGACGTTGAATATGTCGACATAGATCTGCTGCGCCGAGGCGATGAAGCCGAACATGGCTGCGAAGATGAAGGTGCTGGCGAAGGCGTAGCAGAGCGCGACGCGATTGGTGAGCACGATGCGAAAACCGCCAAGGACGGATGATGCCGTCAGCGGCCGGCGATGTTCGGGACGCAGCGTTTCAGGCAGGCGCAGCAGTGACCACGCCGATACCAGCAGCGCCCCGACGGCCATCGTGATGAAGATCCAATGCCAGGTGGCAAACAGCATGATGAACTGGCCGATCCCCGGCGCAATGACCGGTATCGCCATGAACACCATGAAGATCAGCGACATCACCTCGGCCATGCGTCGGCCCTCGAATGTATCGCGCACGATCGAGACGGCGATGACGCGGGTAGCCGCGGCCCCGACGCCTTGCACGACGCGGCATAGCAGAAGTGTTTCAAAGCTGGGCGCGATGGCTGCCGCGCCCGCCGCCGCCACGTAGATGATCAGGCCGGCGACCAATGGCGCGCGACGCCCGAACCGGTCCGAGATCGGTCCGAAGAAAAGTTGGCCGCCGCCGAAGCCGAGCATATAGGCGACCACGACATATTGCCGGTGGTTTTCGTTCTCGACGCCGAGCGAGGCGCCGATCTGCTGCAGCGCCGGCAGCATGATGTCGATGGCCAGCGAATTCAGCGCCATCAGCGCCGCGCACAGCGCGATGAATTCCCAGCGCGGAATAGACAGTTTGCTTGCCGATTGCGGCGCTTTCGATTGCTGGTCCACGGCAAGTCCGATCTCTAAAAACGAAAACGCGCCGGCGGGCCGGCGCATTGGCTCGTCCTGGTCCCGATATCAGGGGCCCGACATCAGGATGTAAAAATTGCCGAGGTGGAGCCGCCCCGGTGCCCACAAACAGAAGTCAGGCATGTCGACAGCGACATGCCCAAAAACTGGAATCAGGCGGCGCCTTTGACGCTCACGCCTTTTTCGACCAGGAAGGTCTGCAGCTCGCCGGCCTGGAACATCTCGCGGATGATGTCGCAGCCGCCCACGAACTCGCCCTTGACGTAGAGCTGCGGGATCGTCGGCCAGTTGGAATAGTCCTTGATGCCCTGGCGCAGTTCGGCCGAGTCCAGAACGTTCACGCCTTTGTAGTCGGCGCCGATATAGTCGAGGATCTGGACGACCTGGCCGGAAAACCCGCACTGCGGAAAACCGGGCGTGCCTTTCATGAAAAGGACGACGTCGTTGCCCTTCACTTCATTGTCGATGTAGTCGTTGATACCGCTCATGGAATATCCTTTCACGCCTGTGGGAGTCAGGCTCGAAGCATGCCTTTCAAATAAACCCATAGGTTGCCCGAAACAAGAGTTTAGCCAAGCCATCGGCCAAATGGCGCAAAGAATGGGGTGTTTTGGGCCAAGCGGGTCTGAGGCTGTATGCCTCAATCAGGAACGCTGGTCTGCAGCGCCAGCGCGTGCAGCACGCCGCCCATATTGCCCTTCAGCGCATCATAGACCATCTGGTGCTGCTGGACGCGGCTCTTCCCGCGAAAGCTTTCGGCCACGACCTCGGCCGCATAGTGGTCACCGTCGCCGGCGAGGTCGCGGATCGTCACCTTTGCGTCCGGAATGCCGTCCTTGATTAGTTTTTCGATGTCGTGGGCGTCCATTGCCATGAAAGAAATTCCTGTTTTCGGGCGGGCTGCGGCGTGGCTGCCCGTGCGATGAGAGTCGGTATAAACCTAGAGCCTTTCCGGCCGGGATTGAAGCCGTTCCGTCCAGCACCGTCGCGATTGTGGCCTACGGCGCATTCTCATCGGGACGGATAGCGCCGGCTGGAGGATCGTCTTCGCGCATCGAGAAGGTGCGGCCGAGGCTGAAGGCCAGCACATAGAGCGGGACGTTGACCGCCAGGTTGGCAATCGGCAGATAGCTGGTCATCCGCCAGGCGGGCGAGAAGAACGGCTGGCCGTAGCCATCGCAGACAAGCGAAGAGCCGTACTCCCACAGCGCTCCCAGGGTGGCCGCTACGGCGAAAAGCTTGATGCAGGTGATGACGTGCCTGGTCCGCGCCTGGTCCGGCAAGAGCCGACTCCACAGCACCAGGCAGATGAGCGGAACCGCATAGATGAGGTTCTGCAGCACCAGCATCGGAAGCGTGCCATTGGCCGCTGCGAGGAACTCGGCGCGCGTTTCCAGCCTGGGGCAAACCTCGCTAGAGGTCGTCGACAGCAGGAAAAAGACGAACGGCCCGAGGAACCAGAAGAAGAACAGCGACGGCCAGAAAACGACTGCGAGCAGCGCCCGGGCAGCCAGTCTGCTCAACTGGCCTGATCCATGAAGCGCGGGAACCAGCCTTCGTGAGCGGCGGTCAGATCGCTGACCGGGATCGCCCTGGCATCGCCGAGCTTCAGCGTCTTGCCGCCGGTCGAGCCGATCCACGGCGCGAAGATGCCGAGTTCGCCCTGCTGCTTGCGGATGGCATCCCATTCATCGCCATGCGGATCGATCGACAGCGTCAGGAGATAGCGCCCCTGGTCCTCGCCGAACCAGACCGGAATGGGATCGGTGCCGACGAGGCCGGGGACGGTCGCGCCGATGCCCGACGCCATCGCCATCTCAGCCAAGGCGACCGCGATGCCGCCATCGGAAACGTCATGCGCCGCGGTGACGATGCCGGACGCGATCAGCGAGCGCACATGGTCGCCGACGCGCTTCTCGTGATCGAGATCGACTGGCGGCGGCGGACCGTCGGAACGGCCGTGGATGTCCCTGAGATAGACCGATTGGCCAAGATGCGTTCCCCAGGAGGCGGGTGCGCCGACCAGAAGGATCATCTCAGATTCGGCGGCAAAGCCGGTTCGCACCATTTTCGACCAATCGGCGATCAGGCCCACGCCGCCAATGGTCGGTGTCGGCAGGATGCCCCGGCCGTTGGTCTCGTTGTAGAGCGAGACATTGCCCGACACGATCGGGAAGGCGAGCGCGCGGCAGGCATCGCCGATGCCTTTCACCGCGCCGACCAGTTGGCCCATGATCTCGGGCCGTTCCGGATTGCCGAAATTGAGATTGTCGGTGGCGGCGAGCGGCACGGCGCCCGTGGCGGTCAGGTTGCGCCAGCATTCGGCCACCGCCTGCTTGCCGCCTTCATAAGGATCGGCCTCGCAATAGCGCGGCGTGACGTCGGAGGAGAAGGCGAGTGCCTTGGTCGGATGACCCTCGACGCGCACCACGCCGGCATCGCCGCCGGGAAGCTGCAGCGAGTTGCCCTGGATCAGCGTGTCGTATTGCTCCCACACCCAGCGGCGCGAGGAGAGATCCGGTCCGCCGAGCAGCTTCAGCAGCGCATCGGCGACATCGGCCTGCGGAACGTCGTCGGCGGCAAGCGGCGCCGGCTTCTGCGGCTCGACCCACGGCCGGTCGTACTCCGGAGCCTTGTCGCCGAGATCCTTGATCGGCAGGTCGGCGACCTGGTCGCCCTGGTGCAGCACACGGAAGCGCAGGTCGTCGGTGGTCTTGCCGACGATGGCGAAGTCGAGCCCCCATTTGTGGAAGATCGCCTCGGCTTCCTTTTCTTTTTCGGGGCGCAGCACCATCAGCATGCGCTCCTGGCTTTCCGACAGCATCATCTCGTAGGCGCTCATACGCTCCTCGCGCACCGGCACCTTATCGAGGTCGAGTTCGATGCCGAGGTCGCCCTTGGCGCCCATCTCGACCGCCGAGCAGGTGAGGCCGGCCGCGCCCATGTCCTGGATGGCGATAACCGCCCCCGAGGCCATCAGTTCAAGGCTAGCCTCCAGCAGGCATTTCTCGGTGAAGGGATCGCCGACCTGCACGGTCGGGCGCTTCTCGTCGATCTTGTCGTCGAATTCGGCCGAGGCCATGGTGGCGCCGCCGACGCCGTCGCGGCCGGTCTTGGCGCCCAGATAGACGACCGGCAGGCCGACGCCCTTGGCCTCCGACAGGAAGATCGCATCGGTCTTGGCCAGGCCCGCGGCAAAGGCGTTGACCAGGATGTTGCCGTTGTAGCGGGCGTCGAAATTGACCTCGCCGCCGACCGTCGGCACGCCGAAGGCGTTGCCGTAGCCGCCGACGCCGGCAACCACGCCTGAGACGAGGTGTCTGGTCTTGGGATGGTCGGGTGCGCCGAAGCGCAGCGCGTTCATTGCCGCGATCGGCCGCGCGCCCATGGTGAAGACGTCGCGCAAGATGCCGCCGACGCCGGTCGCCGCACCCTGGTAGGGCTCGATGTAGGAGGGGTGATTGTGGCTCTCCATCTTGAAGACGACGCAGTCGCCGTCACCAATGTCGACCACGCCGGCATTTTCGCCTGGGCCCTGGATGACCTGCGGCCCGGTGGTCGGCAGCGTGCGCAGCCATTTCTTCGAGGATTTGTACGAACAATGCTCGTTCCACATCGCCGAGAAGATGCCGAGCTCCGTAAAGCTCGGCTCGCGGCCGACAAGATCGAGGATGCGCTGATACTCGTCGGGCTTCAGCCCATGCGCGGCAATGAGCTCTGGGGTGATCGGCACGGAATTGGAAATGGTCATGGGCGGCGATTGATGTCCATGGGAGCGGGGATTTTGAGTCCCCTCTTATCGCAAGCTTTGCGGCCGATACACCCGTCGATCGAGGAAAAAGACAGAAAGCAACATTGGGAACGCCAAGGGTGTCCCCGTCGTTAGGGTCTCAACCACCGAGGAGACCCGCACCATGGCTGACAAGCAAGCCAAGAACGACAATCGCCTCTCGGACAAGGAGGCCCTCCATATCGCGGAGACCACCGACGTTTCGCCCCGGCAAGCCAAGGAACTGGCCGAGAAGCACGGCAAGGAGAAGGCCAAGAAGGAAGCCAAGAACTTCAAGGCCGAGGGCTGATCCGAGATCAGGCTCCCGAGAGGCCCAGTTTCGTAAGCTGCCAGTGGAATCGCGAATGGCTCAGGAGAAGCTGTCGTAGCCGGCGCGGCCCTCGTCGAGGAGGCGCCGGATAACCGCAACGCCGTCGGCGACGTCCCCGTGCTGTCTCGGCTGTGAAACGCCGAAGCGGACGCCGTGGAAAACCTGCTCGGAGCGACCGGCCTTGAACTGGTCCTCATCATTGATCAGCACCCCGTGCTCGAGGCAGGCATTCTTGAAGGTGCCGGAAAGCCACGGGTCGGGCAGGGTAAGCCAGACAAAGGGCACCTTCTCGTGCGACTTGAACGCGATGCCGGCCAAAGTCTTGCGCACGATCGCGATGCGGGCGCTAATTTCAGCGATGCTGCGCTTGCGGATATCGCTGGCCTGACCGGAAAGCACCAGCCGCGCATTCACCTCCGCCAGCAGGAAGGGCATGCCGCCTGTCATCATCTTGTGGGCAACACGGATGCGGTGGCGATAGGCGGGCGGACAGGAGAGCCAGCCGCCGCGAACGCCGGCCGCGACCGACTTCGACAGGCCGCCGGCGACGATGGTTCTTTCCGGAGCGTACTCAGCGAGCAACGGTGTCGGGTCGTCGGTCAGATGACCATAAAGATCGTCCTCGATCAGGATGACATTGTATTCGCGCGCAACCCGCGCGATCGCCTCACGGCGCGCCGCCGACAAGGTCGCCAGCGTCGGGTTCTGCACCGTCGGCATCAGGAAGATCATCTTGGGATGTTTTTGCGCGCAGACGCGCTCGAAATCATCGGGGTCGAGGCCTTTATCGTCCGAGGCCACCAACGCCGTCCGTCGGCCGATCAGGCTGGCGCTGCGGGAAACCTGTGAATAGGTGAGGTGCTCGAAGGCGACATAATCGCCAGGGGTGGTCAGCGCGGCGATCGCTGACATCACCGCGGCAAGCGTGCCGAGCGTCGGGACAACGGCGTCGGCATTTGGGTGGAAAGAATTGCGTGACAGCCAGCGGGCGCCGGCCTCGTACCAGCGGTCGGGAAAATCGCGCGTGTAGCTTGATATCTCATGGGGATGGTCCTGCGCCACGCGCGACAGGACATCGGCGACATCAGCGCCCTGGCCGATGTCGGGCGCCGCCATGCTGTCGAAACGCAGTTCGCCGCGCGGCGCGTCGATAGTGCGTGTGCCTTCACCACCGACGTCCGGAGCCAGGAAGTCCGGTTTTTCGCCATCGGCGCGCTGGCCGACCACATAGGTTCCGCGCCCGACTTCGCCGCTCACCAGCCCCCGTTCGCGCAGCAATTGATAGGCCCGGCCGACCGTGCCGACCGTTGTGCCGATATCATAGGCGAGGTCGCGCTGTGGCGGCAGTTTTGCGCCAGCATCGATCACGCCCCGGTCGATGTCCGTTTCGATGGAATCCGCAAGCCGTTGGTATAGCGGGCCGGAGCCGGCGGTCAGGTCTGGAAGCCAATTTGTCATGGTGACAATTTTCTATATTGCACCGAATTGTGAGTCAATACATATGGATCATGTGCCAAAAAAGGTGCAATTTAGACTATTGGCAGAAAGAAAATGGATACAATCGCGACAATACGTCATTCGAGAGCTGAGGGCCAGATCATGCGCCCGTCAGGCCAGCGCGGTTTTGTCGGCCGTCTGGCGCGGCTGGCCAGGTCGCTGGCGAGGTGGATCGACTATCTGCTGGATCGCCGGCGCAGCCGACTGGCATTGCTGGAAATGACCGACGATCAGCTCAAGGACATCGGCATCTCCCGCTGCGACGCCCATCGCGAGGGCATCAGGCCGATCTGGGAACAGACCTGTCTAGCGGGCGGTTTTGGTCCGCAGGCGGGCAATGCCCTGGTCTACCAGGATGGCGACGACGCATATCGCCAGGAACAGCCCGGTGATGGCCAACGACGCCATGGCGACGCTGCCCGAGCCGTTGTTGGCGACATCGAGGAACGGATAGGGCACCTCGCCGGCGAGCGGCGCCCGCGCCAGCGCATAAATCAGATAGACGATGGGATAGAGCACCCACCAGGAGATGTCGCTCCAACGCGTCCTGCCGTCGGCGCCCGACATCAGCCACCACAGCACGAACAGCACCGGTGTCACATAGTGCAGCAGGATATCGCAGAGCAGGAACAGGCCCTGCGGCTGCCAGAGGCGTGCCAGCACCGTGGCATAGATGATCAAGACCAGGGCGATCGAAACCGCGACACCCGCACGCATCCGTGGCCCGGCGAAGGCAGGCAGCCATGCGTAGCCGGTGGGCGACAGCAGCGAGGCGTGCACCAGCACCGCGCCGATGTTGGTCAGGATGGTGAAGAAGCTTAGATAGAAGACGACCGAGCCGAGCAGGCCACGGCCGGCTTCCATCGACGCCGGAACGGTGATGCAGAACTGCAGGACAAGTCCGGCCAGACCGATGATCAGACCGGCGACCTGCAGAAAGCGGCCCACGGTCAGGCGGTCGCCGCACAGGCTGGATTGCCTGTCTGCCAGCGGGCGATGTCCGAGCCTATGCGCGCGCCGAGCGGATCGTTCATCAGCGGTCCGAAGACGTCGACGCGGCTCGAATTGCCTTGCGCCTGCACGACCAGCAGGGGCTTGCCGCCATAATGCTTGGCCGGCACCAAAAGGAAACGCGGCGTGCCGCTGAACGAATTCAGTTCATTGGCCATCTGATATTGCTGGAAGGCCGGATCCTTGCTGGCGATCCAGCATTTGTGAGCTGCTATCGCCACTTGCTCCATGGCCAGCAGCGCGGCACTCTTGCCGGAAGGAACAGGCGTGCTCTTGGGGTTCGATTGGCACGATGCCAAGGCAAAGCCTGCCGCCGCAACCAGGGCGATCGTCCTGTTTTTGATCAAGCGGCACCCATCTCGAGTTCGGACAAAAAGAGCTCCAGGCCATCGGTCATCTCGCCCCATACCCGCGACAACGCCGGATGCTGCAGCGCGATCTGCTCATAAGCATCGAATTTGGGATAGGCGTCGAGCAGGTTGTTGCGGCCTGTCATGGCGCGGAAATTGTTGAAGATGAACCGCGTTGGGGTCAGCCAGGCATCGGCGAAGCTGATGTCGTTGCCGAGCGCGAAGGGGCCTTGCGCCATGCGCGCCTCGATCGCCGCCAGCCCATGGTGCAGGCGGGCGAATTGGGCGTCGATCTCGGCATTGTCGCGCTTCGGCACGGAATGCAGTTTGAAGAGCTTCATCATCGGCGTCAGCACGTCGAGATCGGTGATGCGCGCGAACATGCGCACCAGTGCGCGGTCCTTGGAATCGGGTGGCAGCAGCGCCGGCTCCGGAAAGCGCTCCTCGAGATATTCGGCGATGACGACCGATTCGACGATCGTTTCACCCGAGCCGGTGATCAGCACCGGTATCCGGTTCATCGGCGAGATGGCGCGAAATCCTTCAGGGATCGGAAAACCCGGCGGCGGCGCGATGATCTTGATCGGCACGTCCTTGACGTAGGCGAGCGCCCGCACGATCGACGAGTAGGGCGACAACGGCCGCGAATAGAGTTTCATGACCGTCTCTCTCCCCAGAGCAATGGACTTGATGTCCTTGTAAACTTTAGCACATTCTCGGCTGAAATCGTCAAGCGGCGATGCCGAGCGCGCTCTCGAACAGCGCGCGGCCGTCGCTGCCGCCATGCGCGGCTTCGATCAGGTTTTCGGGATGCGGCATCAGGCCGAGCACATTGCCGCGGTCATTGACGATGCCGGCGATGTCGTTGATCGAACCATTGGGGTTGGTGCCCTCGGCATAGCGGAACACGACTTGTCCTTCGCCTTCCAGGCGCGCAAGTGTGCCGGCATCGGCAAAATAATTGCCGTCATGATGCGCCACCGGCGAGCGGATGATCTGGCCCGGTTTGTAGCGGCTGGTGAACATGGTGTTGGCATTGGTGATTTCGAGTTTCACCTGCCGGCAGACGAATTTCAGCGAGGTGTTGCGCATCAAGGCGCCGGGCAGCAGGCCGGCCTCGACTAGGATCTGGAAACCGTTGCAGACGCCGATGACCATCACGCCCTTGGCCGCCTTTTCGGCGACCGCCCGCATGACTGGCATGCGCGCCGCGATCGCGCCGCAACGCAGATAGTCACCGAACGAGAAGCCGCCGGGGATGGCGATCAGGTCGACATCGGGGATTTCAGTGTCGGTCTGCCAGACCGTAACCGGCGGTTTTCCCGAAATCTTGCTCAGCGCCGCGATCATGTCGCGGTCGCGGTTGAGGCCGGGAAGGAGGACGACGGCTGATTTCATTTCGGTTCGTAAGGCCTTTGTGCTTCGGCGAGTTCGCGCAACTCGAGGCGCTGCTCAATCCGTTCGAGACGTTGATCGATGCGACCTGTTATCGCGTAGATATTGTTAATGTCCGTTTGCGTGCTCAACGCCTGCAGCCTTATCGCGACAATCTCGTGCTTGACTTCGCCTAGGCCATTCTCAAGTCGATCCATTCGTGAATGGATTTTCTTCAGAAGCTCGTACATCAGTTCATTCGTGACTTCAGGCACCCGTGCCTCCGGCACAACCTCAGGTAAGCGTCACACTATAATTCTCAATCACCGTGTTCGCCAGCAGCTTGTCGCACATGGCTTTCAGGTCTGCCTCGGCCTTGGCCTTGTCGCTTTCCGCCAGCTCGACGTCGAACACCTTGCCTTGCCGCACCGCGCCGACGCCATCAAAGCCCAGTCCGGACAGCGCGTGTTCGATCGCCTTGCCTTGCGGGTCGAGCACGCCATTCTTGAGGGTAACGGTAATGCGGGCCTTGATCACGCTGGACATGCTCCCTGTTCGAACTCTTGGTTAGTGCGGCTTGCCTTTGAGGCCGTCGGTCGAGGCGACAAGCACCGGGCCGGTCGGGCGCGGCGGCTCGTTCTCGTTCATGATGCCGAGGCGGCGGGCGACTTCCTGGTAGGCTTCGACCAGGCCGCCCATGTCGCGGCGGAAACGGTCCTTGTCGAGCTTGTCCTGCGTCGCCACGTCCCACAGGCGGCAGGAGTCCGGCGAAATCTCATCGGCGACGACGATGCGCATCATGTCGCCCTCGAACAGGCGGCCGCATTCGATCTTGAAGTCGACGAGCTGGATGCCGACCCCCATGAACAGGCCGGAGAGGAAGTCGTTGACACGGATGGCCAGCGCCATCACGTCGTCGATCTCCTGCGGGCTTGCCCAGCCGAACGCCGTGATGTGCTCTTCCGACACCATCGGGTCGTCGAGCGCATCGGCCTTGTAATAGAATTCGATGATCGAGCGCGGCAGAACGGTGCCTTCCTCGATGCCGAGGCGCTTGGACAGCGAGCCGGCGGCGACATTGCGCACGACCACTTCGAGCGGAATAATCTCGACTTCCTTGATCAGCTGCTCGCGCATGTTGAGCCGGCGGATGAAGTGGGTCGGAATGCCCATGCGGTTCAGGTGATTGAAGATATATTCGGAAATGCGGTTGTTGAGCACGCCCTTGCCGTCGATGACCTCGTGCTTCTTCTTGTTGAACGCGGTTGCATCGTCCTTGAAGAACTGGATCAGCGTGCCCGGCTCGGGTCCCTCATAGAGGATTTTGGCCTTGCCTTCATAAATGCGGCGGCGATTTTTCATCTGAATTTTTCTCTGGATTTGCGGGCAGGCGGCAAGCGACCAGTTCCTGTCCGTCTGCCTAAATTAGTATGGCGACGGTTGGGTTCAATGCCGGGTCTATCCCAATCACATCATTTGCTCAATCCGCAAATCCTTCCAATCAACCGCTTTCGGGACCGAAATGCCGCAGCGCAGCATGCGACGAAGCGTATTGACCGGCCCGCGACCTTTTGGTTTGTGCTTTGGCAACACACATATCCTTTTGCAAACGAATCGCATTTGACCCGGAGGGACGCCATGAGCAGCATGAAAGACCGCGAAGAGGGCTTCGAACGCAAATTCGCATTCGACGAGGAGCTTCGGTTCAAGGCCTCGGCCCGCCGCAACAAGGCGCTCGGCCTTTGGGCCGCCGAAAAGCTCGGAAAATCGGGCGCTGACGCCGATGTCTACGCCAAGGAAGTGGTGGTTTCCGATATCGAGGAAGCCGGCGACCACGACGTGTTCCGCAAGATCCGCAAGGATTTCGATGCCGCTGGCGTCGACCAGTCCGACCATCAGATCCGCCGCACCATGGACGAGCTGATGGCGCAAGCTATCGAGCAGATCAAGAACACCTGATCCGGCCGAATCTGGTTTTCGCAAAAGTGTCCCACGGTTTTGCGACGGAGCCTGCGACAAAAAGAATAACTGGACCAATCGACCGCCCGGTCCAGCCGGGCGGTTTTTCTTTGCCTTTGCCATGGTTTCCGGCTGAAACTGAGATCGTTAACAAGGAAAGTGTCCATGTCTCTGAAGTCCCGTCTCGCCGCCGATGAAACGCTGGTCACCGCATGGTCGGGCGTGCCCGACGCACTGACCGTCGAGATCCTCGCCAAGCAGGGCTTCGATGCCGTGACGCTGGACATGCAGCATGGCGGCCATCACGAGGACAGCGTCCTGCGCGGTCTGATGCCGGTGCTTGCCGCGAACAAACCCGCGCTGGTGCGCATACCGGTCGGCCGTTTCGACATGGCGAGCCGGGCGCTCGATTTCGGCGCCGAGGCGGTCATCGCCCCGATGGTGAACTCGGTGGCCGACGCAAGGCTGTTCGCCGCGGCGATGAAATATCCGCCGCTCGGCGAGCGTTCGTGGGGTCCGACCTACGCCTTTCCACGCCATGGCAAGGGCGACCAAGCCGAATGGCTGCGCGACACCAATCAACGCACCATGGCCTTCGCCATGGTGGAGACGCGCGCCGCGCTCGACGCGCTCGACGGCATTCTCGACACGCCGGGCATCGATGGCATTTTCCTCGGTCCTTCGGATTTCTCGATCGCCTGGACCAACGGCGCTACGGTCAATTCCACGCTGGAGAGCATGATGGAGACGGTGGCGTCGGTTGCCGAGCGCACCCGCAAGGCCGGCAAGCATGCGGCTGTCTATGTCGTCGAACCGGCAATAGCCGGTCGTGTCGTGTCAATGGGTTATCGCCTGCTCGCCACGGGCTCGGAGCATGCGCTGATTTCGCTGGGCGCAAAGACCCTGCTCAAGAGCATCAAGGATTCGATCGGATCCTGAACCCGACCCGGCTGCCGCAAGCGTCGCGTGGTCAGGCCTTGGCTGCCGCTGGCGCCGCTGCGGAGGGTCTGCTGCGTCTGACCTTGTCGAACAGGGCGCCGAGCGCTTGAACCCAGCGATTGTCGAAGGCCATCAGCGGCAAGGCCACGAGAATCGAACCTGCTTTGGCGGCAGCGGCGGCGAATGCGGCCGAACCGCTGGCCAGCACCACGCCCTCCGCAAATGGCGCGAAAGCACGCAAACAATGCCCATTCAGAACAACGAGTGCGGCGACTCCTCTCAACAATTCGAGTGAAGCATACTTGCGCGATGGCCTGCCGAGCAGCTTCGTGCTCAGGTTTTGACAGTATATATTACAGGTCCGTCAGGAACTTGGCGAAGGTCATGGAACCTTCGGGCCAAGGGCCGAAGCCCGAATCCTCGCTGAGATGCCCGGTCTCGCCGGCGTCGATGAACAGCGAGCCCCAGGCGCCGGCAATGTCCTCGGCGACATCGAAGGCGCAGAACGGGTCGTTACGGCTGGCGATCACGATCGAAGGAAAAGGCAGCGGTTCGCGCGGGTAGGGGCCGAAGGTCATCAGGTGCCTTGGCTTGATCTTTGGATTGGCGACATCGGGCGGCGCCACGAAAAAGGCCCCGGCGACCGGCTTCTGGAACCGCGGAATGGCTTGCACCGCCGCGGCGACCCCCAGCGAGTGGGCGACGATGACAACCGGCCTCTCGGCTTCGTTGACCGCTTTGGCTACGCTCGCCGTCCAATCCTCGCGCACCGGCTTCGACCATTCCGCCTGCTCGACCCGCCGCGCCGTCGACAATTTCGATTGCCAACGGGTCTGCCAATGCTCGGGTCCGGAATTGGTGTAGCCCGGAACGATCAGAATATCTGCGTCTTTGACTCTCATGGCGCTGAGATAGCGAGAGCGCTTGTCTCATGCAACCGCTGATGGGCGCCCTCGTAATGGTGAACACGATGTTCGCTTTTCGCTGTCTTGTGTGAACGATCGCGATCGACGATTTGTCGTTGGGCAAGAAACAGCCGTGAAGCACCGGGATTTTGGCGCTGACACGACGTAGGATGATCGGCGGCGCAGGGCTCTTGGCTTTTGGAGTTCCGCGGAGCGTAGCCGCAACGGAGACAATGATGAGCGAACTGCCATTTGCTGCCACCACGCCGGTGAGCGTAGCCCGCGTCGGGCTGAAGGCGCGCGATGCCGAAGGCCTCGCAGCCTATTACCGCAGGGTCGTCGGCCTGCAGGAGTTGAGCCGTGCCGATGGCGCGATCACGCTCGGCGCCGGCAGCCGTCCGTTGCTGGTCATCGAAGCTGATGCTTCCGCCAAGCCGGACGATCCGCGCAGCGCCGGCCTGTTCCATACGGCTTTCCTGCTGCCCAGCCGCGCCGATCTCGGCCGCTGGATCAACCATGCCATATCGGACAAGATCGCCATCGAAGGTGCTTCCGACCATCTGGTCAGCGAAGCGCTGTACCTGACCGATCCCGAAGGCAACGGCATCGAGATCTATGCCGACCGCCGTCCGCAGGACTGGAAATGGAACGGCGACAAGATCGCCATGGCGACCGAACGGCTGAACATTCCTTCCGTCGTCGCCGAAGTGACGGCCGGCGATGCCGGCTGGCAAGGTGCGCCGGAAAACAGCATTGTCGGCCACGTTCACCTGCGCGTCGGCAGGCCGGAAGAAGCTGAAGCCTGGTGGAACCAGGAACTCGGCTTCGACACGATGGCCAGATATGGTGGCCAGGCAGTGTTTCTGGCGTCCGGCGGCTATCACCACCACATCGGCGCCAATGCCTGGCAGAGCTCCGGTGCGGGCCGCCGCGACCGGTCACGATCGGGTCTCGCCTGGGTCGAGATGCGTTCGGACAATGTGTCTGGTGAAACGACCCGCGAGGACCCCTGGGGCACGGTGATCAGGACCGTGCCTGGCAAGGCTTGATTTGACGTCGGAACAGCTTCTTTCTCCCCGTCACTATACGGGAGAAATGCCCGGCAGGGCAATGAGGGGCGCCGCCGAGGTTGGGAGGTTATCGTTTCTGAACAAAGCGATGGGTAGCTTTAGCCGCCGAAGTCCCCGCCGCGCCTCATCCGCCCTTCGGGCACCTTCTCCCCGTAAACGGGGAGAAGGAAAGCTCGCCTCAAGCCTCGCCGAACACCCGCCTGAAAATCGTGTCGACATGCTTGGTGTGGTAGCCCAGGTCGAATTTCTCGCGGATCTGCGCCTCGGGCAGCGCTGCGGTCACTTCCTTGTCGGACAAAAGTTCCTCAAGAAAATCAGCGCCTTGTTCCCACACTTTCATGGCGTTGCGCTGCACCAGCCGGTAGGAATCCTCGCGTGACAGGCCGGCCTGTGTCAACGCCAGCATGACGCGCTGGGAATGCACAAGACCGCGGAACTTGTTCATGTTCTTCAGCATGTTCTCCGGATAGACGACCAGCTTGTCGACGACGCTGGTCAGCCGCGACAGCGCGAAATCGAGCGTCACCGTGGCATCCGGACCGATCATCCGCTCGACCGAGGAATGCGAAATGTCGCGCTCGTGCCAGAGCGCCACATTCTCCATTGCCGGCAATGCCATGGAGCGCACCATGCGGGCGAGGCCGGTGAGGTTTTCCGTCAGCACCGGGTTGCGCTTGTGCGGCATGGCCGACGAGCCTTTCTGGCCGGGCGAGAAAAACTCTTCCGCTTCCAGCACTTCGGTGCGCTGCAGATGCCGGACCTCGATCGCCAGCCGCTCGATCGACGAGGCGATGACGCCGAGCGTGGCAAAGAACATGGCGTGGCGGTCACGCGGGATCACCTGCGTCGACACCGGCTCCGGCTTCAGCCCGAGTTTTGCCGCCACATGCTCCTCGACATAGGGTTCGATGTTGGCGAAGGTGCCGACCGCACCCGAAATGGCGCAGGTGGCGATATCCTCCCGCGCATGCACCAGCCGCTCACGGCAGCGCGAGAATTCGGCATAGGCCTGCGCCAGCTTGATGCCGAAGGTCGTCGGCTCGGCATGGATGCCGTGGCTGCGGCCGATGGTGACGGTGTCCTTATGCTCGAAGGCACGGCGCTTGAGCGCCGCGAGCAGCCCGTCGATGTCGGCGAGCAGAATGTCGCTGGCGCGGGTCAACTGCACGGCAAAACAGGTGTCGAGGACATCCGAAGACGTCATGCCCTGGTGGATGAAGCGGGCGTCCGGCCCGACGAATTCGGCGAGATGGGTCAGGAACGCGATGACGTCATGCTTGGTGACGCGCTCGATCTCGTCGATCTTCTCGACGTCGAATTTCGCGGCACCGCCTCTTTCCCAGATGGTTTTCGCGGCCTCTTTCGGAATGACGCCGAGTTCGGCCAGCGCATCGCAGGCATGGGCCTCGATTTCGAACCAGATGCGGAACCGGGTTTCGGGCGACCAGATGGCGACCATTTCCGGCCGGGAATAGCGTGGGATCATCGGTCAGTCCTGACATATAGAGAGGTTTGCCCGCGTCCTAACAGAGGCGGACAAAATGCTCAACGCCGCTGCCGCGCAAACCAGACGCTCGCGGCGAACAAGGCGATGAAACCGAGCGGAAAGTAAAGCCGGATGCCCAGCACCACGAACTGGTAGAACGCGATCAAGGTCGTGAAGATGAGCTGGAGAGCCCAGGTGTGGGTGAGGGCGGGCGCATGCCACTCGACATAGTAGGAGCGGTATTGCAGGGCGTAGAGCCCGCCGGTCAAGCCGATCGTCGCGGCGGCGAGGCAAACGAACGCTGCCGCGAAGGCAACTTCCCGGCGCCTTCCGAGAGACAGCAGCTGCGCCGCAAACAGGCCAAACGGAAAGGCGAGGGTTCCACCCATCGCAAAGAGCAGCGACACGGTGCGTATCTTCTCCGGCGTCTCCCAATCGTCCAGCAGCAGATTGAGAAGCGCGCTGCCGCCCATCACCACGGCCCACACCAAGGCGCCGAGAAACGCCGTCCGCCACCCCGGCAAGGCGCGGCGGAAATAGTTCGGGCCGGGGCTGGCGGCGTGCGGTGTCACAGGCGGCCCGTCACGGCAATCCAGCGATAGTCCGGCCCCTCGAAACCGTATTGGCGCACCGCGATCACCACCGCATAGGCGCTGAGGCTGTCCATCGAGAACGTCTGGACCGCACCGATGCTGTAGCCGTTCGGGCAGCCGCGGCTTTTGGGAATCGACTTGTCCTCGTGCAGCAGCCTGGTGGTGCCGCCGTCTCGCGCCTCGACCCGCAGCAACCGAAAGCCGTTGATCTCGCCCTGGCTCTCGCAGCCTTCGGTGTTGTTCATGCCCAGCTCGTCCAGCCGGAATTCGAGCGGCTGGTCGACCGGTGAGAAGATCGGGCGTGGGTTGACCACCATGCGGTGCGGATCGGCCGAAAGTTCGGTCACCGAATTGAAACCGGCGGTGATGCCGCGGTTGGCGCTCAACTCGGCCTGGCTGATAATGGCCTCGCCTTTCTGCCGGGCCTGAAGGCGCGCCGCCTCGATCGTGGCGGTCTCGTCGTCAAGCCGCACACGGATCGGCGTTCCCTTGAGAAAGCTGTCGTCATTGGTGTCGATGTAATAGCGGTTGGCGTAGGGGAACCCGGACCCATCCTGGACGCCATATTCCTCGAAAGCGAACACGCCGCCGTCCTTGGTGAATCCCAGGATTTCGAGCTCGGCGACATCGCCGGCACGGGCCAGGATCGGTGTCGTGACCTGTGCTAACAGGCAAACGACAAACAGCAAAAGGTTCCGCATCGTCTTTCACCCCCGGTGTTCGTGATCGTCTAGTCCCTAGCATGATGGAATCAAAACGTCGTGCTGCCTGAAAGCCGATGCATCCAATCGGTCGGTCGTTTGTTATTGTCGGCAGTCCCAATGGAGAACCACCATGACCGACACCAGCAAAATTCGTGAGCATATGGAAGTCGTTGGCGCCGATGGCGTGCATATCGGCACCGTCGACAAGGTCGACGGCCAGCGCATCAAGCTGACCAAGGCCGACAGCGGCGAGGGCGCTCACAAGGGCCATCACCATTACGTCCCTCTGGCGCTGGTTGCCGAGGTCGACGGCAAGAAGGTTTGGCTGTCGGCGAATTCCGACGTCGCGGTGACCTTCGAGGAAGAAAGATCCGATCGTGTGTGATCGACCGGTTCAGCCGGGGCGCGACGACCAGGCCGGGAAAAGATCGTTTTCGGCGGGTGTTGCGGCGAACACGCCGCGGCTGATGGCGCGCGCCATGGTGGCGCCGGCCGCGGCATAGAGGTCGATTGCCGCGTCGGCTTCGAGCCGGATGCCGCTCTTGCCGGTTGCCAGCGCGAACACCAGGTCGCCATCGGCCGGCGTGTGCGTCGGCCAGATGGCGCGCACGAAGCCGTCATGCGCCGATATCGCCAGGCGCTTTGCAGCAGCCTTGGTCAGGACCGCATCGGTGGCAATGACGGCGATGGTCGTGTTGCCGCCGGTCTCCATCTGCCCCCCGGCATGCTTGTCGCGGTATTTCAGCAAGATCCTCTTCGCATCGTCCGGCATTGGCGAGGGATAGCCGAGCCCGCCGAATTCGTCGCCGATTTCGAAAGGCGCCGCCCAGAAATGGCGTGTGCGGCCAACGGTCGCCGAGCCGGTCGGGTTGACGGCCGCCAGCGCACCGATGGTGACGCCATTGTCCAGCAGCGTCGAGGCGGAACCCAGGCCGCCCTTCAGCCCTGCGGTCAGCGCGCCGGTGCCGGCGCCAGCCGTACCGAGCTGGAAATCCATTGCCGCGGTTTGCGCTGCCTCATAGCCGAGGTCGCGGTAGGGCGGATAACGGCCCCAGTCCTTGTCGCCGCCATTGCGCAGGTCGAACAGGATCGCCGCCGGCACGATCGGCACGCGAAAGCCGCCCACCTCGAAGCCGATACCGCGCTCGCGCACTGCCGCCTGCACGCCGGACGCCGCATCGAGGCCGAAAGCCGAACCGCCCGAGAGCACCACGGCATGCACCGCCTCGACCGAATTGTGCGGTTCGAGCAGGTCCGTCTCGCGGGTACCCGGCGCGCCGCCCAGGATTTGCACGCCGGCGATCGCCGGCCCGTCGCAAAGGACGGTCGTCACCCCGGACTTCAACAAGGCGTCGGTCGCATTGCCGACGCGCAGGCCGGCGACGTCGGTGATCAGGTTGCGCGGGCCAGTGCGGAACATCAGTTGCCTTCCGACATCAGTTGCCTTCCAGGGGCACGAAGCGCGTGCCGTCGAAGCGGAACACGCGGTAGGGGCTCTGGCTGAGGTCGCCCTTGGCGTCGAAGCGGATCGGCCCGATCGCCGTGGTGAAATCATGCCCGGTCAGCACCTCGGTCAGCGGCGTGCCCGAGGATAATGCCGATGCCGCCTTGGCGATTTCGATCGCCGCATAGGCCGGCAGCGTGTAGCCGTCCGGCACGATCTTTTGCGCGGCGAAGCTTTCCAGCACCTTGGGATCGGCGACATCGGCCCATTCGGGCGGCGCGATCATCAGCGTGCCCGTCGCATAGGGCACGTCGCCGGGCGGCGTGCGCAGGTTTTCACCGCCGGCAAAGACGATGCCCGCCTGGAGCTGTGCGGCATCGCGGCCCATGATGGCGATGTCGTCGCCATCGCCGCCGGCAAAAACGTGCGTGGCGCCGGCCTTCTTCAGCCGGCCGATCAGGCCGATCTGGTTGTCGAGCTGCGGCCGGAACGTGTCGACGAACACAGGTTTCAGCGCCGCTTGCTCCGCTGCGGCGCGAAGCGTCTCGGCCATCTCGCGGCCATAGATGGTACCGTCGTCGATGATGGCGAACAGCTCGTTCTGCCACAGGCGGGTGAGGGTGGAGGCAACGGCGTTGCGCTCATCGTCGCCGCGCGGGCCCAGGCGATAGACCGGCCAACCGGTCTTGGCACGGCGGTCGGTCAGGCTTTCGGTCCGCACGCCAACGGTGATGACCGCGATGTTGGCGTCCCTCAGGATCGGCATCGCCGCCTCGATCGCGTCTGTGCAGAGGAAGCCGACGACGATATTGACTTTGGCCGCCACGAAGTCCCTGGCCGCGGCCGCGCCGCCATCGGCGGTACAGGCGTCATCCACGGTCTTGAGTTCGACACCGTTTGCTTCCGCCGCGAGCCCGGCACCGGCCTCCACCTGCTTGCCGAGAATGGCCGACGGTCCCGACAGGGGTGCGGCAACGCCGATCGTGAGCGTCTGGGCGTTGGCGGCGCCGGCCAGCAGCAGCCAGGCCAGCGCGGCGGATATCGTTGCCCGGGATCGCATCCTGCCGAAGTGTTCCTCCAAGCCCGCGACATCGCGCAGGCACCAGCTCCCGCCAAGACCTAAAGGCTGCCCGGCCTTGGTGCAACACGCGAATTTGGCGATATGGGCCAAGCACTTCGCTTGTGGCATGTCATGTCTAGCCATATATAGCGGTGAGGTTTCTGGCTGTGGAAAATTCTGGTGCTGAAGAAGAATGACATTGGACCTCAGGCCTATCGCGACGCGATGAGCCATTTTGCCGGTCACGTCCATGTGGTTACCACCGACGGGCCAGCCGGCAAACGCGGCGCGACGGTGATCGCGGCCTGCTCGGTGTCGGACACGCCGCCGACCATTCTGGTCTGCCTCAACCGTGAGAATCCCAAGAATGAGCCGTTCGTGAAGAACGGCCGATTTGCTCTGAACACACTGGCTTCGCACCAGGAGCCGCTGTCGGTCGGGTTTTCAGGCATCACCGGCCTGCCGGTCGAGGAGCGTTTCGCGCTCGGCGAATGGGACGTGATTTCCACCGGCGCGCCGACCTTGAAGGGTGCGCTCGCCGTTTTCGACTGTGAGCTGATCGACACCAAGGACCTTGCCACCCATCGTGTGCTTTTTGGCAAGGTGACAGGCCTGCGCATGGGCGATAATTTGCGGCCGCTGATCTACCACGCCCGCGGCTACCATGTTCTGGAAAGCGGAGCAGCGGCGTTCACGGAGAAAGAATGAACGAACTGAAACCGCGAGCCGTGCCGCGGACGATCGATGAAACACTCGATCTCCTGACTGGCGCGGACTATGTAGCGGACCGGTCGCTGGCGACCGTGCTTTTCCTGTCGCTGCGCATGAACCGGCCATTGTTCCTCGAGGGCGAGGCCGGCGTCGGCAAGACCGAGATCGCCAAGGTGTTGGCGCAGGCGCTTGGCCGCCGGCTGATCCGCCTGCAGTGCTATGAGGGGCTCGATGTCTCCTCGGCGGTCTACGAGTGGAACTACGCCGCGCAGATGATCGAGATCCGCATGGAGGAGGCCGCCGGAAAGGTCGATCGCTCCGCCATGGAACGCAACGTGTTCTCGGAAAAGTACCTGATCCGCCGCCCGGTGCTCGACGCGCTGACCGGCAAGGCGGGTGCGTCCCCGGTCTTCCTGATCGACGAGCTCGACCGCACCGACGAAGCCTTCGAGGCCTTCCTGCTCGAAATCCTCTCCGACTTCCAGGTGACGGTGCCAGAACTCGGCACCATCAAGGCGGAAGAGCCGCCGATCGTCATCATCACCACCAACCGCACCCGCGAGATCCACGACGCGCTGAAGCGGCGCTGCCTCTATCACTGGGTCGACTATCCCAATGCCGAGCGTGAGCTTGAGATCGTGCACCGCAAGGTGCCGCAGGCCAACCAGCGGCTCTCGGCCGAGGTGGTCTCCTTCATCCAGAAACTGCGCCAGATCGAGCTGTTCAAGGTGCCTGGCGTTGCCGAAACCATCGACTGGGCCGGTGCGCTGACCGAACTCGACAAGGTCGCGCTCGATCCGGAGACTGTATCCGACACGATCGGCGTGCTGTTGAAATACCAGGACGACATTGCCCGCATCGAACAGGGTGAAGGCCGGCGCATCCTCAACGAGGTGAAGGCCGAACTTTCGGCGGCGGAGTAGGCGATGCCGCGACCCGAACCGAAAGAGGCGACAGCGGATGGCCGGATCGCCGACAACATCGTCTATTTCGCCCGCACCTTGCGCAAGGCCGGCATGCGTGTCGGGCCAGCCTCGGTCAAGGACGCCATAGAGGCGGTGCTGGTCGCCGGCATCGGTTCGCGCGATGATTTCTATTGGACGCTGCACGCCGTGCTGGTCTCGCGGCACGAGGATCACGCCATCTTCGACGAAGCTTTCCGGCTGTTCTGGAAATCGCGCGAGTTGATCGAGAAGATGCTGGCGATGTTTTCGCCGGTGGCACCCGACGCCAGGCAGAAGCAGAAGCCGCGCGCGGCCGAGAACCGCGTCAGCCAGGCGATGTTCGAAGGCCACCAGAAGAACCAGCCGCCGCGGGAAATCCCCGAGATCGAGGTCGATGCCCGCTTCACTTTTTCCGGCAACGAGGTCTTGCGGGGCAAGGATTTCGCCCAGATGAACGCCGCCGAGATCGCCGACGCCAGGAAGGCGATCGCCGGGCTGCGTCTGCCCGTCGACATGGTGCGTATCAGGCGCTTCAAGGCCGATGCGTATGGCCGCCGTATCGACCCCCGCGCCATGATGCGTTCGGCCGCGCGCACCGGCGGCGAACTGATCCTGCCGAAATTCCGCTCGGCCCGCGAAGTCCATCCGCCGCTGGTGGTGCTGGCCGACATATCCGGCTCGATGAGCCAGTACACCCGCATCTTCCTGCATTTCCTGCATGCGTTGACCGAAAAGCGCCGGCGCGTGCACACTTTCGTTTTCGGCACGCGGCTGACCAATCTGACCCGGCAGATGCGCCACCGCGATCCCGATGCGGCACTTGCCGATTGTTCGGCGGCGGTCAAGGACTGGTCGGGCGGCACGCGCATCGGCGACACGCTGGCCGAGTTCAACCTGATTTGGTCGCGGCGCGTGCTGGGGCAGGGCGCGGTGGTGCTTCTGATCACCGACGGGCTGGAGCGCGACGATGTCACCGGGCTTTCGGAGGAGATGGAGCGCCTGCACAAATCCTGCCGGCGGCTGATCTGGCTGAACCCGTTGCTGCGCTTTGACGGTTTTCAGGCGCGCGCCCGCGGCGTCAAGGCGATGCTGCCGCATGTCGACGAATTCCGTTCGGTGCACAATCTTGAGGCGCTCGCCGACCTCTGCGCCTCGCTGGACAAGAAATCGGCGCTGTCGGTCGATCCGCGGCGATGGATGGATGTTGGCGAGAGGCATGCCGCATAACCATATGTTTTCCCTGTTCCCTGGAAAAACAGACCCTGAGAGAAGCAACCATGAGCGACAGTCTCTATCTCGATGAAGCCCGCGATCCGCTGATCATCGCCGAAGGTTGGATGAAGGACGGCAAGGATGTCGCTATCGCGACGGTGGTCGAGACCTGGGGTTCGGCGCCGCGCCCGGTCGGCAGCCACCTTGTCATCGATGCCGAAGGTAATTTCCACGGTTCGGTTTCGGGTGGCTGCGTCGAGGGCGCCGTGGTGACCGAGGCGATCGACGTCATCGGCTCCGGCAAGGCCAGGATGCTGGAATTCGGCGTTGCCGACGAGGCCGCCTGGCAGGTCGGCCTGTCCTGTGGCGGCCGCATCAAGGTATATGTCGAGCGGTTAGGCTGATCTCAGATGGATCCATATACCCTAAAAACCTTGAATGCCGAGCGCCGCGCCCGCCGTGCGGCGATCCTCGTCACCGATCTTGGTGACGGCCGCGATCGTATCGTGCGAGAGGGCGACCACGTCGCCGGCGATCTCGGAACGGCGATCGCCAAGGCGTTTCGATCGGGCAATTCCGGTTCCGTCGAGGCGGAAGGGCGGACCTTCTTTCTCAACGCGCATCTCCCGCAGCCGCGCCTGCTGGTCATTGGCGCCGTCCACATCAGCCAGGCGCTCGCCCCGATGGCACGGATTGCCGGCTATCCCCTGGAGATTATCGATCCGCGCACCGCTTTTGCCACGCCTGACCGCTTTCCCGATGTCGCCTTGCATGCGGAATGGCCCGAGGATGTGCTGACGAGCCAGCCGCTCGACAGCTATACGGCGCTCGCCGCCGTCACCCATGACCCCAAGATCGACGATTTCGCGCTGAAGGCCGCACTCGACGCCAAATGCTTCTATGTCGGGGCGCTTGGCAGCCGCAAGACCCATGCCAAGCGCGTCGAACGCCTGCTGGCGCTGGGCGCGAGCGCCGACCAGATCGCCCGCATCCATGCGCCGATCGGCCTCGATATCGGTGCCGCGAGCCCCGCCGAGATCGCCGTCGCCATTCTGGCGCAGACCATCCTTGCCTTCCGCTCGCGCGGCCTCGATGTAAAAGGTGCGGCAGCGTGAAATTCGGTCCAATTCCGATCGACGCGGCCGAAGGCGCGGTGCTGGCGCATGCCACCACCGCCGGCGAACGGCGGTTTCGCAAGGCGCACAGGCTGACCGCCGAAGACGTCTCCATGCTCAAGGGCGCCGGGATTTCGCAGGTCGTCGCGGCCGTGCTGGCCCCGGACGATCTGGGCGAGGACGCCGCGGCGCAAAGAATTGCCGAGTGCATGACATTCAGCGGCATCGAGGCAAGGCCCGCCGCCACCGGCCGCGTCAATCTCCATGCCAAGGCGGCCGGCATCTTCACGGTCAATGCCTCGATGATCGATGCCATCAACGCCGTCGATCCCGCCATCACCATCGCCACCCTGGCCCAGCACGCGCCGGTCGAGAAAGGGCAGATGGTCGCGACGGTCAAGATCATCCCCTTCGCCGTCGCCTCCATGCTGGTCGACACGGTGACCAAACTCTGTGCCGGCGGCGAGATCTTTGCCGTCAACATCTACCAGCCGGTGCGCGTCGGCGTCATCCAGACGGTCTTGCCGGGGACCAAGCCTGGTGTGCTCGACAAGACGTTGCGCGTCACCGAAGCGCGGCTGGCGCGCTCGGGCGGTGCGCTGACAGCGGAGCGCCGCACGCCGCATGAGATCGTGCCCGTGGCGGAAGCAGCGGCCGCACTGGCGCGCGACAACGATATGGTGGTGATCTTCGGCGCCTCCGCGATGAGCGATTTCGCCGATGTCGTGCCGGCGGCGATCGAAAGGGCCGGCGGTACCGTGATCCGCGCGGGCATGCCGGTCGATCCCGGCAATCTGCTGGTGCTCGGCATGCTCGGTGGCAAGCGCGTCATCGGCGCGCCCGGCTGCGCCCGCAGCCCCAAGGAAAACGGCTTCGACTGGGTGCTCGATCGGTTGGTTGCCGGCCTCGATGTCACCGCGCGCGACATCGCCGGCATGGGCGTCGGCGGGCTGCTGATGGAAATCCCGACGCGGCCGCAGCCGCGCGAACCGGTGCCGGCCAAGAACCAACTCAAGGTCGCGACCGTGCTCCTGGCGGCAGGCCGGTCGAGCCGCATGGGCGGGCCGAACAAGCTGCTGGCGCTGTTCGACGGCAAGCCGCTGGTGCGCCGCACCACCGAGCGCGCTCTCGCCTCGAAGGCCGCGGGCACGATCGTCGTCACCGGCCATCAGCGCGAACGGGTGCGCGCGGCATTATCGGGCCTGGATGTCACCTTCGCCGACAATCCAGATTTTGCCGATGGCCTGTCCACGTCGTTGAAAGCCGGGATTGCCTATCTGCCGCAAGACACCGCCGGCGTGATGATCGTTCTCGGAGACATGCCGGGTATCGCGTCCGACGATCTCGACCGGCTGATCGACGCATTCCGTCGGGCCGGAGGCAATTCCGTGGTCCGCGCCTCGCATCTTGGGAAGCGCGGCAACCCGGTGCTTCTGCCGCGCTCGCTATTCCCCGCCATCGCCCATCTCGAAGGCGATACCGGCGCACGCCATCTGGTCGAAGCCGAAGGGCTCGACGTCGTCGACGTCGAGATCGGCGAGGGCGCATCCGTCGATGTCGATACCCGCGAGGCGCTGGAAGGCGCCGGCGGGGTGCTGCAGGATTGACAAACCCGAACTGAATTAAGCATGGCTTGGGGATGGCTATTCGTACCGTCGCACCCCCCTCTGGCCTGCCGGCCATCTCCCCCTCAAGGGGGGAGATCGGATGTCACTACGGCTTTCGCCAATCACCGCCGCTGCAGAAAGAGTGTCGACGCGGAAGCTGCCAATCTCCCCCCTTGAGGGGGAGATGGCCGGCAGGCCAGAGGGGGGCAGTCGCGCTCCAAACTTTTCTGATTTCGTTATTTTTCCTGCTTTCCGCCAGCCACGTCAGCGCTTTCGAACTAAAACCCTTCAAGGATGATCTCTTCGCCTATCCGGCTGCGCTTTCCTCCGACACCAACGGTGCCTACACGGTCATCGACTATCGCGAAATGCGCGACATCAACCAGCGCGACGAGGTGCCGGAAAAGCGTGTGCATGCGCAGTATACCGACACCGGCGTGCGCAAGGTGCAGCAGGATCTGCTCCTGAGGACCGATGCCGGCGACGTCAGGCATGTCGCCGTCGGCAAGACGGAGGGTGCCGGCATTCTCGTGCTTTACCTGCACGGGCAGGGCGGCAGCCGCAAGCAAGGCGTCGACGACTTCACCTTCGGCGGCAATTTCAACCGCCTCAAGAACCTGATGGCCGCCAATGGCGGCCTCTATCTCAGTCCCGATTTTCCCGATTTCGGCGACAAGGGCGCGGCACAGGTGGCGGCGCTGATCGATCACTATGCCGAACAGTCGCCGGGCGCGAAGATCTTCGTCGCTTGCGGCTCGATGGGCGGTGCGCTGTGCTGGAAGCTCGCCGGACGCAACGATACCGGCCGGCGCATCGACGGCCTGCTGCTGCTCGGCTCGCTGTGGGACGACAGCTTTTTTGCCAGCCCTGCATTCAAGCGCCGCGTGCCGGTCTTCTTCGGCCAGGGCAGCCATGACGTGGTCTTTCCCGTGGCAAGCCAGGAGACCTTCTTCCGTTCCATCATCGCCAAGTCGAAAGCCTATCCGACCCGGTTCGTCCGCTTCGAGACCGGCACGCATGGCACGCCGATCCGCATGGTCGACTGGCGCGAAACGCTCAACTGGATGCTGTCGAAGGCGCACTGATCGACGCGGGCTTAAAGCGGAGCGGCGCTCTACGGCGCGGTGTTGTAGTCGACGACCGTCTGCGGGTTCTCCTCGCCGTCATAGGATGCGTCGACGTCGTACTGGACCAGCGAGAAATTCCCGTTGCGGAACAGATAGGTGCCGGCGTCCGACGCATCGCCGACACCGCGCCACTTGTTGAACGTGGTGATCGTATGGGCATCCGGGTCATAGTCGGAATTGACCGCCCAGCCGCTCGTCTGGAAGCCGACGATGCTCATGCCCAGCAGTTTGCCATCGCTGTCATTGTTCTCGTAGCGGATGTCCATCTTGGGTTCGGCGAACTGCAATTGCTGCACGGCCGACAGTTCGTCGGTCATGTAGTAGACCGAGCTTTCATTATAGGCGGCCGCCGAGCAGGAAAAATGGAACAGCCGCGTCTCCTTGTCGGGATCTCCAGGCTGGGCATCCTTGTCCTTGTACTTGATCGAAAAGACCTCCGGCTCATTGGCCATGAGATCCTTGTCGCACTGGTCGCCATAGGTCGCCAGAAAAGCCTTCTTGGCCTGCTCGAGCGCGGTATCCTTCTTCGGCGGCGGCGGCCCGTCGCCGCAGCTAGGCGGCACCGCCTCCTCGAAATTGGCGGTGGAGGGCTTCAGCGCGCCCTTTTCGATGTGGATCGGGTCGAAAGGCGGCGCGGCCTGGATCTGGGCATTGACCTGGCGCAGTGTGTAGCAGCCGGCGAAAACCGTTTCGCCGCCGGTCTTGTCGGTGGCGCGGATGGCGACTGGGACGTTGTAGAAAATGCTGCCCGCGGCACCTTCGTCCGAGATCGCGCCGGTCTCGACCTCGACCTTGGCGGTGCCGTCATAGCCCTTGACGAAGCTGACAAAATCCTTTGCCGGCTTTGCATCGCCGAAATAACTCCATGCGCGGGCGAATTCGTGCCGGTTGATGGCGCTGTAGAGCGAATGGATGACCGCCTCGGCGCTCGAACGATCATCGACATAGGGCGCTTCGGCGGCATCATCGGCGGCGAGGGCCGTTTGGCCAGTCGTGGCAAGGGAGAGAAGGGCAGTCGCTGCGAGAAGGGCGCGTCTCATCGGGAATGTCCGCTCGATAACGAAGATTCTACCATGGTGATTGCGGCGGCCTGGTGACGCTGCGTCGCCGGCGCTTGAAGAATCGAGCGCGAAGGCGCTACCTGCCGACCGCCGGCGTTCGGCCGGACGGGAGATTTGACGTGACGATATCGATGTATGAGGCATCCGTGCCCGTGTTTTCAGCCCGGCTGAAAGCACTTTCCAATGTGCTGGCATCAGCCGAACAGAATGCGCTTGACCGCAAGATCGACCCGCAGGTGTTTTTGACGGCGCGCCTCGCGCCCGACATGTTCGCGCTGACCCGGCAGGTGCAGATCGCCACCGATCATGCCAAGGGCGCGCCGTCGCGGCTGGCCGGCCGCGAAGTGCCGAAATATGAAGACAATGAGGCAAGTTTTGCCGATCTCGAGGCGCGGATCGCCAAGACGCTCGCGCTTCTGGCAACGTTCTCGGCTGCCGATATTGATGGTTCGGACGACAAGATGATCGAGTTGAAGCTCGGCGGGCGCGAAACCACATTAGGCGGCATGCAGTATCTGCTGCATGTTGCCATGCCCAACTTCTACTTCCACCTCACCACCGCTTACGACATTCTTCGCCACAATGGCGTGCCGCTGGGCAAGTCGACATTCCTCGGATCGCGCTGAGGAATTGGACGTTGAGATGTCCCGGGCCGATCCGGGACATCTCGCAATATGCATTTAGCGAATGGACATTTCGCGGGCGATGCGCGGAAAATCGGCGGGCTTGACGCCGATGTCGGCACGGTCGGCATTGCTCATCGAATGAAGCAGCGCGAGAGCCGCGCGATATCTCAGATGTTCCTGCGGGCGCGGCCGGGCGAACATTTCAGTGAAGAAACCCATGACTCAGGCTCCTGGTTGGTCCTCCACATCCGGCAATATAGATGAATCGTGACAATTGTGCAGTGCAGCATTTGCATGCCTGCCATGTCTGAATGATTTGCATAAATTTTTTTGAGCCCGGTGAAACTTTTGGGCCGCAGGACCCGTAGGCTTGAACGCTGGCACATGGCCAGTTTTTCCTCGCCAACTCCTGGCGAATTTCCGGGCTGCATGAAAGTGCAGTCCGGCTTTTGTTTGAGCAGCTTTGCTCGGGCGGCAATCCTCGCAACGGCTAAATTCCTTAAGATCGGTGGCATGTATTTTTAACGAGCCGGTTCTATGGTCTGTAACCCAGACAGTCGGGCAAGTGGGAGGCTGACATCGCTACCAGCGCCAAGCGCGATTTCGCTTCGCTGCTCGACGACCTCTTCGTTGCGTCTGACAAGGGTGACGGGATCGGGGGTGACGGCATCGGGGGTGACGGCATCGGAGGCGACGGCATCGGAGGAGACGCCATGGAGGGCGACGGGGCCAGTGCGCGTCCATCCATTCCGTTCGATTATCTGTCTGTTGCCGATGAACTGCATTCCGGCCGTATCAAGGTATCCGCGGCCGAATATCGTGAGGCGGGTACCGACCTGGCGAGCGAATTCGCTGCCTTGCTCGAACACGCCAAGCTCGCTCTGGCCGGCGAAGAACCAAAGCCCGAGGAGAAATTGCCGCCGATCGATCTTGAATCGATCGCGGTCGAACTGGGACTGGATCAGCCAAAGAGCATCGCCGATTTCGGCCGTATTCGCCGCAGCTTCGCCTTCGCCAACCATCCGGACCGTGTCGCCCCGCATCTGCGCCAGCGCGCCATGATCCGCATGCAGGTGGCCAACATGCTGATCGACGAAGCCAAGCGCCGCGCGGTGGCCGGCGCTCGCCGCTAGACAACCCCAACTCACGCAAAAGTCGGCCTGCCGAGGCTTGGAGAGCGCCGCCGCTTTCCCTATAGATGCTGACCTCATTCCCGCGCTGCCGCGCACGCTTTCCCTCGGAGCAGAAATTCCATGCACAAACGCCGTCTCGGTCGGACCGATCTCCTTGTTACCCAGATTTGCCTGGGTTCGATGACCTGGGGTCAGCAGAACACGGAAGCCGAGGGGCATGCCCAGATGGACCTCGCCTTCTCGCGTGGCGTCAATTTCATCGACACCGCTGAACTCTATCCGATCCCGCCGAAGGCCGAGACGCAGGGGCGGACGGAAAAGATCATCGGCAGTTGGATGAAGGCCAACGGAAACCGCGACAAGGTGATCCTTGCCTCCAAGGTCGTCGGCCGCACCGCCAACAGCTGGTTTCGCGGCGACAGGCCGTCGCAACTGGTGCGCGCCGATATCCTTGACGCCATCGACAAATCGCTGGCCAAGCTCGGCACCGATTATCTGGACCTTTATCAAATTCATTGGCCGGAAAGGGACATTCCGTGGGGCGCCAACCCGACACGCGTCGGCGCCGTAGCGCGTCGTCCCGATGCGATCGGTGCGCCGGCGGGCGAAACGCCGATAGAAGAGACGCTTGCCGTCTTCGAGGAACTGGTAAAGGCGGGAAAAATTCGCCATTTCGGCCTGTCGAACGAGAGTTCCTGGGGCGTGATGCGGTTCCTTGCCGAGGCCGACAAGGGCGTTGGTCCGCGCGTCGCTTCGATCCAGAACGCCTACAATCTGGTCAACCGCACCTTCGAGGTGAACCTCGCCGAGGTCTGCGAACGCGAAGGGGTTTCGTTGCTCGCCTATTCGCCGCTGGCACAGGGCTACCTCACCGGTAAATACGACCATGGCGCCCGCCCGCAAGGATCGCGCTCGCAGCTGTTCAATCGTGGCCAGCGCTACGAGACGCCAAATGCCGCGGAGGTGCAACTCGAATACAACGAGTTGGCGCGTTCGTTTGGGCTGGAGCCGGCGCTGTTTGCCAATGCCTATGTATCGAGTCGGCCGTTCGTCACCTCGAACATCGTCGGCGCCACGACCATTTCGCAGCTGGAAATGGCGCTGTCCTCGGTGGATGTCGTCTGGACCGAAGAGATGCAAAAGGCGGTGGATGCGATCCATCAGCGGGTCGGCAATCCTTGTCCTTGATTGGTTCAAGGTGCGGAATTAATCAGGAATAACAAAAGGGTGGAGACAATGGCGGACTTTCCGATCGAGGCGGTGCGAGCAAGATTCCCGGCTCTGTCCCTGACCGACAAAGGGCGTCGCCGCATCTATCTCGACAACCCCGCGGGCACGCAGGTGCCGCAGGCTGTCGCCGACGCGGTGTCGCGCTGCCTGCTCACCACCAACGCCAATCTCGGCGGCTATTTCGAAACGACGACCGCCGCTCAACAAGTCGTCGATGACGCGCATCAGGCAATGGCCGATTTCCTTGGCGCGGAGAGCCGCGAGGAAATCATCATCGGCGCCAACATGACGACGCTGACCTATCACATGTCGCGCACGCTCGGCCGCACCATGAAGCCCGGCGACGAGATCATCCTCACCCGGATGGACCATGAGGGCAATGTCTCGCCCTGGCTGCAGCTGGCCGAAAATCTTGGCCTTGTGGTGCGCTGGCTGCCGTTCGGCGAAAGGAGTTGGCAGGTCGAGGAGGCGACGCTGAATGATCTGCTATCCGACAAGACGCGGCTGCTTGCATTGAACTATGCCAGCAACCTCACCGGTTCGATCAACCGGGTTAAGTCCCTGACTGCCATCGCAAAACAGGCCGGCGCGCTGGTCTATGTCGACGCCGTCCAGTTCGCGCCGCACGGCCTGATCGACGTGCAGGAACTCGGCTGCGATTTCCTGATCTGCTCGGCCTACAAATTCTTCGGCCCGCATATGGGCATATTGTGGGGACGGCTGGATATCATCGATGGCCTGAAGGCCTACAAATGCCGCTGCTCGTCCAATGGGCTGCCGGAGCGGTTCGAACTCGGCACGCCGCAGATCGAGCTGATGGCTGGCCTCACAGCGGCGGTCGATTATTTTGCCGAACTGGGCGCGGCAGCGGGCCAGGGCGGTTCAAGAAGGCAGAAGATCGCGAAGGCGTTCGAAGTCTCCATTGCCTATGAAAACCCGTTGGCGCAAAGGCTGATCGATGGCCTGGCCGACATTTCAGGCCTGACTATCCACGGGATCACCGACCCGAAGCGGCTCGGAGATCGCGTACCGACAGTCTCCTTCACTGTTGACGGCATCGTTCCCGAAACCATCGTCCGGCAGATGAACGCCGAAAACATCTTCCTGTGGTCCGGCCATAACTACGCTTGGGAGATCGTCCACCAACTGGGCATTCCGGCCGAGCAAGGCGTCGTGCGCATCGGCATCGCACACTACAACACATCCGACGAGATCGACGAGACGCTGGAGAGCGTGCATCGGGTCGTCGCCATGCTCAGGCAGCAGCGATCCTAAAGCCGGTTTGAATTGTCACCGCGCCTTGCCGCCGAAACCGGTGAGGAAGGCGGTGAGATTGTCGCCGAGTGCGTCGCAGAGATAGCCGCCTTCCTGGACGATGACGCTCGGCAGGCCGAGCCTGGCGATGGCTTCGCCAATGCGCGAGAAGCCGGGCGTGGTCACAGAGAGACCGCCGAACGGATCGCCTTCGAACGCATCGAGGCCGAGCGCCACGACAAGCGCATCGGGCGAAAAGGCACGGATGCGCTGGAATGCGATCTCGAGCGCTTCGAGAAACGCCGCGTCGGCGGATTTGCGTGGCAGCGGCAGGTTGAAATTATAGCCGAGGCCCGGCCCTTCGCCACGCTCGTCGGCATGACCCCAGAAGAACGGATAGAAACGCACCGGGTCGGCGTGCAGCGAAACGGTGAGCACATCGGGCCGTGCATAGAAGATGCCTTGCGTGCCGTTGCCGTGATGCAGGTCGACATCGAGGATCGCCACGCGGGCCGCGTTTCTGCGCAGAACCTGAGCCGCAACGGCCGAGTTGTTGATGAAGCAGAAGCCGCCGGCGACATCGGCAAAGGCGTGGTGGCCGGGCGGGCGGCACAGCGCATAGGCGGCCGATGCGCCAGCCATCACCGTTTCGGCGGCTTCGACCGCGCTCCAGGCGCTCCATAGCGCGCTCTGCCAGGTCTCGCCGGAAATCGGGCAAGCCGTATCGGCCATGTGATAGCCGGCCTGGCCGACCGCCGAGGCCGGGTAGGAACCATTGCGTGCGATCGGATGGATGTTGGGGATCACCTCGGCGGATGCGCCATCGATGCGTTGCCAGCGGTCAAAGATATGCTTGAGAAAGTCGAGATATTCGGGTGTGTGCACCGCCGAAACAGGGCCGAGCCCGTGATCGCGCGGCCGTTCGATCGTGCAGCCCGCAGATTTTGCGCCGGCTAACAATCTCTCGACGCGTTCGGGCTTTTCCGGATTGGGCTGTGCGGCACCGCTGGAAAGGAAGGCCTTGGGGTCGTGGCGCTTCTGCTCCTGCGCATAAAAGGCTTTCATTCCTGCTCCCCATTTTCCGGCGCATCGGCGAAGGCGAAAAAGGCTTCACCGATGATCTTCTGCGTCTGTTCGTAGCTGGACCAGGCAATGCCCAGCCTTTCGTAGAAGGCCTTGGCGCCTTCATTGTCGGTGTCGACGGACAGTCTGAGATAGACCCCACCTTCTTTCCGGCATTCAGCCGCGACGCGCCTCAACAACCGCTCGCCGACCTTGCGGCCGCGAAACCGGTCCTCGACGTAGAGATCCTGCACGTAGACGCCAGGCCGCCCCATCCAGGTCGAGAAGATCGGGAAATGCAGACAGAGGCCGGCGAATTCGCCGCCGACTTCGGCGATCAGGGTCGAGAAGGCGGGCTTTGCGCCGAAGCCCCAGGTTCTGAGATCGTCCGCCGTCGAGACGATTTCCTCGGGCGCGCCGATATGGGTGCCGAGTTTCAGGATTGCCGCGTGTATGGTTTCGACGTCTTCGATGCGGCCGGGGCGGAGGAGGATTTTGGATGAGTTGCTCAACACAGGTATGGTGCCAAGGCACCCCCCTCTGTCCTGCCGGACATCTCCCCCGCATGGGGGGAGATTGGCAGCTTTGGCCTTGCCGCCACTCTTTTGACGTTGGAGATTTGCGAAAGCCGAACTGACATCCGATCTCCCCCCTTGCGGGGGAGATGTCCGGCAGGACAGAGGGGGGTGTGACGGAACGCAAACATCTCAGTCAAGGGCATCTCAAAACGCCACCCTATCCCCGCCCTTGAGCGCCAGCATGTCGCGCGCTTCGGCTGGCGTGGCAACTTCCAGCGATAGCCCGTCGAGAATGCCACGGATGCGCCGCACCTGGTCGGCGTTGGATTTCGCCAGCTGGCGGCCATCATAGAGGCTGTCTTCCAGCCCGACACGGACATTGCCGCCCATGGCTGCCGCAATCGAGATCAGCGGCATCTGGTTGCGGCCGGCGGCCAGCACTGAAAACTGGTAGCTGTCGCCGAATAATTTGTCGGCGATGCGCTTCATGTGGACGAGATTGTCCGGGTCTGCGCCAATGCCGCCCAGGATGCCCATCACGAACTGGATGAACAGCGGCCCCGACACCAGGCCCCGGTCGCGGAAATGCGCCAGCGAATAAAGGTGGCCGACGTCATAACACTCGAACTCGAAGCGCGTGCCGCAGCCTTTTCCGAGTCTTTCGAGCACTCCCTCCATGTCGGCGAAGGTGTTCTTGAAGATGGTGTCGCGGGTGGCTTCTAGCAGTTTCGGTTCCCATTCGTGCTGCCACTCCCGTGGTTTGTCCAGCATCGGGAACAGCGCGAAGTTCATCGAGCCCATGTTGAGCGAGCACATTTCGGGCTCGGCGCGGAGCGGCGCAGCCAGCCGTTGGTCGAGCGTCATCAGCGACGAGCCCCCGGTGGTGATGTTGATCACCGCGTCGGTTGCCTGCTTGATGCGCGGCAGGAACTGCATGAAGACGTCCGGATCGGCGGTCGGGCGGCCATCCCTGGGGTCGCGTGCGTGGAGGTGCAGGATCGAGGCACCGGCTTCGGCCGCCGCGATGGCATCCGCCGCGATCTGGTCCGGCGTCACCGGCAGGTAGGGCGACATCGACGGCGTATGCACCGAGCCGGTGACCGCGCAGGTGATGATGACTTTTCGCGGCGCCATTCCCTTACCCCCGGCCTTCGACCGGCAGGTCGAGCTCGGAAGCCAGAACCTCCAGCGCGTCACCGATGATGGAGACGATTTCGCCGACCTGCTCGCTGGTCACGATCATTGGCGGCGCGACCATGAAATTGTCGCCGTCGATGCCACCCTTGACCCTGCGGCCATAGATGATCAGCCCGCGCGCATAGGAAAGGTCGAGCAGCCGCTGCGTCGCTTTCTTGCCCTGGTCGATGGGCCGCAGCGTCTCTGGATCGGCGACCATCTCGGCGCCGGTGAGCAGACCCTTGCCGCGCACGTCGGCGATGAATGGGAAGCGCTTGGCAAGTCCCTTCAATCCGTCCATCAGCACATCGCCCATGGCAGCCGCATTGGCGATCAGGTCGAGCCGGTCCATTTCACCCAGAACCGCAAGGCCGGCGGCGCAGGCCAGCGGATTGCCGGCATAGGTGTGGCCATGCTGGAAGCCGCCGGAGGCGAGCAACGGCTGCACCAGCCGCATCGGTGCGGCGAGCGCGCCGAGCGGCGCGTAGCCCGAGCCCAGTCCCTTTGACAGCGCGACGATATCGGGCTTGCAGTTCCAGTGGTCGCCGCCGAGGAATTTGCCGGTGCGGCCGGCGCCGCTCATCACTTCGTCATGAATGAGCAGGATGCCATAGCGGTCGCAGATCTCGCGGATGCGGGGATAGTAACTGTCCGGCGCCACCAGGGCTGCTGTGGCGGCACCCCCGATCGGCTCCATGATGAAGGCGACCACGTTTTCCGGCCCCTCTGTGAGGATCTTCTCCTCCAGCATGTCGGCATAGCGAACGCCGCGCTGCTCCATCGAAAGATTGTCACGGTCGCGCCAGGCGGTCGGCGCCGGCACGGTCGGCATCGGCCGCATCATCGGCGCAAAGGTTTCGGACAGCGCATCGTCGCCGGTGATCGAGAGCGAACCCAGCGTGCCGCCATGATAGGAGGGAAAGCGGGTGATCACCTTCCAGCGGCTGGCCTGTCCGGTGGCGACCGCCCATTGCCGCGCCAGCTTGATGCAGGATTCGGTCGCTTCCGAGCCGCCCGAGACAAAGAAAATGCGGTCCATGCCCTCCGGCAGTTTCCCCGCGAGTTCCCGCGCGAGTTCTTCCGCCGGCTCGTTCTCGAAATGCAGCCGATAGGCGAAGGTGGCGCGGTCCATCTGCCGCTTCATGGCATCGAGGACGTTGCGGTTGGAATGGCCGATATTGGCGACCATCGGCCCGCTCGATCCATCGATGAAGCGGCGGCCGTCCTGCGTCCACATGTAGATGCCCTCGGCGCGGTCGATCAGCGGTCGGCGCAAGCTGGAGAGATAGAACAGATGCGAGTCTCGCCGGACTTCAGTCGGTTGAGCGGCGGTCTGAGTTTTCGACATGTCAGGGCTTTCCGAGATAACGATCGAGGACATTTTTTGTGACGCGTTCGACCATCGGGTCCTGTCTTAGCAGGCCGGCAACCCATTCGCAGCTTCCGGCGTGGAACACCTCGCCCTTGCCGCGCGGAAAATTGACGATCATGCCGTTGCCGCGTTTGACTTTCTCCAGATTGGCGTCGCTGCCCTCGCCGAACAGCGTTTCGGCGCTGAAGCGGCCATCCTCGTCGGTAAGGAACTGGTCCTCGATCGGGATATCGGCGCTTTCCTCGACCTGGGAAGCCAGGCCGACGGCGAGAACCTGCAATCCATCCGGCGCGCCGCTGTCTGACGTGGGGTAGGGCAGGCCACCGCGGATCTCGAAGTCGAGTCCGTCCACCTCATAGCCATAGACATGGCTGTCGGCGCCGAGGAGGTCGCCATAGTAGATGCCGGTGCCGGCAAAGGCCCAATGTTCCGGCCGATAGACCGGGAAACCGCGCACGCCGCGCGGCGCGCAGCCGCCCCAGCCGGCATAAAGGCCACGGGTGGCATTCAGCCCGAAAGTCGCCGAGCCCGGCCGCCCGATTTCGGGCGCTTCCCAGGAGTTGGTGGCGCGGGTCACGTCGCCGCCGCGATAGGCGGGATCCTCGGCGCGGGCACGGTATTTGTAGCAGACCTGGCGGCGCCCCTCGTCCTCCAGCCGCGTCTGCCACATGAAGTTGCCGGCAAAGCGCGCCGCGTGGCCACCGCGCTCCACATAATTGTCGACGGCGTCACGCATTTCCCAGGTCCAGTACTCGTCATGGCCGACGAAGACGGCGCAGTCATAGCCGTCAAGGATGTCGGGCGAGAAATGCAGGTCGTGCTGGCTGGCGAGGTCGACGGCATAGCCGGCGCGCTCGGCGAAGCGGAAGAAATGACTGTCGTAGCTGGCCCAACCCGACGAGGCGTATTTCTTCGAATGGCCGGTGGCGAGCGCCCATTCCATGTGTGGATAGCGCGGCACCGTCTTCGGCGGCACGGCGACTTCCAGCGGCACGCGCGGCGCATCCTTCGGCAGCACGACGAAGCCACGGCACCAGGGGCGCTGGGTCGATACGATGGGTGAGTACTGGTTGCGGTCCGGTCCGGTGATGCCTTGATAGTGGTTGGAGCCGCCCCAGGTGTTGTAGGCGAGCCAGGTGCCCGTCGCCGCAACCTGCAGCACGCGGCCGGGCTTCTTGCCAGGTTGCGGGCTGACGATGAACAGATGGTGGCACTGGATCGGCTCGCCGTCGCCACCGCTGGCGGTCAGCGTCACGCGGTATGCACCGGACGGCCAGTCGCCGCCGACGCGGAATTCGAACGAAGCCTCCCAGCCGCAGCCCTCTGCCGAGCATTGGTCCGGACTGTCCTGCCAGCGTGCCGCGATGCCCGATTTCTCGAACACTTTCGTCTCGGTGCCGCCGTCGCGGATGATCGTCATGCCGAAGGATGGAGCCGTCGAACTGACATGCAGCGTCACCGTCTCGCCGGGACGATAGGAAAATCGGTCCGAGTAGCACCAGATCTCGCCGCGCTCGCCGTCCATCCCAGGCCATTCGTAGTAGTGCCCGCGCACCGCGTGGCGGCGCTGCTCGGGCGTTAGTCCGAAATCGGGGAATTCCGTGGGTAGATGGGTCATGAACACCGAAGAAGTGGCAAGCCGTCATTTCGGCGATCTGCAGGGCAAGCGTCAAATGGAAACGATCGGACCAGCATTCGTTAGCCGCGCCCTTGGCCGCCGTTGCCAAAAAGACTATTTCCACAAACGGCGGCGTTTTTCCGCCACGGGGATCGGCATGCTCAGAGTGCAAAAGGTCAAGGTCGACGACATCTACGTGCCGACGGCGCGCAAGAAGACATTGCACCCCGAGACCGTCCGGCATCTCGCCGAGGACATACTGGAGAACGGCATGAAGACGCCGATCCAGGTCCGCCACGACGGCAAGCGCCATATACTGGTCGAAGGCCTGCATCGGCTCGAGGCCGCGAAGTGGCTCGGCGAAACCGAGATCGACGCCTATCTGGTGCAAGCCAAGCGCCACTGACACGGGCCGCTTTCCCCCCCACCCTCCAATCATACAAGCAGTGGCCAGATTTTCTCCAGTCGCCAGATTTTTTCACTGGCGGTGTCGGGTTGCGTTGCATCGGCTCGTCCTTGGGACGGAAGCCGGATCAACCCCCAGATCAAACAGATCAAACCCGAGGAGACCACCGTGGCCACCAAGCTCGACATTGCCCCCGACAACGACCGCGAACTGGTTCTTGCCCGCATCATCGATGCATCGCGCGACAGCGTCTATCGCTGCTGGACCGAGCCGAAATTGGTCACGCAATGGTTCTCGCCAAAGCCGTGGACGACGCCGCGCGCCGAGATGGATGTGCGCACCGGCGGCTCGACTCTGGTTGTCATGGCTAGCCCGGACGGCAATGAGTTTCCTAACCCCGGTGTCTTCCTGGAAGTCATTCCCGGCAAGAAGATCGTCTTCACCGATGCCTACACACAGGCTTGGAAGCCGTCGGAAAAGCCATTCATGACCGTCGTGCTGACCTTCGAGGATGAAGGCGATGGCAAGACCCGCTACATCGCGCGCGTTCGGCACTGGAGCGTCGCCGACCGCGAGCAGCACGAAGCGATGGGTTTTCATCAGGGTTGGGGCCAGTGCGCCGACCAGCTTGAAGACCTCGCCATGACGCTTTGACACCACAAGACGCTTTGACACCACAAGACGCTTTGAACCGACAGGATCGCTTTGACACCGGAAGGACTCGAGGAGACCGATATGTCCAGAACCCTGTTTTTCGCCATTCTTGCTTCGGCCGCGGCGCTTCTCGCCTGCCCGGGCACCACCAATGCAAAGGAACCTGCCATGACGACCGAAACGAGAACACCGTTGAAGCCGGAAAAGTCCGGCCTGCTGCCGATCAACGGCCTGAACTATTACTACGCCATCTACGGCACCGGCGAGCCGCTGCTTCTGTTGCATGGCGGTCTTGGCTCGACGGACATGTTCGCGCCGATCCTGCCCAAGTTCGCCGAAAATCGCACCGTCATCGGTGTCGACCTCCAGGGCCATGGCCGCACGGCGCTCGGCGACCGGCCATTCAGCGTGGAGGCGATTGGTGACGACATGGCCGATATCGTCAAGGCACTCGGCTACGACAAGGTCGACGTCATGGGCTATTCGCTCGGCGGCGGTGTCGCTTTCCGCATGGCAGTCCGGCATCCCGAGATGGTGCGCCGCCTTGTGCTAGTCTCGACCGGCTATGCCACGGACGGCTTCTATGACGAGATGCGCCAGCAGCAGGCGCAGGTGAGCGCCGCCGCCGCGCCGTTCATGAAGGACACGCCGATGTACAAGTCCTACGTCGCCGTCGCGCCGCATCCGGAAGACTTCCCCAAACTGCTCGACGCGCTCGGCAATTTCATGCGCCAGAACCGGGACTTCTCGGCCGATGTTCCCAAGCTGAAGATGCCGGTCATGCTGGCCTATGGGGACAGCGACATGTACAAGCCCGAGCATGAGATCAAGTTCTACCAGATGCTCGGCGGCGGACTGAAGGACGCCGGCTGGATGCGCGAAAACCTGTCGCAGAACCGCCTGGCGATCCTGCCCAACCGCACCCATTACGATGTCTTCTTCGCCCCGGAACTGACGGCCGCCGCGCTGCCGTTCCTCAACGGCGAGACCAAGGTAAAGAGCTGGGACGAAGTGGTCAGCGAAACCGAATAGCCTGTCATGTCCCCGCCGGTCGTCTCTGCAACGAGATGACCGGCGGGTCTATGAAGCCTTGGCGCGGCGCGGCTGCCTGAGATGCTTGATGCCGCTCATCTCGACGAAATTCGTCGCCGCTTCCCAGAGATAGTCGCCGTAGAGAAACGGCTCGAAGGGCGCGGTGCCTGCCAATGGCAGCGGCGCAATTTCGGCATCGACGCGCGGTTCGTAGAAGAACGGGATCGACAGCCGCACCGTCTTCGGCGCGATCACCCGGTGCCGCGTCGCACGGACGCGCCCGCCGGTCCAGCGCTCCAGCAACTGACCGAAATTGACCGCCAGCGTGCCGTTGGCCGGCGGCACGTCGATCCATTCGCCGGCGAGGTTTTTGGCCTGCAGGCCTTCGACGCCGTCCTGCGCCAGCAAGGTGACGAAACCGGAATCGGCATGTTCGCGCCCGATGATGGTGCGCGTCTCGCCCTTGTGGATCACCGAAAACTCCGGCCCGCTGGTGTCGACGCCGGCATTGGCATCGCGCAGGGGATAGCGGATCAGGCGCAGCGTCGAGATGCCGTCATCGAAACAGGCATCGAAGATCGTTTCCGGCAGGCCAAGCCCGCGCGCGATCGACCGCATCAGCGCGTTGCCGACGCCCTCCATCGACCGGTAGTAGTCCGCCGCCGCGGCGCGCCAGCCGGGCAGGGCACCTTCGGCCGGCAGCGGCGTCGGCTCGCGCAGCGGATCGTCGGAGGCCGAAAAACCTCCGGCATCGGCGATATCCGGTCCCATGATATCCGGTCCGATGATATCCGGCCCGATGTCGATGCCTTCCTTGTAGGAAACGGCTGTCGGCTGCAGCGGGAACCAGCCGCGGTAGACGTTCTTCCTGGTCGGGTCGAAATTCCAGCGCAGCAACTTCTGCTTCTCGGCTTCGGACAGCGCGAAGATGCGCAGCAATTGTGCTCGCCTGTCCGGCGTCAGCCAGTGATCGCCGGGAAAGTCGCGGACAGCCATGAAACCGATCCCCGAGGCGGCGGCCATGATCCTGGTATCAACATGGTCGCGAGCCGGCGAGGGCGGCTCGAACAGGTCGGCAATTCCGATGGTCTCGATCTCTTGCGCCACGACAAACTCCATCGCATTCCGATTATCGATGGCATCGTATCAAGGCTTTTCAATTGACCCTGTCGGCCGTGCGACTACCTTGCCGCTTATTTTCTCGATTTGCGGAACAAGACGATGGCTAAACATCAGGGCGGCTGCCTGTGCGGAGCGGTGCGCTACAGCACCGACGCGGCTCCGATCAACGAACGCATCTGCCACTGCAGGCTTTGCCAGAAGGCGATCGGCGCTGCCTTCAACGCGCGCGTGCTGTTTCGCATCGACGATGTGACGATCGAGGGACCGCTGGCGACGGTGAACAGCTCGCCTGATCTCAAGCGCGGGTTTTGCCCGAGCTGCGGCACCACGATGTTTTCGCGGCGCGAGTCCGCCGGCATCATCGGCATCACCACCGGTTCGCTCGACGACCCTTCGGCCTTCAGGCCGCAGATGCACATTTTCACCGCCTCGAAACAGCCTTGGGTGGTGCTCGATGATGGCTTGCCGCAATATGAAGGCGCTCCGCCACCAGCCTAGACTTCCCTCGCCACGCGGCGGCGCCAGGACAGTAAGGCGATGACCAAAATTTAATCCAAAACATCACGCGATAGCCGGCAAAACGTCATTGGCGGGCCATGATTGTCTTCCTATCTATGCTGCGCGGGCCGGCATTCGAGGAGACGACGGATGAACGACAGCATCAGCACCCTGGACGAGCTTTTGAGCGATCCGATGGTCCTGCTTGTGATGGAGCGCGATCGTGTGCGCCCTGAACAGGTGCGCATGCTGCTCGAACGGGCTCGCCGGCCTTCCGTCGACGAACCCGTCGTTCCGCCGGCGCATGTGATCGCCAGGACCTGCCAGAAACTCTGGCTGTGTCCGTAATCGCCTTGTCTTTTTTCTCCTGTGAGAACACTCCCTGTGAGAACTCAGGCCGGCCCTTTCGGACCGGTCCTGACCGACGCGCGTTCGGTGCTGTCTCACCAGCTTACAAATCCGTAAATTGATTATCTCGTCCATGACGGTAAGGCTTGCCCGCGACAGGCCAAGCGCGACGGGCCAAGGCTGGTCGCTCCCGCGCAAGTTCGATCTCTCAGGCACACGGAACCCGACATGGCTGACATCTGTACCCAAGGCCTGGACACGGGCTTTGTCGGCTTGGGATATGCCAAGGTCGCCTTTCTCGGCCTTGTGCAGGGCATTACCGAACTGCTGCCGATCTCCTCGACCGCCCATATGCGTATCGTGCCGGCGGTGCTCGGCTGGCAGGATCCCGGGTCGGCCTTTTCCGCCGCCATGCAGCTTGCGGCCCTTGCCGCCGTGGTCAGCTATTTTTGGGGCGATGTCAGGGACCTGCTGTTCGGTTCCATCGACGCCCTCACACGCCGCGATTTTGCCGACCGGCATTTCCGGCTGGCTTACTGGATCGTGTTGGCGACGATCCCGATCGTCATTGCCGGCGTGGCGCTGTCGGGCATCCTCAATGCCTGCGGTTCGCCGCTGCGCAGCCTGAGCGTGATCGGCTGGTCCTGCATCGCCATGGCGGTCCTGCTGGCGCTGGCCGAGATTTTCGCCCGCCACCGGCGCACCATGGGCGAAGCCTCGCTCGCCGATGCGCTGCTTGTCGGCGTCGCCCAGATCGGCGCGCTGATACCCGGCGTCTCGCGCTCGGGCTCGACCCTGACGGCAGCACTTGGGCTCGGCTTCAAGCGGGCCGAGGCAGCGCGCTTCTCGTTCCTGCTCGGGCTGCCGGCCATCGCTCTGGCCGGCCTCAAGGAGCTTTGGGAACTGCACAAGGTCCATCTCGATGCCCACGGATGGTCGGTTCTCGCCACCGGACTGGTCGTCGCCTCGATTTCCGCCTTCTTCGCCATCTGGGGCCTGATGCGCGTGCTGGAGCGCTTTTCCGCCTGGCCTTTCGTCATCTATCGTGGCCTGCTCGGCATCGTCTTGCTGCTGGGCGTTGCGATGGGGTGGCTTGCCTAGGCTCGCGGTCGGCTCTGTGTTGCGCGGGAGCAACCCTGAAACCTCCACGCTTCGGCCCGCAAAGATGTGATCAGCCGGCTTGATTGACTTCGGTAGGTAACAGCCTTTAACGTTCTGTTAACAAAACAGATGGGCGGGGCCGGATGGCATCCTCGAAGGGTTGGCGCCGCAAGGCGAAGGGGCTGGGGCTGGCGGTTGCTCTGACCGCGTTGTGTTCAGCAGCGAATTTCGCCTACGCGGCTCCTGTTTCCATGGTTGTCGGCGGCTCGACGTCCCAGCCGATTGGCCACTATGATTTCTGCAAGATACATGCCGCCGAATGTTCGATCCGCTCGCACGACAGCGTGCCGGAACAGATGACCGGCAAGCTGCTGCACGAGATCTCAGCCGTAAATCTCTCGGTCAACACGCGCGTCAAGCCGATGAGCGACGTGGACAATTACGGCAAGGACGAGTGGTGGGCCTATCCGGACAACGGCTTCGGCGACTGTGAGGATTACGCGCTGGAAAAGCGGCGTGAACTGAACAGGCTGGGCATTGCCATAGCCAATCTGCTGATGACGGTGGTTCGCAAGCCTGATGGCGAAGGTCATGCCGTGTTGACGGTGCGGACGGACAAGGGCGACTTCATCCTCGACAATCTGACCGACAAGGTCCGGCTCTGGAACGAGACCAGCTACCGCTACCTGAAACGGCAGGCGAGCGACGACACCGGACACTGGGTCTCCATTCTTGGTGGCGACGAACAGCTGGTCAGTGCCGTCAAATAGTCTCGTCGGCTCCGCGGCCAGTCCCGTCGGCTCCGCGGCTAGTCCCGTCGGCTCCGCGACATCCCATCGCCGGTTCTGAACCGCGCCGTTCCAGGCCGAGCTTCCACAATGCCGGCCGGCGATGCTATCCACAGTGGCTCGTTGGAGCTGGGTAGGTGCATGGATTTTCTGACGCTTTTCAATTCCGCGCCGCTGCTGCTGGCGTTGCTCAAGGCCGCGTTGCCGCAGGCGGTCGCCACGACGGTGGCATTCGGCCAATGGTTCGCGACGGTGCCGCCGTGCCGCGACTTTACCTTCGAGGCGACCAGCTATCTGGTCTGCGAGGTCGACCCCAAGCAATATTCGGTCGAGCTGTTCTGGAAGGACCAGACAGGCAAGCCATTTCAGTCGCTGCGCAATCTCGACGCCGCCCAGCGCATGGCTGGCCGCACGATGCTGTTTGCCATCAATGCCGGCATGTATCATCCCGACCTCAGGCCGGTCGGCCTCTATGTCGAGCGTGGCCGGGAAATGGCGACGGTCAAGACGGGATCGGGCAGCGGCAATTTCTCGCTGCAGCCAAATGGCATCTTCTATGTCAGCGACGGCAAGGCAGCAGTCCGGGCGACCAGGGATTTCGTTAGCAAGCGGCCGGCAACCGACTATGCGACGCAATCGGGGCCGATGCTGGTGATCGACGGTCAGCTTCATCCGAAATTTCAGGCCGACGGCACATCGCGCAAGACCCGCGACGGGGTCGGGGTGCGCAAGGACGGTGTCACAGTCTTTGCCATTTCGAACGGCACGGTGACGTTCCATGCGTTCGCCCGGCTGTTCCGCGATGCGCTCGGCTGCGACAACGCGCTGTTTCTCGACGGTACGATATCGAGCCTGCTCGCCCCGGCCATTGGCCGCAACGACGACTACTGGAATCTGGGGCCGATGATCGGCGTCTTCAGGAAAGGTGGCTAGAGCAATTCCAGGAAAAGTGCGACACGGTTTTCCCGGGAAAAGCGCGTAGCGCTTTCCCTTGGGAATTGCGTAAAAACAAAGAGATAGAGCATTTCACCGTTTCCGTGAAACGGCGAAATGCTCTAGCAGGCTGTTGAAGAAGTCCACTTGCGGGCGATGAAGTCTGCTTCATCGCCGCCATGAAAGCAGATTTGTCCGCTGATAGAGCCGTCGGGTTGGATTTCAGCCCAACCATTGCCTTGGGCTTCGTCCATTTCGTCATTGCCTTGCCAGGAGAAGGCGACATTGTTGCCGTCGCCCGCGCCGAAGATCTGCCCGGTGACGCAGCCGAAGGCGAATTCGCCGGAGCCATCGGCCGCGAACTCAATGTAGGCAGGCTCCATCATGTCGCGATAGTCCCCGACATAGTCGGGCATCTCGACGATCCGCCAGCGACCGGTGACGCTCATATCGGCGTCGCCAGCAGCTTGGGCAAGCGGATCAGATTGTAAGCCGCCAGGTTCAAGGTGAAGGCCGCGCCCACACGGGCGCATCCTCTCAGCTTGACCTTGGCCATGCCGGCCGAAGCCTTGATCCATCCGAACACCTCCTCGATCCGCTTGCGGCAGCGTTGGCTGACATCATAGCCCGGATGGCGCTTCGTGCGGTCATCGATCGCCGTCACGCGAGGCTTGCCGGTTTTGCTCAGATGGCCGTCGACGGCGATATGCGGCGTGACCTTGCGCTCGCGCAGATCCTTGATGAACTGGCGCACGTCATAGGCCTTGTCGGCGCCCAGCGTGATGCGCCGCCGCGACGGTCTGCGGTCCAACATGGCGAGCGCGGCATCACGCTCGCCCGTGCCCGTGGCCTGGGTAATGCCGCCATCCACTGCAAGCCCATGACGGTTCTCCATCAGCGCATGGCCCATATAGCAGAGCTTCGCCGGCTGCCCGTCGCCCTTCTTGTAGAGCCGCGCTTGCGGATCGCTCGTGCTCTGGTGTGTGTCGTTGGAGCGCTTCTCCTTATGAAAGCCGCGCTCGGCGTTACGCCCCGCTCCATCCGGGTATCATTGTCGCTCCCGTCCTTGCGGCGGAAGCTCTTGATTGAAGCCCAGGCCTCGATCAGCGTCCCGTCCACCGAGAAGTGATCCGACGACAAAAGCCGCTTTACCCTTGGCTGAGCAAGCACCGCGCGCAGAAACTTTGCCGCGATCTCGCCCTCCAACAGCCGATCCCGGTTCTTGGTGAAGCTCGAATGATCCCAGGCCGGTTCGTCAACACCAAGCCCCACGAACCAGCGGAACAGAAGATCGAACTCCATCCGCTCCATCAATTGACGCTCCGAGCGGATGCCATAGAAGGCCTGCAAAAGCATCGCACGCAGCAACCGTTCCGGTGTGATCGACGGGCGGCCGAGCCTAGGCGATTAACCACCGCAAAATCCCCGTCCATCACCTCAAGAGCCGCGTTCACGATCTCCCGTATCACCCGCAGCGGATGGTCTCGCCGAACGCGAGCCTCAAGGTCGACATACGAAAACAGCGAGCCTGTCCGTTCGTCTGAGCCGCGCACCACAAATCCCCCAATCATTCGGGGAACAGTGAATCACGCTCCAAACACCCGCGCCACTACTTCTTCAACAGCCTGCTAGGGCACGATATGGCTGGGTTCGCGCGGCCCGCCAGCCACGCAGTATGATGACGATCGTCGCGACCTTGATCGTTGCGATGGCGCCGGCGGCGAATGTCCGAAACCGGTCACAGGCATGGTAAAAAACTTGATTCAATCTTTATTGGTAATTTCTCATTCATAACTGGTCCGGTTGTCCGTCGGCCATTGCCCTCGGTCTGTTGCGTTTCGAGTACAGGTCCAGATGCGGTTACCAGGCGTCGTCAGTTTCATGATCGCATCGCTGTTCCTTGCGGGCTGCTCGTCGACATCGGGGATGGACGCGCTCGACGTGCAGAGGCCATCGAACGAGACAACCAGTTCGGTGGTGCGGCCAAGCGCGCCGATCACATCCGTCCCGGTGGCGAAGGCCAGCAATGTGCGCAGGCTGGCCGAGGCCGCGCCAGTGGACGACAATGTTCAGCCTTTCGGCCTGGCGGAGGAGGAGACGGTAGCCTTTCCAGCGCCCGAATTGCCTGACAGCGCCGATGCTCCGGTCGAGCCGGCAGCCTTGGTCTCGCCGCCGAAACTGTTGTCGCGGGCAGCCCCTGCCATGCTCGCCGGTCCGGTCACGCGCTACGGCTTTCGCGACGCCAAGCCGATCAATTTCGGCCGCTCCTCGCCACGGCACCTTGCCGTGCATGGCGTCGACGTGTCGCGCTGGCAGGGCAACGTGAACTGGGAGAAGCTGCGCGCCCAGGGCGCCAATTTCGCCTACATCAAGGCGACCGACGGTGGCGACCATCTCGATCCGATGTTCATGAAAAACTGGCGCAACGCCGACGCCGCCGGGCTGAAGCGCGGCGCCTACCACTTCTTCTACTGGTGCCGCACCGCCGGCGAACAGGCCGACTGGTTCATCCGCAACGTGCCGAGGGTCGACGGCGCCTTGCCGCCGGTGATCGATGTCGAGTGGAACGGCGAGTCCAGCTGCAAGCGGCGCCCGTCGCGTGAAAAGGTGCTGGAGAAGATGCAGGTGTTCATGGACAAGCTCGAGCGCCATTACGGCCAGCGGCCGATCATCTACACAGCGCCCGATTTCTACCGGGACAATCTCAGGGGCCAATTCCTCGACTACCCGTTCTGGCTGCGCGCGGTGGCCAGGCATCCCTCAAAGGTCTATCCCGACCGCAAATGGCTGTTCTGGCAATATTCCGGCTCCGGCCTGTCGCATGGTGTCACCGGCCGCATCGACCTCAACGTCTTCAATGGCGACGAGCGGCAATGGCGCGCCTGGGCCGGCGGCCGGCAGATGGTGGCCGACGCGGACTAGCGCTTTTCGCGCGTTGCTGCTCGTTCCGGCTGCCTATTGGAGCTGGTTGCCCCGCTCGTTCCGCTCCTCGCTCAGCCGCAGGCTCCTCCTCAAGGCCATGATCTCGGCAATCGCGGCATCGATCATGGTGAGAAGCGTGGTCGTATCGTGCTGAGTGGGATCGGCCCTGACATAGGCGAGCTGGTTGACGATGTCGGTGTCGTCCTCGGTTTCGTCGCTCATGGCCGCGTTCCGGTTGTTATCTTCCAGACGTTCTCATCCCACCCGATCCGTCGTCAAATTGCACCTATATCACTTCGTCGTGTGCATGGCCGCGCGACCGCCCATCCAACCAGTCCTTTCGCCTTATCTTGGGTAGCGGCGACGCGATTCGTCGAAGGTGGCAAAGGCCAGGACACCGGAAAATGATGCGAAGCTGAGCAGGACTGCGGCGACAACCATGAAGTCGTAAGTCGACATGTTCGTTCTCCCTGGGACGATAGCCGAGGAGACAGCACTGACGACGAGCCTGCGTTGATTTGGATCAACTCGCAGGGCGCCATGCGCGACACTGGGTGACTGTGGCCGAGCCCGAGGGTGGCAGGAGCGAGGTACATGTCGCCCTTTCGTCATTCTCGCCGCCTATCGAGGCTGCTGCACCGACGGTTCGTTGATCATCGCCTCGATGTTGTAGCCGTCGGGGTCGAGCACGAAGCAGGCGTAGTAATTCTCGGCATAGTCCGGACGCCGGCCGGGCGCCCCATTGTCTTTGGCTCCGGCCGCCAGTGCTGCCCCATGGAACGCATCGACCTCTGCCTTGCTGCCGACGCGGAAAGCGACGTGCAGATGGGTGAGCGGTGGCGCCTCGCCGGTTCGCTGAATCTCGAACAGGCAGCCATCGCCGACATCGAAAGCCCAGAATACGCCTTCCTTGCCGAAGGACAGGCGATAATTCAGGGGCGCGAAAGCGCGTTCATAGAAGAGCTTGCTCTTCTCCAGATCACCCACTTCGATGGTTATGTGATCGATCATTTGGTGCTCCGTCTGGGATGTGATGGGATTGCCTCGCGATTTTGCGAATAAGCGAGACATTGCCGTCGCGGTGCTGTCTAGTGCCGGTTCCTGCACTCCGGGGGGATCAGGGTGGAACTCAAGATTCTGCTTGTCGGCTTTGTCTGCGCGGTCGCCGCCATGTTGTCGTTCATCACCGTCGTGAAATGGCGGGAGGTGCAGGCGCTCAGCCACTGGTTGCCGACGCCGGGAAAGATCATCTCGTCGCGCGTCGAGGCGCGTGAAGTCAGAAGCTCGGGCGCTGGCTCGGACAGCAGCGATACCACCGAGATGCGCAATTTTCCGGCGATCACCTTCGAATACAAGGTGGGCGGCAAGAAATTTCAAGGCTCGCGCTACAGCGTGAAGGAAAATCTGGGGAATTTCGAGGTCACCGAGACCCTTGCGCAGTTTCCGCGCGGCGCCGAGGTGACCGTGTTCTACAACCCGGCCGATCCGAGCAAAGCCGTCATCGAGCGCACCATGCCGGACGGCGCCTTCAAGTTCATGTTCCAGCTTTCGGCCGGGCTGGTGATCGGCGCGCTGGTTCTGGTGTTTTCCGTCGGTGGTCTGCTGGAGGCGATCCGGCCGCATCTGCCCAAGCCGCAGAACCTCGGCGCCGCGGCATTGCTGCTGTTCATGGGCCTGTTTGCGCTGCGCATGGGTTTCGCCCAGAAGTCGCTTGCCGAGCAGGCCGCGAAATGGCCGGTCGCCGCCGGCCGCATTGACGCCTCGGGCCTGCAGGCGCTCCGAAACCATAGCGACTATCGACGCTGGCACACCGTCTTCAAATCCCGCATCGTCTACAGCTATGGCGTCGCCGGCCAGCGCTACACCTCCGACCGCATCACCTTCGGCGCCACGGTCACCGCTTCACTGCCCGGCCTCGTCAGTGGCCAGGCACGGAGTTATGCCGAGGGCAGCCCGGTCGAAGTGCACTACGACCCCGCCAACCCCGCCTCGGCGGTGCTGGAATGCCGGGTGCGCGGGCTCTGGCTGCTGTGGGTCTGTTCGGCGGGCTTTCTCGGCGGCGCGGCATTGCTGGTCGGGCTGGTTTGAGACGCTGATTGCATCAGCAGCGCACGAGCGGTCCGCTGTCGAAGCCAGGCCAGGTGAACCGCAACATGGCGCCATGCCTCTCGATATGGATAACACGAGCGAACGGCTCCTCGAGTGTCGGATCGGAGCCGTAGCACTGGCTCGCATGCACCACCCAGCCCGTGGCTGTTTTGCGAAAGGCCGCATGCTCGCAACCGAATTCGGGAAGCGAAAGGGCCGCTTTGTCTACCGTGAAGACCGTCTGGCGTTGAACGTCGGCGGCCGCACTACAGTTCAGCCGGTCGTGGGACCAGGTCCCGACATAGGGCGGCGCGGCCAGCGCGGTGCCGCTCGCGCATGCGGACATTGCCATCGCCATTGCCAAGCGCCGCATCACCTGTCTCCTCGATCCGCCATGCTCGATCGTATAGCAGTGTTGGATTTGTGCGGAGTATTCGTCCAGCAGAGAATGCGGCCATTCCGGATTCCGCTTTTGGCCGGATGATGCGACTGTGTGCGACCGCGGTCCAAACAAATCGCCAAATCCTGGAGGAACTGTCGTATGCGCCCTCAACGCTCTGAGGCCCGGCGATGAGCACTCGCATCGAAGACATGAGGAACCTCGGACCGGCCATGGCGCGGATGCTGGCGGAAATCGATATTCTCTGTGAGGAGGATTTGCGCGGTTTCGGCGTGGTTGAAGCTTACCACCGGCTGAAGTTCCGTTTTGGACTGCATGTGTCGATCCTCGCACTCTATGCGATGGAGGCCGCACTTCGCGGTTGCGATTGGCGAGTGCTTGATACCGAACCCAAGGAGCATCTGCGTGAGCAGGCGCACCAGGACAGCCAACCGGCAGGGAGCGGATAAACGCAGCCGCGCCGGATTTCGCTTATGCTTTTGCGCGGATGATGCGACTGTGCGGGCCGGCACACGGCCGGGCAACGCTTTCCCAGAGACATTTGATGATCACCCGCAAACTGGTCTTCGTCTTCCTCGGCCTGCTCGGCCCGATGCAGGCAGCGACCGCCAAGGAATGCCTGCTGAGCCATGCCACCTATCGCGAGCCGCGCTCGGGCGCGGTGATGCAATTCCGGCCGATCGACAACGAACCGGCGGCACTGACGGCCGAGGTGTTTTCGCTGACCGTTCCCAACACCGGCACAAGCTTGCCGGCCGACATCACCTGGACCAATGGCAAGAATTCCTTTCCGCTCGGCACCATCCGCCACGCCTGCACCGATGAGGACCGCGAGGCGGGCCTGCAGGATGGCAGCGGGCTGTGCAGGATATGGGACGGCCAGATCTATGCCTTGACCGGCGGCGGCGCCGAGCAGTTGAACGCGCGCGAAGCCACGCCCGCGCCGAAAGGGCTGCTTCTGCCCGATTTCGGCGTGGCTTTCACCGAATGGGCCGATTTCGCCAACGCCAATCCGGAAGGCTCCGCATGGGATGCCTTCGCCCTGACAGGATGCAGCGATGAATAGCGCCGTGAGATCGATCGCCTGGGCCTGTGCCCTGTCTGCGTCCGCGACGATGGCCGACGTGGCGCGTGCCGACGAGCCGTCGCCGTCGCGACCGCCGATCGATAAATGCGTCTGGGAAAGGCTGGCCGACAAGACGATCGGACTGGCCGCTTGGGCACAGCGCTGCGACTTCGGCTTCCGCCAGATCCATTTCGAGTTCGCCGGCAACGCTCTCGCCATCAAATACAGCGACGGCGGCGCGGCCGATCCGCTGGTCGAGGTGTTCGACATCAAACCGGGCGAAACCGCCGAGGCTGCCTTGCAGCGCCTGTTCCTGGAAAAGACCGACAAGGCCGTCAGCGATCGCTGTGTGCTGATGCCCTACACTGAGGTCGCCGTGCCCGCCGGCCTCAAGCGCTACACATTCAGCCCCAACGCCGCCTATGCGAAAGAGCTGAAAGCGCTTGTCGATCCCAACGAGGTACCCGAACCGCCCTGCGGCGAGTGGGGCGAAATGCCTGACGGCATCCAGTATTTTGAGGTGCCGGCGGGGCGCAAAGTGCTGTTCGTGCGTGCGGGCCAGGACGAGCCGCTGTTTGATGAGCAGACGCTGCGGGTGTTGCCTTAATGCCCGTCGAAACCGGCCATGGCTGCATCGTGAGCCCTTACGTGTGAGCTAGTGGTTGATCGCGCGTCACGCTTCGGACAAGTTTGGTCGCCTATGACCATCACAACAGACAATGAGATGTCCCATGGCGCTACTGACGATTGGCTATGAAGGTTCCGAAATTGACGACTTCGTATCCGTATTGAAGGCAGCGAAGGTCGAATTGCTTGTCGACGTGAGGGATCTACCTCTGTCGAGAAAACCAGGCTTCTCCAAAAATTCACTCAGGAGCCATCTACAAAACTCTTCGATCGACTACAGACACACAAAAATCCTGGGTGACCCCCGAGAAGGGCGGTTGGCTGCTCGGAGCGGTGATCGTCCACGGTTTGAACGTATCTTCAGAAGCCATATCGCGAATGAGGCAGCTGGAAAAATAATCCGCGAATTGGCCTTGCAGGCAGAAACAAAAAACATCTGCCTAATGTGTTTTGAAAGAGATCACAAAGACTGCCATCGCTCTATTATTTGCGAAGAGATATTGAAAATTAAGAAGAGTTCAATTAAAAATATTGGTGTGCCGAAAGGTTTTCGTCTAAAGGCTGCGTGATTGGCATCTCTCTCACCGCGCGACTCTGCAGTGATTTTGGTAAAGGCTGCGCCGCGGGTTGGAGAAACTCACGGCGAGCTAGTCTGTTGTGCAGGGTTAGATTTCAACGGTAACTGGATTCGGCTATACCCAGTAGCTTTCCGAACCCTGGAGGATGCCCAGAAGTTCGGTCGATGGGATACCATTGAGTATGGCTGGAGCCTTCCTAAAGGCGACCAACGAAGTGAGAGCCGAAGGCTAGAGCATAAGTCTCTCGTAATAACAGGCAGTTTGTCTGAAAAATCACGTGCTCAATTCCTAGCTCGGCATGTTGTTCCTAGTCTTAATACCGAACTGGAGGAAGGTCGAAGTTTAGCGCTTATTCGGCCGAAGAATCCTGAGTTTGTGATTGAAAGAAAAGACGTTGCTACATTTGAGAACGAGAAAGCGCGATTTCGGTTGTGGCATGACCAAGAGGCTAACAGCCTGTTTGGATTTTTAGGCAAGAGCTTAGTTCCTTATGAGCCGGCTCCATTTCTTTTCAAATATAAATACGAAACGGCGGATGGGGCACGAGAAGGAACTTGTCAGGATTGGGAGATAGAGGCAACTTTTCTCAAGTGGCAACGGATCTATGGCGAGACAGATACGCTCCGAAAGATGACCGAAAGATTTGGGGTCGAGTACTCGAGAAAAGGTTTTGTTCTCGCGATGGGGACACACAAAGCCTATCCGCAATGGCTAATTAATGGTGTGATCCGGCTCGACCACGGGGTTGAGAGCGAAATCCAAGAATCACTTTTTTAAATAAACTCGGCCCGATCTTGCGACCGGGCCGTTGATGTTACGCATTAGCAGCTAGGTTTTCTCTCAGCTGCACCCGCTCGTGGCGCCGCACGTATCGCACTTCTCGCAAGTCCCGTTGCGCACCATGGTGAAATTCTGGCACTCGGAGCAGGAATTTCCGGTGTAGCCCTGGAGCAGTGACTTGGCGCGGCGGTCGGCAGCGAGTTTCTTCGCTTCGGCCGCTTCGTTCGCTGCCGCGTCGGTGAACAGGGCCGCTGTGACGTCCGCGGAAACGCTGGCTGCGTCGGCCGCTTCCTCGAAGGCGATGTCTTCCGCCAACTCCTTGGCCCGGTCCTCATAGTCGCGCTTGTAGGCGACCGCCTCGTCGCTGGCCGGCTTCAGCGCCAGCACGTTGGAGCCGGAGAAGGCTGTCGGCGCCGAGCGGGCAGGGGTGCCGGTGGAACCGCCGGCAAAGCCCTTGGGATCGTTGCCGCTTGCCCTGGAAACCAGCTTCACCGGCGAACCGCGGGTCAGGCCCTTGGAGACGGCGTCGGTCTTGCCTTCGCTGATGTTGCGGCCAAGTGCGGTGTTGGAGAAGTCCGACTGGTCGACATGGGCGAGGTCATTGCGGCCGAGATAGGAGATCGCAAGCTCGCGGAACACGTAGTCGAGGATCGACGTCGCGCTCTTGATCGCGTCATTGCCCTGCACCATGCCGGCCGGCTCGAACTTGGTGAAGGTGAAGGCGTGCACATATTCGTCGAGCGGCACGCCGTACTGCAGGCCGAGCGAGATGGCGATGGCGAAGTTGTTGAGAAGGCCACGCAGCGTGGCACCCTCCTTGTTCATGTCGATGAAGATCTCGCCGAGGCGGCCGTCATCATATTCGCCGGTGCGCAGGAAGATGGTGTTGCCACCGATCTTGGCCTTCTGCGTGTAGCCCTTGCGGCGGCCGGGCAGCTTTTCCTGCTCGCGCGACACGCGCTCGATGATGCGTTCGACGATCCGCTCGGTGATCTGCGCGGCGCGCGCGGCGGCCGGTGCCTGGATCAGCTGATCGAGGGCTTCGTCCTCGTCGTCCTCGACATCGGCGAGCAGCGAGGAGTTCAGCGGCTGCGACAGCTTCGAGCCGTCGCGGTAGAGCGCGTTGGCCTTCAGCGCCAGCTTCCACGACAGCATGTAGGCGCCCTTGGCGTCTTCCACCGTCGCGTCGTTCGGCATGTTGATGGTCTTGGAGATGGCGCCCGAGATGAAGGGCTGTGCCGCCGCCATCATCTGGATGTGGCTGTTGATCGAAAGCGAACGCTTGCCGATCTTGCCGCAGGGGCTGGCGCAGTCGAACACCGCCAGGTGTTCCGCCTTGAGGAAGGGCGCGCCTTCCAGCGTCATGGCACCGCAGACATGGATGTTGGCGGCCTCGATTTCCTTTCGCCCGAAGCCCAGCGCCGGCAGCATCTCGAACGAGAAGTCGTTGAGCTGCTCGTCGGTGAAGCCAAAGGTCTCCTTCACCCAGTCGGCGCCGAGCGTCCACTGGTTGAAGACGAACTTGATGTCGAAGGCCGACTTCAGCGCGGCATTGAGCGCCGCAATCTTCTCGTCGGTGAAACCCTTGGCCTTGAGCGAACCGGGATTGATGCCGGGCGCCTGGTTGAGGTTGCCGTGGCCGACCGCATAGGCCTCGATCTCGGCGAGCTGGGCTTCGGAATAGCCGAGCGTGCGCAGCGCTTCCGGCACGGCGCGGTTGATGATCTTGAAATAGCCGCCGCCGGCGAGCTTCTTGAATTTCACCAGCGCGAAATCGGGCTCGATGCCGGTGGTGTCGCAATCCATGACCAGGCCGATCGTGCCGGTCGGCGCGATCACGGTTGCCTGTGCGTTGCGGTAGCCATGCTCCTCGCCAAGCTCGATGGCGCGGTCCCAGGCGGCTTTCGCATGATCGGCCAGCGCCTGCTGCTTGAGGTCGGAGGCGACCAGAGGCACCGGATTGACGGCCAGCTTCTCATAGCCGTCCTTGTCGCCATAGGCGGCGCGGCGATGGTTGCGCATGACGCGCAGCATGTTCTGGGCATTGCGGTCGTAGTCCGCGAAGGCGCCGAGCTCGGAGGCCATTTCGGCCGAAGTGGCATAGGCGGTACCGGTCATGATCGCGGTGAGTGCGGCGCAGATGGCGCGGCCCTCGTCGGAATCATAGGGAATGCCCGAGGTCATCAGCAGGCCGCCGATATTGGCGTAGCCGAGACCGAGCGTACGGTATTCGTAGGAGAGCTTGGCGATCTCCTTCGACGGGAACTGCGCCATCATCACCGAGATTTCGAGCACGATGGTCCACAGCCGGACCGTATGCTCATAGGCGGCGATATCGATCGTGCCGTCGGCATTGCGGTAGGGCAAAAGGTTGATCGAGGCGAGGTTGCAGGCCGTGTCGTCGAGGAACATGTATTCCGAGCACGGGTTGGAGGCCCGGATCGCACCGGCCGACGCGCAGGTGTGCCAGTCGTTCATCGTCGTGTTGAAATGCAGGCCCGGATCGGCCGAAGCCCAGGCGGCGTAGCCGATCTTTTCCCAGAGGTCCCTGGCCTTCAGCGTCTTCAAGACCTTGCCATCCTTGCGGGCGGTCAGGTGCCAGTCGCCATCCTGCTCGACGGCGCGCAGGAAATCGTCCTTCAGCGACACCGAATTGTTGGAGTTCTGGCCCGAGACCGTCAGGTAGGCATCCGAATCCCAGTCGGTGTCGTAGGTCTTGAACGACATCGAGGTGTAGCCCTGTTTGGCGAACTGGATGACGCGGTAGATGTAGTTCTCCGGTACGGCCGACTTCTTGGCCGCCTTGATCTCGCGCTTCAGCGCGGTGTTGATGGCAGGATCGAAGCAGTCGTCGTCATGGCCTTCGCAGTTGACGCAAGCCTTCATGATCGCTTCGAGATGCTTCTTGACGATCTTGGAGCCGGTGACCAGCGAGGCCACCTTCTGCTCTTCATTGACCTTCCAGTCGATGAATTCCTCGATATCGGGGTGGTCGGCGTCGACGATGACCATTTTCGCCGCGCGCCGCGTCGTGCCGCCCGACTTGATGGCGCCCGCCGCGCGGTCGCCGATCTTGAGGAAGCTCATCAGGCCGGACGATCGGCCGCCGCCGGACAGCTTTTCGCCTTCGCCGCGCAGAAATGAGAAGTTCGAGCCGGTGCCGGAGCCGTATTTGAACAGGCGCGCTTCACGCACCCACAAATCCATGATGCCGCCCTCGTTGACGAGATCGTCCTGCACGCCCTGGATGAAGCAGGCATGCGGCTGCGGATGCTCGTAGGAGGACTTCGACTTGGTCAGCTTGCCGGTGAAGGGGTCGACATAGAAGTGGCCCTGGCTCGGGCCGTCGATGCCGTAGGCCCAGTGCAGGCCGGTGTTGAACCATTGCGGCGAATTCGGCGCCACGCGCTGCGTGGCCAGCATGTAGGCAAGCTCGTCGCGGAAGGCGAGCGCGTCGTCCTCCGACCTGAAGTAGCCACCCTTGTAGCCCCAATAGGTCCAGGTGCCGGCCAGCCGGTCGAAGACCTGGCGAGCGTCGATCTCGGAACCGTAGCGCTCGGCTTCCGGCAGCTTGGCAAGCTCGGCCTCGTCGGCGACCGAGCGCCACAGGAAGGAGGGGACGTCGTTCTCTTCGACCTTCTTCAGCCGCGCGGGGACACCGGCCTTGCGAAAATACTTCTGTGCCAGGATGTCGGCGGCGACCTGGGAGAACTGCGCCGGCACATCGATGTTGTCGAGGCGAAACACCACCGAGCCATCCGGATTCTTGATCTCGGAAAGCGCCTTGCGGAATTCGATCTCCGCGTAAGCAGATTGTCCCGGCTTGGTGAAACGACGCTCGATGCGCATTGGTCCTGTCCCTTTTGTCTATATATAGCGCTTTCGTCAGGGGATTTCTGCCCCCGATGCGAAACACGCATGTCCGCCGTCTGCCGGCGTTCGAAAACGGCCGGCTCTCCATTTCGCGGTCTCCGTCGGTCCTTGCTGGTCAGGCTCCTTGCGAAGCGTATGTCCAGCGTCCGACGGACCCTCGCGGGTCCCTCAAATCTGATTTTTTCGATTCCCTCACTTGAGGGAAATTCACACTATCTAGCGTCGAACCTACCTGCAAACACTAAATATAGTGTTAACAGACAATTTATTCCAGTCCGACAATTCTCCCTTTTTGTCGCCCCGCCACCCACAATCCCAACGCTTCCGCCGGCCTCGTAAACAGGCGGAAATGCGGGCAAAACTCACATAATCCGGGAAAAAGACCGGGCTCAGAACTTTCCGGTCGCGCTCTCAACAGGAGCACATGGCCTATAAAAGGCGACTCGTTTTGCGCCGTCAAGGATTCGTTTGCGTAGCTTTTGTGACCCCAACATCTTGTGTGTCACATATGTGGATAACGGGGACAGATTGACCCGCCGCGATCACTATCTTTCCGGCGACGGGATGCGCGCCGCCGATGGTCGGCGCGACGGCACTCGAAAACGCTTCAGCTCACAGCAAAAGCGCCAGCCCCGAAAAATCAGCCGTAGTGCAACTTCGGCTTTGGCTCGATGCCGGTGAACTTCACGCCAATCCGGTCGTTGCGGCGCCAGCGGACCTCGCAGCGATAGGCGACGCCGTCGAGCGGCACATAGAGAAGGAAACGATCCGGAACCCGGGACTCGAGCGGTACCTTCAACTCGGCGCCGCCCGCATGCTGATTGCGCACGGTAACGCCGACTTCCGAGTTTTGAATGCCGGTGATGATAGTTCCGCCCTTGAGCACGCGCGGACGATGCTCGCGCTGCGGCTCGCCGGGACCTTGCTGAAGGTTGTCTACGGGCTTCATCATCAATCAAACGCCAGATTGATCGATTTGTAGCGGAGAAAAATTAGCAAACCATTCATTGGCACAACCACAAGGTTGTGAATCGGCCATGATGCACGCGCAAGGGGTGGGTTAGGAGAACCTGTGCGGGTCGGCGCAGAAATAGGCGATGATCTGGCAGAGGTCCGGTTCGTTGACCATGCGCACCGCTTCGCCGGAACTGACCCATTTGCGGGTGCGGGCGCGCTTTTCCTTCCAGCGGTCGGCGATCTTTTCGACGTGCAGCGGAAACACCAGCACCTCGCAGGGCACTTCTTCACCCGAAGCCAGCACCTTGGCATAAAAGTAGCGGCCGGCTTCGAGATGGGAGACGGTTCCGCGCAATCCGGCTTCCTCGCCGGCCTCGCGCGCTGCCGCCTCGCAAAGCGGCTCCCTGGCCTCCGGCCAGCCCTTGGGCAGCACCCAGCGGCCGGTGTCGCGGCTGGTGATCAGCATGATCTCGACACCGTTCCCGGTATCGCGCCAGGGCAGGGCGGCAACCTGCAGACGGCACGGCGCAGTGCCGAAGAGTCGCCGGACCCTTTCGGCCAGATGGTTGTGCGTCGTTGGCCTCGTCAACATCGGAGAAGCTAGCCCCAGCCTCCAGAATCGTTTGCCGTCTCACGAATCTTACGGCGAATCGTAATCTATAAAAGTAAAAAACTTCATATGGACCGGTAAAAATTGCGCCATCGCCCCCTGATCCCACAAAATATTGTACCTTCAGCTGCCTATTTGGCAGCAAAAGGCACTTGCCGAACTCGTGCCGAGTAGAATGAGAGTTTGTTCTGCGAATCAGCCTGCGTGATCGTCGGCGATCGGCTTCTGATAGGTGAAGCCCATATCCCAGGGGAAATAGATCCAGGTGTCCTGGCTGACCTCGGTGACGAAAGTATCCACCAGCGGCCGGCCCTTGGGCTTGGCGTAGACAGTGGCGAAGTGGGCCTTCGGCATCATTGCCCGCACGATGCCGGCGGTCTTGCCGGTATCGGTCAGGTCGTCGATGATCAGCACGCCGACGCCATCGTCGGCCAGCAGAGCCGGCGTGACTTCCTTGAGCACCTGCAACTGCCCCTGGCTGGTGTAGTCGTGATAGGAGGCGACGCAGACCGTTTCGATGACGCGGATGCCGAGTTCGCGCGAGATGATCGCCGCGGGCACCAGTCCGCCGCGCGTGATGCAGACGATGGCCTTCCATTGACCCTTGTTGGTGCCGGCAAGCCGCCAGGCAAGCGCGCGGGCGTCGCGGTGGAACTGGTCCCAGGAGACCGGGAAAGCTTTTTCGGGAAGGGACATGTCTCGCGCACTCCGCAGCACGCGAGGACCGCGTGCGAGAAAACAGGGGAATGCGCGCGGAATTAACTGGAAAACCTTGGGCTTGGCAAGGGCGGTCGGCAGTGATCGCTGTGGACTTATCGCGACAGGAAGGCCGCCACCTGCGTTGTGCGCAACACCGTGCGCGTCACGCCGCCGAACAGGAGCTGGCGCAGCCACGAGTGACTGTAGGCGCCGAGAACCAGAAGATCGGCGCCGGTCTCGGCGATCCTGTTCTGGATCATGTCGTCGACCGACGTGCCGCCCGATTTCTGCACCGAGACGCTGACCGTGGCACCGTGGCGTGACAGGGCCGACGCGATCTCGGCACCGGCGGCTTCCGGGCTTTCGTCGAGTGTTTCGGGCGGATCGATGACCAATATGTCGGTTTTCTCCGCCTCGATGATGAAGGGCAGGGCGTCGAAGGCGGCGCGCGCAGCCTCCTTGCTGCCGTTCCAGGCAAGCAGCACGTGCTTGAAGGTGGTGACCAGCGGCCCTGCATGCGGCACCACAAGCACCGGTCGTCCGGCATCATAGACCAGCGTGTCGACATCCGCGCCCGGATCGCCCCCGGTGTCGCGCTGGGCGGCGACAATAAGATCGGCGGCGCGCACCGTCGAAATGCCGGTCAGCGCGCTGTCGCCGGAGAAGCTCTCCAGGCTGCGCCATTCGAAAGAAAGGCCGGAATCCTCGATGCGCCTGAGGAAGACGGCCTGCAGCTTGTCGGCGCGCTCCCGGTTCATGTCGGCCGACACCTGCAGGAACTCGGTATCCGGAAAGCCGGTCGCCGATGTGTAGGGCACCGGAAGCGCCTCGGCGTGGATGCCGATCAGATGGCTCTGGAAACGGCTGGAGAGCGGAATGGCGCAATCAAGCACGCGCTCGGCGTCTTGCTCGTTCTGCAGAATGGCAACGATGGTCTTGAAACGCATGGCGATCCCTCAATCTGGCGAGGCGTTCGATCTCGCGTGCAGGGAAACGCCGCGATGTCTTGCTTGGTTCCGGCTGGAGCCGTCCCCTGGGAGAATTGCGCCAAACGGGAACTGCGTCAAAACAAGGAGATAGCGCGGATCAGCCTGCCTTGGCGGCGAAACCCGCGACCATCGCCTCGACATCGGCGCGCGCGGCGTCAAGCGCGTCCTGGCTGCGGGCGCGCACGACCAGTTCGGTCCAGAACTTGCCGTCGCCATATTTCGGATAGGAGCCGATGATGGTGTCCGGATGCGCTTTCTGGATATCGCCCAACGGTCCGCCGACAAGGCCTTCGCCAAACGGACAGTGCACGGTCGCCGACAGCATCTTCGTACCGGCTCTCAGCGTCGGCACGACATTGTCGAGCATGGCCTGGAAGATCGAGGGCACGCCGGCCATGACGTGGACGTTGCCGATGCGGAAGCCGGGCGCCACGGACACCGGGTTGTCGATATGGTCGGCGCCGCGCGGCATTCTTGACATGCGCTTGCGTGCCTCGGTGTATTCGATGCCGCGCTCGGCATAGCTCGCTTCCAGCAGCGCATAGGCCTTGGCATCGTATTCGCAGGGCACGCCGAACGCCTTGGCGATCGAATCGGCGGTGATGTCGTCATGGGTCGGGCCGATGCCGCCGGTGGTGAACACATAGGTGTAGCGTGCGCGCACCGCATTCACCGCCGCGACGATCTCTTCCTCTTCGTCGGGAACGATGCGCACTTCCTTCAGGTCGATGCCGATAGCCGTCATGATGTCGGCGAGGTGGCCGATGTTCTTGTCTTTGGTGCGGCCGGACAGAATCTCATCGCCGATGACAAGCATGGCGGCGGTCACGATTTCAGGCATGGAAGGCTCCGGCAGGACGGGTCGCCTGAAATAGCGCGGCACGCGGCTGTCGGCAATGCCGGCCGAGCGATGATATCCGGCAATATCCGGTCCGCTTCGACGCGAGGTTGCGGCGCGACCGGATGCAGCTAAGCTGACCTCGTTCTGATCCGGGTGAACGATGCTCCTGTCGATTCTGTCGTGGCTGGTGGCCGTTCTGCTGCTGCTGGCGGTCCTCGCCATCGGCTGCCTTGTGCTGGCGACATTGTGGATCGCGGCCAAGGCCGAAAGGCTGGTGCCGCCGGTCGGAAAATTCATCGAGATCGACGGCAACCGCATTCACTATGTCGATGTCGGCGATGGACAGCCGATTGTCTTCCTGCACGGGCTTGGCGCTCAACTCCACCACTTCCGCCACACGCTGTTCGCGCATTTCGGCCCGGGCTACCGGCTGATCGCGCTCGATCGTCCGGGATCGGGCTATTCGGTTCGGGCGCGCGGCGCGACGGGCCGATTGCCCGAACAGGCAGAGCTCGTGCGGCGTTTCATCGAAACGCTGGGCTTGGAGAAGCCGCTGGTGGTAGGCCATTCGCTGGGCGGCGCCATCACGCTGACCCTGGCCGTGGAACATCCCGAAGCGATTTCGGGCATCGCCTTGCTGGCGCCGTTGACCCATATGCAAGCCGGCATGCGCGAGAACTCCGGCTTGCTCAATATTCCATCACCACTCCGGCGCTGGATCATGGCCTACACGGTCGCGATACCGACGAGCCTGCGATATGCGCGGCCGACCATGGAATTCATCTTCGCCCCGCAGGCTTTTCCAGCAGACTACATGGTCGACGGCGGCGGCTGGCTCGGGTTGCGGCCAGCCCATTTCCAGGCAACATCCGCCGATGTCGTGGCCATCGAACGCGATCTCGGCCGCATCGAGCAACGCTATGGCGAGATCGCCATGCCCGCCGGCATCCTTTTCGGAACCGCCGATGGCGTCATCGACATCGGCATCCATGGCGAGCCGATGCAAGGCAAGATCGAAGGGCTCGACTTCGAACCCGTCGACGGCGTCGGCCACATGCCCCAATTCGTCGAACCGGAACGGGTCGCGGCCTTCATCCAACGCATGGCCGCTCACGCATTTCGTGATGCAACTTCACCGCCGCTTCACAAGGAATTCAAGGAACCATTCGGCGGATGACCGGTTTGCCGAGTGTCGCACGCAAGGCGACAAAGACGAAATGGAGTGATCCAATGTACAAGAAACTTCTCGCAGCGTCCGTTCTGACGATCGGTCTCGCCACATCTGCCATGGCGCAGTCGTCGGACGGCACCTATTCCAACGATCAAGATTGGCTTCACCACAACTGGCTCTGGGGCAACGAAGACTCCTCGAGCGTTGACCGGACCACGACCGGAAGCATCAATGCGGACGGTTCCGGGCTGAACACCTACGGCAACACTGGACCCTGCGCCTTCAATACCCCTGGTCCAGATGCCAATGCCCAGGGCAACATCAACGACCAGTACTGCGGCAAATAGCCAGCCGGGGCCCCGTGCTGGCCGCGGGACGTTTTTCTCTCCTTAGGTCCGCGGCCGGCGCGCGACGATCAGGCGATCAGGCTTAAGGTTGCATATCAATAGGCTGCGAAATCAGTCGGAGACCTCGGTCTGCGGCCGATCGCGGCCATCAGCCAGTTCCTCGTGCCATTTGCCCTCGGCATCCTCATATTGGATGCCGTCCGTGGAGCCCGCCACCTGTTGCTCGGCTGAAGCGATTTCGGCTGCGCGCAACGCGTCCTGATGCGTGGGAAACGTCTCCGAGAAAGTAGCGCCGACCTTGTAAGCCCAGCCGCCGTCATGTTCGACGATCTTGTAAGTCAGCTTCGCCATGAAAATCTCCGGTTGAAAGTCCGCCTGCTCAATGCAGCCGGTCGTCGGACAGTCTGTCGTCTGGCACCAGCACTTCCGATTCCCTTGCGGCCTCGATCAGTGCTCGACGCGCATCCGCTGTCGAACGATAACCTTCCAGCACTTTGAGGCAAGTGTCGAGGGCATCACGATGGCGCGGGCCGCGATTGAGCGGCCACACCGTCATCAGGCATTCCGCCGCCTCCTGGGCGCTGCGGATTTGCCGGTATTTGCCGACATGGCCCAACTCGACCACGACGGGCGTTTCAAAAGGTTTGTTGTCCATCATGGCCGCAACGCAAAGCAGCCAATTTGGTTGCAAAAATGGCCTTCAGCCTGCGCCCAAAAGTCGCGTCGCGCTTGCGACGCGCTTCGGTCTTCGTGTGATGCGTATCCCAAAACCGGATCCAGTTTTGGGCGACATGCGCGGCCACCTCAGTAGCCGCAATCGTTGCGCAGCCAGCGCGCGTTCGCCCAGCCGGTCGTGCCGCCGATTTCGACCCGGTACCAATTGCCGCGCCGGTCGAAGATCTCGGTGTGATCGCCATTGAACAGCTGCCCGATCATCCGCGACGACGAGTTTGGCCGCGTCCGCACGGCGAGAAAACCGCTGCCCGTCGCCAGATTGTAGCGGCCGGACAGGCCGTGCACCGTACCTTCGCAATATTGCGCGCCGGCCGGCGTCGACGCGTTAAGCCAAAGCCCGGCCACAGCCACGAACGCTGCTGCCGGCAAGAATGCCCTCATCGACATGATGTTCTCCCCAAGCCCGGCCGCGCCCGCCGCGGCCTTACCCAACGTAACAGGTTGCGGCCGGAATTGAAGCGGGCGAACTGCCCAGGATCGCGGGCAGGAGAGCGCCGGTTTCAGGAAAACGGGCCAGTCAGCCCACCGCTTTCATCCAATGTTCCATCGTCGTCACCGAGCGGGCGAGCTGCGGCGCCGGATGGATCTTTTCGCTGAACGTGGCGGCCGCACGCCATCCCCAGCGCGGGTCGGCGAGGAAGGCACGCGCCAGCGCCACCATGTCGGCGCGGCCCTCGGCGATAATTGTCTCGGCCTGCTTCGGATCGTCGATCAGGCCGACCGCGCGGGTCGGGATACCGGCGCCCCTGCGCACGGCTTCCGCCAGGTGCACCTGGTAGCCGGGGCCGCTGGGCAATTTCTGCAATGGCGAATTGCCGCCGCTGGAGCAGCAGAGATAAGCGACACCCTCGGCCTTCAGGGCTTTCGCCACCTCGATCGCGTCCTCGACGTCGAAGCCGCCATCGACCCAGTCCTTCACCGACAGCCTTGTGCCGAGCATCAGCTTCGGCACCGCTCGTCTCACCGCCCTGGCGATTTCGACGACAAGACGCATCCGGTTTTCCAGCGAGCCGCCCCAGCGGTCCGTGCGCTGGTTGGACAGCGGCGACAGGAACTGGAAGATCAGGTAGCCATGCGCGGCATGCAGCTCGATGAAGTCGAAGCCGGCGCGTTCGGCCCGCCTCGCGGCCTCGGCGAACCGCTCGATGAGTTGCAGGATCTCCTCGTCCTCCAAGGCGTGCGGCACGTTCCAGCCGCTGTCGTAGGCGATGGCCGAGGCCGAGACGGTCTGCCAGGGATCCTCGTCTGGCTGCAGCGGGCCGCCACCCTCCCAGGGCTTGCGGTTCGAGGCCTTGCGGCCGGCATGGGCAAGCTGCGCGCCGAATTTCGTGCCGGGGGCGGCCACCCGCCTGGCGGCGTCCAGCGTCCGCCGCGCGGCGGCTTCATTGTCTTCGGAATAGAGGCCAAGGCAGCCATGGGTGATACGCCCGCGCCGCTCGACATCGGTCATCTCCACCGTGACCATGCCGGCGCCGGACATGGCAAGGTTCATCCAGTGGTAGAGATGCCAGTCGCTGGCCGATCCATCCTCGGCGGAATACTGGCACATAGGCGCCACCGCGATGCGGTTGGGGAAGGTCAGCCCGTCGAGCGTGATCGGCTGGAAAAGCGATGTCGTCATGAAGAAACTCCGGGGAGGGGAATGCGCTATTTAGGGAGCGGACCTCTTCCATACCACACACGAGACAGTGAAGCGCACTGGACCAATCGCTGGTCCGATTGCGCCGGCGCCGGTTCGCGGCTACGCCTGCATCCGCCAGCAAGCACCGAGGTATCCCATGGAAGATCGCGTTCGCATCCGCTCGGAAGAGGTTCTGTCTGACGACTGGGCGGTCCTGAAGAAGACCGTGCTCGACTATCGCCGGCGTGACGGGCAGTGGGAGACGCAGATCCGCCAGACCTATGATCGCGGCGACGGCGCGGTGATCCTGCCCTACGACCCTCAGCGTTCGACCGTGCTCCTGGTGCGCCAGTTCCGCTATCCGGCCTACGTCACCGGCCACCGCGAACCGCTGATCGAGGCCTGCGCCGGCCTGCTCGACGAAAACGATCCCGAGACCGCCATCCGCAAGGAGGCCGAGGAAGAGCTCGGTTACCGGCTGAAGGATATCGAGCGGCTGTTTTCGCCATATATGAGCCCAGGCAGCGTCACCGAGCGGCTCTGGTTCTTCATCGCCCGCTATTCACCCGCCGACCGCATCTCGGCCGGAGGCGGCGCGGCTGAAGAAGGCGAGGACATCGAAGTCCTGGAAATGCCGCTCGACGAAGCGCTGGCCTGCATTGCCGATGGCCGCATCATCGATGCCAAGACGATTATTCTGATCCAGCATCTGAAGCTGAACCCGATGGCGCCGGCTGGCTCGGAAGCAACCTAATTCAGGCGCGAGCGTTCAAACAGGGACATGGCGCCAATCGAGAGTGCATATGGGCCCTGGTGAAAAGGCTACTCTGCCGTTCGAGGCTGAACGCGAAGCCCGTCTCGCCAAGAATGCCCGTCTCAGGGAGCTTCGATCTCATGCGTCTTGGCTCGCGCTCGATCCTGACGCTCCGTTTCATGACGAGATCGACCTCTCAGCTGTCTTCGAGGAAAACGCATTCGGCAACCGCTAGGTAAGCGGGCGTTTTTGCGGCGGATTCTTATGGGAGCGGGGAGCTTCTGGCGCTGCTGTGAAGTGGGCGGAGGTTTTCTATTTCCCAAATATCGCGCTTGAAAGACGAAGGGCCTGAGCCGCCACTATCGCGATCCAGGCCCTTAGCCGTCGGGTTCACCAGTGACATTGCGCCTACTGGAGGCCTGTCACAAGCTGGACCTTGGTCCCCCGGTCTAATGCCTGTTAAGCGGCCCGGCTGCTTTTCCTTCGGGGAGACAACAGCCGGGCCATGCCGGGAAAGTCGAGAGCCCCAGCCTATAAGAACATGCGTTACTGCTAATATTAGGTGCAACATTCATGCATTAGGCCAGAGTACGAACTTCCGTCGCTAACTGCGGTAACGGTGATAGACGGGCGGCGCTATGCCTCGCGGCGCAGCCGACGACATAGCCGATGATAACTGGGTGAGCTTTGGAGGTCCCGGGCTGCATGGGTGAAAAGCAGCACGACAAACAGAACGATGACTGCAGATGCAAACCCGGTAACGAGAGCCAACAAACGCTGCTGGGGTCGGTATGTACAAGAGAAAACGGCCGACGTTATGGTGCGGACGACGGGAATCGAACCCGTACGATCAGAGATCGAGGGATTTTAAGTCCCTTGCGTCTACCAATTCCGCCACGTCCGCAGGCCAGCCCTTTTCAGACGCCAGACGCAGGCCGTCAAGTCGTGTTCTTGGCAGTCCGAACGCCGCTCATCCCAGAGGAAGGGGCGTAACGATACTGGTGTGATCGCGGAATTTAGCGCGCCGCGCGCAATGCGTAGGGTGTTTGCACGGCGGACTTGATCCACCGAGGCCGGCGTCTACCAGGCCCAACCCATTCCCCCGCCCACTGGGGGCGCCGGCCGCCCCTCTCATCGCAATTGCCAATCACGCCATATCGGTCGTTCGCCGACCGATATTGGCAATGTTCAGAACTTGTAGCTCAGATTGACGCCGACGGTGTTCAGCTTCGTATCTTGGTCGCGGTCGGTGAAGCCGTTGGATCCATCAAAGTGCTCCGAGCCGAAATCGTAGTAGCGATACTGCGCGCCGACGACGAATTTGTCGGTCAACGCATAGTCGACGCCGGCGCCCACGGTCCAGCCGACATTCGTACGTGTTTCGGAGAAGGCGGCGCCCGCGGCTTGCGAGGTTTCGATGCCGGCGAAGGCGACGCCGCCTATGCCATAGACAAGCACGCGGTCCATGGCATAGCCGGCCTTTGTATTGACCGACCCGAACCACTTGACGTCGGTACCGAACGTGTTTCCCGCGCCTAGGTCGGCCGTCCCGTCGACGGAGGAATAGTTGAGGTCGGCCTCGGCGCCGATCACCGCCTGGTCGAATTGCCACAGCCCGGCGACGTGGCCGCCGACGAAGCCGCCGTCGATGTCGGGCGAGACGGAAAACGGTCCGCCGTCGGTTCCGGAGATATCGGATTGGCCCCAGCCATAACCCGCCTGCATACCGGCATAGTAGCCGGTCCAGTCGAAGCCGGGCGCGGTCATCGGCACGTCGACTGCCGGGTCGGCTGCCAAAGCCGGCACGGACAGGGCTGCAAGAAGACCGGCACTTGCGACGATAAGGCGGTACATCGAACTCCCCGGACGAAGAGCCAGAAAAATCCTTGCGGGCAACGTAACCTGATTTGCCGCAAAACGGAATCAGATTCCTAGTGCCGCCTGCCGCACCCCTGCGGTGGCAAGCCGAAGCCCCGCGACCGGCGAACTCCATCGCCTCGCGGAATGGATTTTGGCGGGTGGGCGCGATAGCCGTCGTGAAGGCTGCGTAGGCCTTACCCTATCCGCGGTTTGGCGCTGGTCAAAACCAGGCGGGCTTGGCACAGTCGCGCAAACAGGAGTTCCTTCATGGCAAAGAAGCCGGCGGCGCAAGCGACGAAACCCAGGCCCTGGACAGAGATGGCGACCCATCTCGTCGACGTCGCCATGGGTCGCGAGCCCGCCGATCTCGTCATCCGCAACGGCCGCTGGGTGAATGTTCACTCCGGTGAGATCATCGCCGGCACCGACATCGCCATTGCCGGCGGCCGCTTCGCCTATTGCGGACCGAATGCCAGCCACGCCATCGGCCAGGGCACCAAGGTGGTCGACGCCGGCGGGCGCTATCTGGTGCCCGGGCTCTGCGATGCGCACATGCATGTCGAGAGCGGCATGGTGACGGTGACCGAGTTTTGCCGCGCCGTCATCCCGCATGGCACCACCTCGATGTTCATCGACCCGCACGAGATCGCCAATGTGCTGGGCCTGCCCGGCGTGCGGCTGATGCATGACGAGGCGGTGGCCATGCCTATCAACGTGCATGTCCAGATGCCGTCCTGCGTGCCCTCGGCGCCGGGGCTCGAACACGCCGGCGCCGAACTGACGGTCGCCGATGTAGCGGAAGCGATGAGCTGGGAAAACATCATCGGGCTCGGCGAAGTGATGAATTTCCCTGGTGTCGCGGCCAACGATCCGGTGATGTCGGGCGAGATCGCCGCGACGGTGAAGGCGGGCAAGACGGTCGGCGGGCATTATGCCTCGCGCGATCTCGGCCTGCCGTTCCACGGCTATGTCGCCGGCGGCCCGGAGGACGACCACGAGGGCACGCGCGCCGAGGACGCCATCGCCCGCGTGCGCCAGGGCATGAAGGCGATGCTGCGGCTGGGCTCGGCCTGGTACGATGTCGCCTCGCAGATCAAGGCGGTGACCGAAGGCGGCATCGACCCGCGCAATTTCATATTGTGCACAGACGACAGCCATTCCGGCACGCTGGTCCACGAAGGCCACATGGACCGGGTGGTGCGCCACGCCATCAGCCAAGGGCTAAAGCCGGTGACGGCGATCCAGATGGCGACGATCAACACCGCCCAGCATTTCAGGCTGGAGCGCGAGATCGGTTCCATCGCGCCGGGGCGATTGGGCGACCTGCTGATCGTCTCCGATCTCGCCGCGATGACCATCGACGAGGTCTATGCGCGCGGCGTCAGGCTGGCCAAGGGCGGCAAGCTCGACATCGATATTCCCGCCTATGACTATCCGAAGACGGCGAAGAACACCGTCAAGTTGGGCAAGAAGCTGAAGGCCGGCGATTTCGATATCGAGGCGCCCAAGGGCGCCAACGAGGTGCGGGTGCGGGTCATCGGCGTCATCGAGAACCAGGCGCCGACGCGGGCGCTGGAGGCCGATCTTCCAGTCGAGGACGGGCTGGTCGCCATGGATCGCCGCAACGACATCTGCCAGATCGCGCTGGTCGAGCGGCACAGGGGCACCGGCGGCGTCACCAACGCCTTCGTCTCCGGCTTCGGCTATATGGGTGACTGCGCCATGGCTTCCAGCGTGGCGCATGACGCCCACCACATCATCTGCGTCGGCACCAACAAGCAGGACATGGCGCTGGCGGTCAACCGGCTGGGCGAGGTCGGCGGCGGGGTCGTGCTGTTCTCCAAGGGCAAGGAACTGGCGCTGGTCGAAATGCCGATCGCCGGCCTGATGTCGGACGAGCGAGCCGAGATCGTCGCCGCCAAGGCGGACAAGCTGACCGAGGCAATGCGCAAGATGGGCTGTTCCCTCAATAACGCCTACATGCAGCACTCGCTACTGGCGCTGGTCGTCATTCCGGAGCTCAGGATCTCCGACGTCGGCCTGATCGACGTCACGACCTTCCAGAAGGTGGATCTTTTCGTCTAGATCAGCCGCCGGTGGCCTGCTTAACCGCCGGTAGCGATGGTCAGCACCTTGAACGGTGTCGTGATGATGACTTCGGCGGCGGAGCCGACGGCCTTACCCAGGCCTTGGCCGATATTGGCAAGCTGGGCGGGGTTCTCATCGGCAGCCAGGCCAGCCGGCGTACGCAGCCGGTCACCGAGCAATTGCACCAGGAACGGGTTGTCGGCAAATTTCGCGTGGTTGAGGCCTCCGTCGCCGCCCTTGGTCTTGGTCAGGTCGACGACGGACACACCATAGCTGGCGAGATCGGCCGCGTTGCCGTAGTCGCCGACACGCGGTTTGTCGCCGGAGATGAATGAAGACAATTTGAGCGCCCGGTCATCGCCCGATAGCAGCACGGCAAACGGCTTGTCGGGCTTGCCGTAACGGATCATCTGCTTCTTGAACACGTCGACATCGATGTCGGGCGAGGCGAGGATGACGTAACCGAGCTTGCCGCCCAGATCGCGGTCGCCGGTGATGGCGAGCTGGCGCAGCGCCTCCATCGTCAGCCAGGTTCCCATCGAATGCGCGATGATGTCGATGCTCTTGACCCGCGTCTTGGCGAGCATCCTGAGCGTCGCCTCGAGATCGTCACGGGCGGCGGTTGAGCTGTCCTTGTCGTAGATATAGCCCGTGGTCTTGGCGCTCGAGGCCCAGGAAAACAGCACTGGCGTGCCCGGATATTTCGTATCGTGGGCGATCTGCGTCAGCCGGTAGATGCCGTCGTCGAAGCCGTTGTTGAACCCGTGCACGAAAACCAGCGCGCGGTCGCCGCGCATGGCGATGTCGGCGCCGACCGCTTTGGCGAATTGCGGTGCGCCCTCATAGTAGGTGACGTCCTTGGCGGTGAAATCTTTCGCCGGATTGCTGTTGGCCGACCCCTTGGCCCGCTCGATGGCGCCGACCTGATGGCTTTTCGGGACCGTAACGTCGACGCGGGCGTAGCTGGTGGTCAGAGAACGGTCGCCGTCGAACACCTGCCGCGGATCTTTCGTTGCCCTCTGGCGCGTCGTCGCAACAAAAATCTCATGCGTAGCCGCGATGTCCGAAGCTGGCGCGGCGACGGTGGTCTTGTTGAGGAGGTCATGCGTAGGGCCGGCGCAGCCGGCGATGGCGAGCGCAAATGCGACGACGAGCAAACCCTTCAAACGCACAGTCACACGCCGGCTCCCGTAGCGGGGACGTCAGACGCATGACGTCGCTGACTATCCCGATAAGGCCAGAGGCCGGCGCGGTCCAGTTCAAAGTGGATTGATGGCTCGGCAATGGTGAACGGGCACGGCGCAATCCGTTGCGCCGCATCTATTGTCCAAGCAGGCTGATGCGGTCGGTCACGTCGCGGTCACTGGCAAAGCCGTCATCCTCGCGCAGCCGCTGGCCGATCATCTTCACCAGGGCTGGATTGTCGGCGAATTTCGTATGGTTGAAGCTGTCGCTGCCTTTGACCTTGGAGAGATCGACCACCGTCACGCCATAGGAGGCAAGATCGGCGGCGTCCTTGTAGTCGCCGACGCGTGGGCGCGCACCGGCGATCAGGCCTGAGAGCCTGAGCGCCCGGTCGTCGTCCGACAACAGCAAGATGAACGGCTTGTCCGGCTTGCCGTAGCGGCGCATCTGGCTCTTGAACACGTCGACATCGATGTCGGGCGAGGCAAGCACAACGTCGCCGAGCTTGCCGCCGAGGTCGCGGTCGCCGCTGATGGCCATCTGGCGCAGCGTTTCCATGGTCACCCAGGTTCCCATCGAATGCGCGACAATGTCGATGCGCCGTGCGCCGGACTGCTGCAGCATGCGCAAGGTCACTTCGAGCTGGTCGCGGGCGGCACTGGCACTTTCCTTGTCGTAGACATAGTCGGTGGTCTTGGCGCCCGAGGCCCAGGAGAACAGCACGGGCGTGCCGGGATAACCGGAATCATGGACGATCTGGGTCAGGCGGTAGACGGCATCGTCGAAGCCGGTGTTGTAGCCATGGACGAAGACCATGACGCGGCCGCCGCGCGCGGCGATGTCGGCGTTGAGCGCACTGGAGAATTTCGGCTGGGTGTCGTAGCCGACGACCTCGGAGGCCATGAAATACGTGGTCGGATCGTTCGATTTGCCGCGCGAGCGCCGCTCGATCTGGCCGGTCTGATGGACGCCTGGCACGGTGACGTTGACGCGCGCGTAGTTCAGCGTCGCCGAGCGTTCGCCATCGAAGACCTTGTTTGGATCATCGGATTTCTTGCGCGTCGTGGCAATGAAGATCGAGTGGTTGCCGGCGATTTCCGTCACCGGTACGGCCATGACCGCGCTGCCGAGCAGTTCCTCGGTTTGGCGGCCGCCGCAGCCCGCAACCAGCAAGGCAAGCGCAAGAATGCAAATCGTCTTCAAATGCACGTCAAAATTCCACGTCAAAATTCCACCGGGCCCAAACAAGGGCCGTCCACCCTCCGCAATATCTCCCCAGCAGGCCAAAGTGCGGCGGAAGTAAGTCGTGTCCAGCCGAAATCTCATCGGCGTCCGGCGACGGCCCTCCGACTGTTGCGCGAAAGCCAACGCGGCGGCGGGAGGGGCTGGAACGCCGCGCAAGGCCAGCACCCCGGAGCCTTGGCCGGATGCCGCGAGCGGCCCCGACGATGCGCGCCCGCACCGTTTGCAGAGGACATCAACAAACGCTTTCAAGTGACTGCAGTCATGACAGGAATATGTTTCAGTTGGCGCGACGCCAATCGGACAATGGTCTTGCCCTGCCGGATGTGCAATAGGGTTGTGTCTAACTCGCCTGCGGGCGGTCCGGGATGATCTTGCCATGACCAGCTTTTCCTCGCGCGTCGCCACCGCCGCTGCCGCGATCCGTCAGATTTTTCCGGAGACGCCGCTGCAGGAGAATGACTACCTGTCGGAAAAGACCGGCGCGCGGGTGCTGCTGAAGCGCGAGGATTTGAGCCCCGTGCGGTCCTATAAGATCCGTGGCGCTTTCAACTTCTTCCGCAAGGCGCTTGCCGCCGGCAACCAGGCCGAACTGTTCGTCTGCGCTTCCGCGGGCAACCATGCGCAGGGCTTCGCGTTCGTCTGCCGCCATTTCGGCAGGAAGGGCGTGGTGTTCATGCCGGTGACCACGCCGCAGCAGAAGATCGACAAGACCAGGCTGTTCGGCGGCGACTTCGTCGAGATCAGGCTGGTCGGCGATTTCTTCGACGACTGCTACCGCGCCGCATTCGAATTCACCGAAAGCTCCGGCGCCCATATGGTGCCGCCCTTCGATCACAAGGACATCATCGAGGGACAGGCGACGGTCGCCTATGAGATCGCGGACCAGATGCCGGGCGCGCGCATGCCCGACATCGTCATGCTGCCGGTCGGCGGCGGGGGCCTGGCTGCCGGGGTGACGCACTACTTCGCCGATCAGGGTCGGGACGCGCGGTTCGTCTTCTGCGAGCCGGCGGGGGCGCCCAGCCTGCGCGAGAGCCTTGCGGCGGGAAAACGGCTGAAGCTCGCCAAGGTCGACAACTTCGTCGACGGCGCGGCGGTCGCCGAGATCGGCCGCGAACCGCTGCGGCATCTCAAGGAGTTCGCCGCCGACACGGTGCGGCTGATTCCGGAAAACCGGCTCTGCGCCACCATGATCGAGATGCTCAATGTCGAAGGCGTCGTGCTCGAGCCGGCCGGCGCGCTTGCGATCGATGCGCTGAAGGACTTTTCCAGGAAGGAGATCCGAGGCAAGACAATTGTCGCGGTCGTCTCGGGCGGCAATTTCGATTTCGAGCGGCTGCCGGATGTTAAGGAGCGGGCGCTGCGCTTCGAGGGACTGAAAAAATACTTCATCATCCGCTTTCCGCAGCGGCCGGGCGCGCTGCGCGACTTCCTCGAACTGCTGGGTCCGGACGACGATATTGCACGCTTCGAATATCTGAAGAAGTCGGCGCGCAATTTCGGCTCGGTTCTGATCGGCATCGAAACCAAGGATCGCCGCAATTTCGATCTGCTGAAAGCGAATTTCGAGGCCGAGGGCGTCCAGTATCAGGACATCACCGACAACGAGACGTTGGCGGGGTTCATTATATGACCGCAAAAACCTTCGTCGCCCTGTTTTCCGGGATCAATGTCGGCGGCAACCGCATCGTCAAGATGGCGGAGTTGCGGACGTTCTTTGAGGATCTCGGCTTTTCCGACGTCGCCACCTATGTGCAGAGCGGCAATGCCGTGTTCCGGGTCAGGAAGGGCGATGCCGCTACGCTGGCCAGGCAGATCGAGGCGGCCTTCGAGAAGAAATGGGGTTTTCATTCGCGCATCATGGTGCGCGATCTCTCCTGGTTCGAACGGCTGGTGAACGAAAATCCCTATCCGGAAGCGGCCGCTGACCACACCAAGCTCCATGCCTATGCGCTGGAGCGCGAGCCGACCGCCGAAGAGGTGGCGCGGCTCGCCGAAAAGTGCACCGGCCCCGAGCGCTTCGAAGTCAAGGGAGACGTGCTCTACCTCAGCGCGCCGGACGGGCTCGGCAAATCAGTATTTGCCAACCTCATTCCGCGCGTTCTGAAGGTGCCCTGCACCGCGCGCAACTGGCGCTCGGTGCTGGCGCTGCTGGAGATGGCTTGGCAGGTCGGCAAAAACTAGATTACGCCGCCGGAGCCCGCTTCCAGTCGAAGCTCAGCTCTTCGCGGAAGGCAAAGCGCTTTATGTGGTCGGCAACGACGCTTTCCAGGCGCTCGAGCGAACCTGCTTCGTCAGTCGATACCGCGATGTGAAGCGCACTTGGATCGGCATCCATGGTGGTGCGGCCGAGCGAGAGATCGATCGTGCCATGGGTGGGATCGAACTCGACGGGGAATTTATGCGCCCAGTGCTTGCACAATTGCTGTAAATAGCGGCTGGCGTGTTCGGTGGCGACGTCGGCATGGCTGGACGGCATGACTGGATTCTCCGCGGCGGGCGCCCATTGGCATGACAAGGCGCCGGCGTTCTCAAAGCCGGCGCGATATCGAACAGATAGGCACTGCGTTGCCGAACGCCAGAGGCCGGGCAATATTCGCCTGGCACGGATGGAAGCTTACCAGCTTCCGGTGTTCGCCATCGAAGCCCAGGGCTCGGCCTTGGCCTTGGCCGGACCTTTCTGCAAAAGCTCGATGGAAATGCCGTCGGGTGACCTGACGAAGGCCATGTTGCCGTCACGCGGCGGCCGATTGATGGTGACGCCGCTGTCCATCAGCCGCTGGCAGGTGGCATAGATGTCGTCGACCTCATAGGCGAGGTGGCCGAAATTGCGCCCGCCCTTGTAGTCCTCCGAATCCCAATTGTAGGTGAGTTCGACCAGCGGTGCCTTCTCGTTGATGCCGCTTTGCTCGTCTTCCGGCGCGGCCAGAAAGATCAGCGTGTAGCGGCCCTGCTCGTTTTCATAGCGGCGCACTTCCTTCAGGCCGAGCTTGCTGCAGTAGAAATCGAGCGAGGCATCGACATCGGCGACGCGGACCATGGTGTGCAGATAGCGCATGTGTTTTCCTCGATTTGTTGGGTTGCGGCGCAACATAGGGTCGGGTCGCTCAAAGGGCAATCGTCGGGCCGCGGAGATGCCGGCAAAGAACAAATACGGTATTCCCGCAATGAACCGTGAAAAAAGGCACGTCAGGTCTTGCACACACGGGAAGCGCCGGTGTTAATCTGGTATCAAGAATCAGTTGCGGTGTTCTTGAAAAGAGGGGGCATTCTTATGGGGGAAAAGGCCTCTTTGACGGGGCGGGCCGATACCCTTGGCGACGCCTTGACGCGCGACGAAGGCGGCGATGCCGCCGATCTCGTCGAAATAGCCGGCGCCATCAAGTGGTTCGATGTGGCCAAGGGGTACGGGTTCATCCTTCCGGATGACGGTATCTCGGGCGATATCCTCCTCCATGTGACATGTCTTCGACGAGACGGTTTCCAGACGGCCCTGGAAGGCGCGCGCGTGGTCTGCCTTGTCAAACAGGGCGAGCGTGGACTGCAGGCCTTCCGCGTGCTGTCCATGGATGTCACCACCGCCGTCCATCCCGCGGAAATGCAGGAGCAGCGCACCCATGTCTCGGTGACGCCGGAGAGCGGGCTCGAACGTGCCTTGGTCAAATGGTTCAACCGCACCAAGGGATTTGGCTTCCTGACCCGCGGCGAGGGTACCGAGGACATTTTCGTCCATATGGAGACCTTGCGCCGCTACGGCATCACCGAGCTTCGGCCCGGACAGGTCGTGCTGGTCCGTTTCGGGCGCGGTGACAAAGGCCTTATGGCCGCCGAAATTCACCCCGATATGGGTACCTTGCCGGCCTCGCATTAGGCGACCCGGCCGAGGATTTCGAATGGCTCACAGGAACTGGCTGACGGCGGGCGTGATCTGCGCCGTTGCTGCCGTCATCATCGCCGCAGGCGCTTTCTTCTATTTTCAGGTACCCAGCGCGGCCGAAGGCCGGGCGATGGTCCTTCCTGTCGATCCGACACCGCTGGTCGCGGTCACGAAAAGCGGCGAACGCTCCTTTTCGATCGAAGTCGCCGATAACGAGGCAGAGCGGGAGGCCGGGCTGATGTTTCGCGAGGACATGGCCGACGATCACGGCATGCTGTTCGTCTTCGACGAGACCCGCGAGGTCAATTTCTGGATGAAGAACACGCCGATGCCGCTCGACCTGATCTTTGTCGGCCAGGACGGCAGGATCCGGGCGATCGAGGAAGGCGAGCCGCAATCCGAGGCGATCGTGTCGCCCGGCGAGCCGGTCCGCTTCGTGCTCGAACTCAAGGCCGGCACGGCCGCCCGGGACGGTATCGCGGACGGCGATCTGTTGCGCCATCCGGCGATCGGCACCGCATCGGGGCCTGGCATGCCGCCGGCCGACAAGGGCGATGCGCCCAGCGGCGGCGGTTGAATACGCAGGCGGATCGCTGATGCAGTATTTTTCCCATGACGGGTTCGATCTTGCCTTCCTCGACCGCCAGCCGGCATCGGGCGAGGGCGATCCCGTGCTGATGATCCACGGCTTCGCTTCGAGCCATTATGTCAACTGGGTGTCGCCCGGCTGGTTCAAGACGCTCAACGATGCCGGTTACCGCGCCATCGCCTTCGATAATCGAGGCCACGGCTCGTCGTCCAAAAGCTATCAGGAGGCCGACTACACGCCCGACGCCATGGCCTCCGACGCGGCCGCCCTGCTGGATCATCTCGGCATCGAACGGGCGCACGTGATGGGTTATTCGATGGGCGCGCGTATCGCGGCGTTCCTGGCGCTGTCAGATCCGGACAAGGTGGCGACGCTGGTCTTCGGCGGCCTCGGCATCGGCATGATCGACGGTGTCGGCGACTGGGATCCGATCGCCGCGGCGCTTCTTGCCGACGATCCGGCCACGACCACCCATCCGCGCGGCCGCTCGTTTCGTGCCTTCGCCGACCAGACCCGCAGCGACCGCCGGGCGCTTGCCGCCTGCATCGCCAAATCGCGGGAGCTCCTGAGCGAGGACGATATTGCCCGCATCGCCCAACCGACGCTGATCGCCGTCGGCACCACCGACGACATTGGCGGTTCCCCGGACGAGCTTGCCGCCCTGATGCCGAACGCCAGGGCTTTTCACATCGAGGGCAGGGACCATATGCTGGCGGTCGGGGATAAGACCTTCAAGCAGCGCGTGCTGGAGTTCTACGCCGAAAGTCCGCTTTGAAGCTGCGCGCCAGTGCCGGGCTCAGTCCCGGCCCCTTGCGTCTTGAACCGACTTTGCGAGCACGCACAGCGATCAGGCCGTGGGCCTAAGCGTTCAGCTCCATCCACCGGGTCGCCTACCGCAAGACCAATGTCCAGCGCTCGCTTGTCCAGGCGTTTCTCGGGGCTCCGTTCGATACGATCCCGGTGGCACGAACCACGTAAGGTGGCCCACGCAAGGGCGTCAGGGGGACCGATCACGCAGGCTTCTGCAGCGCCTCCAGCGACCGCGCCATGTTCAGCCTGGCCTGCGGCTCGAAACGCCGGCGAAATTCCTCCGTTTGGAAGATATGCGGACGGGCAAGGAAATTCGTCAGCACCGCGCCGCGGCCGGCACGCCACATCGGCTCCTCGACCCAGGCATATTCGCGGCGAACCGCGCATTCATAGGCGTCGAAGGCATCCGACTCGGCGCCCAGGATCGACAAATCCATGTCGAGGAAAAGGCTGGCGTCCCGCGTCGCCGTCGCGTCGTCGAATTGGGGCAGTTCATGCGTTGCGGTGGCCAGGATCATCGCGCTGATGCGGCTCATGCGCCCGGCATCGATGCGGCCCGCGAGCCATTTTTCGGCAAGCGCCGCGCTTTTGGCCTCGTTGTCCTTGGCCTTGCTGTCGTAGATGGCGTCGTGGAACCAGATCGCCGCCTCGACAGCCTGGGGGTCGCCGAGCAGCCCCCGATAGTCGCCAGCCAGCGCCAGCATCGCCTCGATATGGGCAAGGTTGTGATAGTGGCGATCCTCGGCCTGGTAGAGCGCCGAAAGTTCGGTTTTCACTGCATTGTCGATCAAGGGTTCGTTTTCCATGGCTGCTTGAATTCCTGCGAACCAAATCCATTTGACAGAGCACTAAGGAAAATTGAGTTCAATCGTGCTATGATCTGGCCTATATGTGCGGCCGGATAGCAGGCAGCACCACAGGCAAGCTAGCAGGACGCAGGACAAGACGTCGATGAACAGCATCAGCATTTCCCGCCACAGCGCGTTGCAGCCGGTCGATCCGATCTGGCGGTCGATCCGTGACGAAGCGATGGAAGCGGTCAACCGCGATCCGCTGCTTGCCGCCTTCCTCTATTCGACGATCCTCAATCAGGAGAGCCTGGAAGAGGCCGTGATCCACCGGATCGCCGAGCGGCTCGCCCATCAGGATATCGGCTCCGACCTCATCCGCCAGACTTTCAAATCGATGCTGGCCGACGACAAGGGCTGGCCGACCACGGTGCGCGTCGACATCCAGGCCTATTATGATCGCGACCCGGCCTGCGACCGGTTCATCATGCCGGTTCTCTATTTCAAGGGCTTTCATGCCATCCAGACCCATCGGCTGGCGCATTGGCTATGGAACCAGGGCCGCAAGGATTTCGCGCTCTACCTGCAGAGCCGTTCTTCCTCGGTCTTCCAGACCGACATCAACCCGGCCGCGCGCATCGGCATGGGCATCTTCATCGATCACGCCACCGGCCTCGTCGTCGGCGAGACCGCGGTCATCGAGGACGACGTATCGATCCTGCACGGCGTGACGCTGGGCGGCACCGGCAAGGCCGGCGGCGACCGCCACCCCAAGATCCGCCGTGGCGTGCTGATCGGCGCCGGCGCCAAGATCCTCGGCAACATCGAGATCGGCCACTGCTCCAAGATCGCCGCCGGCTCGGTGGTGCTGTCACCGGTGCCGCACAACAAGACCGTTGCCGGCGTGCCGGCCCGTGTCGTCGGCGAGACCGGCTGCGATCAGCCTTCGCGCCAGATGGACCAGTTGCTGCCGTCGCAGACGATGGACCAGGTGGTCAGCTTCGACATCTGATTTTCCACGCCGGCGTGCTGCCTGGCGTGATTGCGATTGCCCGGCGGCGCTGCGGCTTCCGGTGCAATACAGCCGGCTTGCCTTTACATCGCCATTGTCGACGTGCCAGAAGCGCCCTTCAAACCAGCAAGCCCGATGATCGGAGAAGACTGTTGAAGCCGGACGAAATCAGAAAGCTGGACGCCTATTTCAAGCGCGTCTTCCAGAACCCCAAGCTTGTGGTCAAGGCACGGCCGCGCAAAGAGGATTCGGCCGAAGTCTATGTCGGTGAAGAGTTCCTCGGCATCGTCTTCAAGGATGAGGACGACGGCGACTACAATTTCTCGATGGCGATCCTCGACATCGATCTGGCCTGAGCCAGCATTGTTTCACGGCGGGCCGCGTCGAGCGCGGCCGGCCTCGGCACCTGTCCGTCAGTGCCCGGTTTTCAGGATTCGCCCGGCCTCGTCCGTCATTGCCGCGTCGAGCGCCTGCCAATCATCGAGAAACTCTTTCGGAAAACGATAGGTGAGGCTGAGATCCTCGCCGACATGGATGTCCCGCTCGCAGGGCGCCAGCGATTCGCCGGCGCTCGGCCCGCTCAGGCATCGCGCCACGAAGGGGTCCTTGCCCTCCCGCTTGCCGACGACCAGCACCTCGTTCAGATAGCCTGACTTCTCGTTGAAGCCATAGACCGTCGTGCCGCCTGGCCCGGGAATGCCGGGCTGGACGATCAGCGCACTGTAGATCGGCGCGAACCGGCCGCTCATGTCGCGCGACATCATCTGCTGTTCGAAGGACAGGAAAATGATGTTCTTGGCTGTTCCGGTGTGATTGAAGTCGTCGCTCGCCGCCGCACTGAAGCCGTCCATCTGCGGATAGCGAAGATAAAGGTCGAGACGCGAGGCGATGCCGTCGCGCCGGGCCTGGGCGAACCGGATGGTGTTGGCCGGAACGGCAATGACATTGTTGCCGATCACCACCTGATGGATGGTCGGATCGTCCGTATAGCCGGCCATGGCGATGGAGTGCCCGAACCATTTGCCGCCAAGGCTGATGGCAATCGACAGCAAGGCCAGCGCCGCGAAGGCGTAGAACACCCGCTTCATCAGCACGGAATCGACCACGGTGAGTTCGGGGCCGTCGGCGATCGTTGCCTGCTTCATCTCGGTCCTCGGATCCAGCTTGCCATGCGCCTTGGGTGTCCCTCGGCGGCACACATCGCTCGGCACGGCTCTTGCAGCCTTGCTGAAACGACTGTGCGATTTCATGGTAAATGGAAGGTTAAGATGACTGATATGGAAACCTTCCTGTTCGCTTTTGTCGTCGGACTGACGGTCTGCGGACTGATCGGCTCGACGATGGAGCTGGTGTCAGGCCGCAAGGTCGCCTTCGCGGAACCCTATGTATCGCCCTCGCATGTGCTGCGCTCGCTGGCGGCGACCGCCGGCGCCGGGCCCTTCATGCTGATCAACGATGCCCTGGATGCCCGGCGCCAGAACCGCATTTCGACAATGGCGCTCTTGTCGTGCGGCTGCACCGCGATTGCCTGGTCCCTGGCGCTGGGCATCGTCGTGCTTGCCATTGCCTCAGGGACGATCCGTCTCCTAGGGTCCGGCATTCCAGCCTGAATGCGATTCGGAGGCCGAAAATGCCGCTATATGCGATTGATGGAACCGAGCCCAGTTTCGTGGACGCCGGCTCGAACTGGATCGCACCCGATGCGACGCTGATCGGTAATATCAGCGTCGGCCGCAACGCCGGGTTCTGGTTCGGCGTCGTCATCCGCGGCGACAATGAACCTGTTGTCATCGGCGCCGACACCAATGTGCAGGAACATACGGTCATGCACACCGATCCCGGCTTTCCGCTGACCATCGGCGAAGGCTGCACGATCGGCCACCGGGCGATGCTGCATGGCTGCACGATCGGCGACAACAGCCTGATCGGCATGGGCGCCATCGTGCTGAACGGAGCGAAGATCGGCAGGAATTGCCTGGTCGGCGCCGGCGCGCTGGTCACCGAAGGCAAGGAATTCCCGGACAATTCGCTGATCGTCGGCTCACCGGCCAAGGCGATCAGGGTGCTTGACGACGCGGCGGTCGCCAGGCTGCGCGGCTCGGCTGCGCATTACGTCGCCAACGGCAAACGCTTCAAGGCGGGGCTGAAGAAGGTTTGAGGGCATTCCTACCTGTCCGTGTTGCCGACGATCGCAGCCCAATTCACCGTCCGCTAGAGCCGCGCCCGGCCATCGCATCACGCAACAATGAAGCACCGGCTTCGAAGCCTGCATTGTCGGCCTCCTCGACGGCTGTCGTATAGTTGTCGATGCGGGTTTCGAGCATCGGGTCGGCGCCCGCCGCCAAAAGCAGGCGGATTGCTTCGGCGCTGCGAATGACCACTGAATAGTGAAGCGGCGTCCAGTCGTTCACGCCCCGCATGTTGGGATCGGCGCCACTGTCGATCAGCAGTCTGACGATTTCCAGACGGTCGGTGCGTTCGGTGGTCAGCGCTGCAATGATTGCCGGAAAGCCACCGTGATCCTGATAATTCGGATCGGAGCCCGCATCCAGCAACGTCGAGATGAAGCCGACCGGGCTCCAATAGATCGCATATTCCAGCGGGTGCCCGAGCCCAAGCTCGAACGGCATGCGCTCGTCGAACCAGCGTGGTGAGCCGCCCAGGGCTTTGCCAAGGCCATCGAAGTCACCGGCCTTGAACGCGTCGTCGATCGCCTTGAACAGACGATGGCGCTCGCATCGATCTTCCGGGACTTCCAACATCACCGTGATCCAGAAGGCGAAGTCAACGGCGTATAGTGCCTCGACCTGCTGCTCGTGGAAAGGTGGGGCGGGATGACACCATTGGCTCGGTCGATCTTCAGGGCCGCCAAGGTGATAGGTTGCTCAAGCGACCGCCAGAAATGGCGGAGCCGGCCCGGGGACGGGGCCGGCTCCTATGACCCGGTCGTTGGGGAC
>NZ_JAIUIQ010000011.1:0-185830 GCF_020165735.1 Mesorhizobium sp. B283B1A
CGCTCGGCTTCGTCGTCATTGCACGATCCCCTGTTCAAAAACAGGGAATCACATCCACCCAATTTTGCAACAATCCCGCATGGGGGGAGGTCGATGAGGGCTGCGCCTTCGCCAATCTCCAATAGCTCTCAAAACTGGCGGGGCGTATGAACTGCTAATCTCCCTCCTTGCGGGGGAGATGGCCGGCAGGCCAGAGGGGGGTGCTGTCCCGCCGACACATCGGAATGAAAAAGGCAGCGCCGGCGACCGGCGCTGCCTTTGCTTGGAAGCTTATACGCCTCTTCAGAACACCTGGCGGAAGATGATGAACAGCACGAAGGCGAGCGCGATCGAGCACGGCAGGGTCAGCACCCAGGCCAGCAGCAGGTTGCGCACCGTCGACCACTGCAGGCCCGAACCGTTGGCGGCCATCGTTCCGGCGACGCCCGACGACAGCACATGGGTTGTCGACACCGGCAGGCCGAGCCTGTCGGCCATGCCGATGGTCACCATCGCCACCAGTTCGGCGGCCGCACCCTGGCCGTAGGTCAGGTGGCTCTTGCCGATCTTCTCGCCGACGGTGACCACGATGCGCTTCCAGCCAACCATCGTGCCAAGGCCAAGCGCCAGGGCGACGGCGATCTTCACCCACAACGGGATGAACTTCGTCGCGTTGTCGACCGCCTTGTGGTAGTCGGTGACCGCCTTGAGGTCGGCCGCTTCCATTGGCAGCAGCTTCTTCTTGTCGATCAGCTTGAGCGCCTCGCCGATCAGATAGATGTCGTTGCGGGCGTTGCTGACCAGATTGGTCGGCACGTTGTCGACCGAGGCATAGGGCTGCAGCCCGGCGGTCGTGTTGTGGATATAGGTCTGCAGCGCCACGGTGGTCTGGTCGCTCCAGGTCCGGGTGCGCACGGCATCCTGGACAGCGGCCTTGGCATCAGCGACGGTGATGCCGGGCTTTGCATATTTGCCGAGCGCCGTCTCGACATTGACGGAGGCCGACTTGTAGGCTTCGAGGTAGTTGATGTCGGGCGTCCTGTTCAGCGCATAGGCCGTCGGCACCACGCCGATCAGGATCAGCATGATCAGGCCCATGCCCTTCTGGCCGTCATTGGAGCCGTGCGCGAAGCTGACGCCGGTGCAGGTGAAGATCAGCAGGGCACGGATCCACCAGGGCGGCGGGGCATTGCCCTTCGGCGCCTCGTAGAGCGCCGGATTGCGCACCAGAAGCTTCATCACATAGAGCAGGATGGCGGCGGCGAAGAAGCCGACGATCGGCGATACCAGCAAGGTGGTGCCGACATTGGTCGCCTGCGACCAGTCGACGCCGCTGGTAGCGCTGCCGGCCGGTGCCATGAACTGGTTGGCGAGGCCGACGCCGATGATCGAACCGACCATAGTGTGCGAACTCGAGGCCGGCAGGCCAAGGAACCAGGTGCCGAGATTCCACAGGATGGCGGCAACCAGCAGCGCGAACACCATGGCAAAGCCCGAGGAGGAGCCGACCTGCAGGATCAGCTCGACCGGCAGCAGCGACAGGATGCCGAAGGCGACCGCGCCACTGGAGGTGAGGACCCCGAGGAAATTGAAGACGCCCGACCACATGACGGCGAATTCGGCCGGCAGGGAGCGCGTGTAGATGACGGTCGCCACCGCATTGGCGGTGTCGTGGAAGCCGTTGACGAATTCGAAGCCGAGCGCGATCAGCAAGGCAATGCCGAGCAGGATCCACGGCACGGTCTTGGCCACCGCCAGGTCCTGGCTGAGCGCGTATCCGACATAGACGATGCCGACCAGCACCAGCACACCGAAGGCCGGCAGGAACCACTTCGCGCCACCTGAATGATCCAGCGGATGCTCCGGTCTCGGAATGCCCGCCTCGCTAGAAACTATGTCCACCATGTCCCACTCCTATTGCATTGCAGCAAAGAACTGGGAAAGACGCTATGTCCGGACGATGAACCCTGTGTGACGCCGGGGTGGACCCCTGAAGCTCCTAGGCCGGGCCGGAGCTTGTTTTCAGGATTGCCGAAAACAGCGGGTCGAAGGCGCGGCTGATCGGCGCCGCCGCGGCGCCGAGCGCGATCGACCAAGGGTCGGTGGTGCCAAGCTGCAGGCGCGGCAAGGTCCGGCCCGGCCGGTCGGCGATCGACGGCAGCAGCGGATGCATCGCCTCGACCAGCCGGCGGGCCAGTGCTTCCGGCGCGCCGCTGGTCAGGATGACGGTCTGCGGATCGAAGATCGTCTCGATCAGATGCACACTCCAGCGCAGATCATGCGCCGCGCCATCGATCCAGGCCATCATCCCGGGATTCCCGGCCAGGACCAGGGCGTTCATCTGCTCGTAGATATCGCTGTCCGCCGGGTTGAGGCCGAGATGCTGGTAGAGCGAGGCCAGCGATGCGCGATGTTCGAGCGGCGTCGAGCCGGGGCCGGCCGGCGACAGCAAGGCCATGCCGATTTCGCCGGCATTGCCGTGGCCGCCGCTGTAGAGTTCGCCATTGAGGATCAGTCCGGTGCCGATGCCGTAGCCGACATAGAGGCAGACCGCGTGATCGACGCCATGCGCCGCCCCGACGATGCGCTCCGCCGTGGCACAAGCGGCGGCGTCGTTCTGCAAGCCTACATTCAGCCCCGTGCCTTTGGCCAGCGTCTCCAGCAGCGGAAACTTCTGCCAGGCCGGCATCATCCATTTGTCGTCCGAATCCTTCAGTCCGAAAGGGCCGGGCATGGCCACGCCGAGACCGACCAGCCGTTTCTCCGACTGCGAGGAAATCCCGGCCAGGTCGCGCCGGACGCCGTTGATCAGGCCGAGGATCACCTCGACGCCCTTCGACGGCTCATCGAACGGCAGGTTCGCATCGGCGCGCGCCAGCACACTGCCCATCAGATCGACCGCGACCGCCCGCGTCAGGTAGCGGTCGATCTGCAAGCCGATGGCGAAGGCGCCTTCGGGAACCAGCCTGTAGGGTGTCGAGGGCTGTCCCCTGCCCTTGCGCACCGCATCGAGCGGCACGACAAGGCCGTCGCTTTCGAGATCCTCGATGATGTTGGAAACCGCCTGCTTGGTGAGCTGCGTCGCCCGCGCGAGGTCGGCGCGCGACAGGGCGCCATTGAGGCGCAACGCCTCGATCATCACACGGCGGTTGTGCGCGCTGGTGCCTTCCTGATTGGTGCCGCTTTTGGCGCGGATCGGGCTGATGTCATCCACCGGCGTTTCCCCTCTTGACTCGATTAGAATATTGATCGACTAATTAAGTCAAGCGAGTTGACTTAATGCGAACCGAATGCCGGAAAACAAGATGGCCAGGGCCTCGGCCCAACGCCACTGGGCAGCCGGGTGATCACCAGGTCACGCGACATGGATCCGGGAAGACGATGCGAACATCCGCACCGCCGGCCCGTCAACGCCGGAAATGGGAGAAGAAGATGCTTAAGACAATCACCAAAACACTGGTCGGCGCGGTCTTCGCTGGCGGACTGTTCGTTCCGCACGCTTTCGCCGAAACCACGCTCAACGCGCTTTTCATGGCGCAGGCCGCCTACAGCGAGGCCGATGTGCGCGCCATGACGGATGCCTTCACCAAGGCCAATCCGGACCTCAAGGTCAATCTCGAATTCGTCCCCTATGAAGGCCTGCACGACAAGACCGTGCTCGCCCAAGGCTCGGGCGGCGGCTACGACGTCGTGCTGTTCGACGTCATCTGGCCAGCCGAATACGCCACCAACAAGGTACTGGTCGATGTATCGTCCAAAATCACCGACGACATGAAGAAAGGCGTGCTGCCCGGCGCCTGGACCACCGTCCGCTACGACGGCAAATATTATGGCATGCCCTGGATCCTCGACACCAAATACCTGTTCTACAACAAGGAAATCCTGGAAAAAGCCGGCATCAAGACGCCGCCGAAGACCTGGGAAGAGCTTGGCGAACAGGCAAAGATCATCAAGGACAAAGGCCTGCTGAAGACGCCGATCGCCTGGAGCTGGTCGCAAGCCGAAGCCGCGATCTGCGACTACACCACGCTGGTCAGCGCCTATGGCGGCGACTTCCTCAAGGAAGGCAAGCCGGACTTCCAGAACGGCGGCGGCCTCGAGGCGCTGAGATACATGGTCGACAGCTACAAGTCCGGCCTCACCAACCCGAACTCCAAGGAGTTCCTGGAGGAGGACGTGCGCAAGGTTTTCGAAAACGGCGATGCCGCTTTCGCCTTGAACTGGACCTACATGTACAACATGGCCAACGATCCGAAGGACTCGAAGGTCGTCGGCAAGGTCGGCGTTGTGCCGGCGCCTGGCGTTGCCGGCACCAGCGAGGTTTCGGCCGTCAATGGCTCGATGGGCCTTGGCGTCACGGCTGTCTCGACGCATCCGGACGAGGCCTGGAAATACATCGAGTTCATGACTTCGCAGGCGACGCAGAACCAGTATGCCAAGCTCTCGCTGCCGATCTGGGCCTCATCCTATGACGACCCGGCCGTCACCAAGGGCCAGGAAGAGCTGATCGCCGCCGCCAAGCTCGGCCTGGCCGCCATGTATCCGCGTCCGACCACGCCGAAATACCAGGAGCTGTCGACCGCGCTGCAGCAAGCAATCCAGGAATCGCTGCTCGGCCAGTCCTCGCCGGAAGACGCCCTGAAGACCGCCGCGCAGAACAGCGGTCTCTGAGCACCTTTCTCCAGTTGCGGGCGGCCTAGTGCCGCCCGTGCTATGTCTGAAATCACGATGAATGAAGAGAGGCTGCTCTGATGTCGGGCACCTGGATGACCACCCGTGCGTGGTTGCTGATGCTGCCGCTGCTCGTGGTCATGATCGCCGTTATCGGCTGGCCGCTGGTCGATACGGTCAGCCTTTCCTTCACCGATGCCAAGCTGGTCGGCACGGGTGGCGATTTCGTCGGCTTCGACAATTACACGAAGATGCTGTCGAGCACGAATTTCTCGCGCACGCTGGTCACCACGGCGCTGTTCGCGGTCATTTCGGTTGCCGCCGAGATGGTGATCGGCGTTCTCGCGGCCCTTTTGCTTAATCAGGAGTTCCACGGCCGCGCCGTCCTGCGTGCCCTGATGATCCTGCCCTGGGCGCTGCCGACGGTGGTCAACGCCACCCTGTGGCGGCTGATCTACAATCCTGAATATGGCGCGCTGAACGCGGCTCTCACGCAACTCCATCTAATCGACGCCTATCGCTCCTGGCTCGGTGAACCCGGCACGGCGCTGGCGGCCCTGATCGTCGCCGACTGCTGGAAGAATTTTCCGCTGGTGGCGCTGATTGCGCTGGCCGCCCTGCAGGCGGTGCCGCGCGACATCACCGCAGCCTCGCTGGTCGACGGCGCCGGACCCTTCAACCGCTTCCGCTTCGTCATCCTGCCCTATCTTGCCGGCCCGCTGATGGTGGCGCTGGTGCTGCGCACCATCGAGGCGTTCAAGGTCTTCGACATTATCTGGGTGATGACCCGCGGTGGCCCGGCCAACAGCACGCGCACGCTGTTGATCCTCGTCTACCAGGAGGCCTTCTCCTTCCAGCGCGCCGGCTCCGGCGCGTCGCTGGCGCTGATCGTCACGCTGCTCGTGACGGTGCTCGCCGTCGCCTATGCGACGCTGGTGCGAAAGACCGCTGGGAGTGCCGCCTGATGGAACGCAAGAGCCTCGGCTTCACCATCTTCATCCACGCCTGCGCATTGCTGCTCGCCGCAATCATCCTGGCGCCCATCGCCTGGCTGTTCATCATGAGCATATCGCCGGCCGTCGACCTTGCCGCCAAGCCGCTGCGCTGGTGGCCGCAGGCCGCCGACTTCTCGCGCTACCGGCAATTGCTGTCGACCGCTGAAAACAGCGCCGGCGCCGCCTTCACCTCGTCGCTGCGCAACAGCCTGGAGATCGCCGGCATGGCGACGCTGGCGGCATTGGCCCTCGCCATCCCCGCCGGCTGGGCGGTCTCGCGCACGCCCACGATCGGCTGGTCGCTGTCGATGGTCATCGCCACCTACATGCTGCCGCCGGTGGCGTTGGCCGTGCCGCTCTATATGGGCCTGTCGCATCTCGGCCTGCTCAATAATGTCTTCGGCCTGGCGTTGGTTTACCTGACCATACTGGCGCCCTTCACCACCTGGCTGATGAAATCGGGCTTCGATTCCATCCCGCGTGAAATCGAGGCGGCGGCGATGATCGACGGCGCCGGCCTGTTCCAGACCCTGCGCATCATCACGCTGCCGCTCGCCGCACCGGTGATGGCGACCTCGGCGCTGTTTGCCGTGCTGCTCGCCTGGGATGAATTCTTCTATGCGCTGCTGTTCACCTCCGACCAGCGCGCCAAGACCCTGACCGTCGCCATCGCCGATTTGGCCGGCGGCCGTGTTTCCGATTATGGGCTGATCGCCACCGCCGGCGTACTCGCCGCTCTGCCGCCGGTGCTGATCGGCCTGGTCATGCAGCGGGCGCTGATTTCGGGCCTGACCAGCGGCGGTGTGAAAGGATGATGATGACTGCGACAAAAACCCGGCCGGCCGGACTGGCCGCGATCGACCGCGAAATGGCGCGACAGCATGCCGACGCGCGCACTTCGTTCGAACAGAACGCCGCCGTGGCGCAACAGGTCGCCGCCGCGATCGGGAAGACCGGACGCCTGCTTCTGCTCGGCATGGGTGGTTCGCATGCGGTTGGGCGCGCCGTCGAGCCGCTCTATCGCGCGCTCGGCATCGATGCCCTGGCGCTGCCGCTTTCCGAACAGCTCGGCCAGCCCCTGCCGCTGGCGGGACGGATGGTGCTTGTCACCTCGCAATCCGGCGAGAGCGCCGAGGTCGTCAGGTGGTTTGCGGAGGCCGGCGGTACCGTCGATGTTTTCGGCCTGACTCTGGAAAGCACCTCCTTCCTGGCGCGCACCGTGCCTTGCCTGGTCGGCGCCGGCGGCACCGAACTGGCCTTTGCCGCGACCCGCAGCCTGACCGTGAGCTTCGCCTTGCACCTGGCCATCCTTGCAGCCCTCGGCGACGACCCGAATGCCGCGCTCGGCGCGCTGGACCAGCCGCATGACACGGACATCAAGCAGGCGCTCGCGGCACTGGAGAAGGTGACGACCATCGTCACCTCCGGTCGCCGTCTGCAGGGCGTTGCCGAGGCCTTGGCGCTCGGCCTCACCGAACTGTCGCGGTTGCCGTGCTTTTCACTCGAAGGCGGCCAGTTGCGGCATGGGCCGATGGAGATGCTCGGCCCGCGGATCGGCGTCATCCTGTTCCGCGGCAACGACCCGACGGCGGAACTGGTGACCGCCATGGCCACCTCCGTGGTCGAGGCTGGCGCGCCACTCGTCATCTTCGACGCGTCGGGGCAACCACCCGTGGCGGGTGCCGTCACGCTTCCGTTCAAGCCGGCCTCCGGCATGGCCGCCATCTTTGCCATGCTGCCGGTCGCCCAGCGCCTCATGATCGCTTTCGCCGACAGCCGTGTCGACAATGCCGGCACGCCTGTCCGCACCACCAAGATCACCAGGAGCGAGTGATGCGTCCACTCGCGGTGATCGGCAACGTCAATGTCGACCTGATCGTCGGCCCGGTCGCGCCGTGGCCGAAGGCGGGAACCGAGACCGTGGTCGACCATGACGAATTGCGCGTCGGCGGCCAGGCCGGCAACAGCGGACTGGCCTGGCAGGCGCTGGGCGTCGACTTCGCCATTGCCGCCAATGTCGGCGACGACCAGTTCGGCCGCTGGCTTCGCGAGGCTTTCGCAAGCCGCGCCGAAAAATGGCCGGTGCGTCCCGAAGGCACGACGCTGTCGGTCGGCATGACCCATCCAGACGGCGAACGGACCTTCTTCACCACCCGGGGCCACCTGCCGCGCTTCAGCCTTGCCGACGTGCTGTCCGTTTTGGATGGCAACGCGCTTTCCGGCGGCTACGCGCTGTTGTGCGGCTCCTTTCTGACCGAAGACCTGACGCGTGACTACGAGGCGTTTTTCGACTGGGCGGACGGCCACGGCATTGCCGTCGCGCTTGACACCGGTTGGCCGATCGACGGCTGGACCGAGGCCAACTGCGCCACGACAAGAGCATGGCTCTCGCGCTGCCACCTCGCCCTTTTCAACGAGGTCGAGACGGTGACGCTGGCGGCAACCCCAAGCCCGGTGGAAGCCGCGCGCGAAATCCGCTCCAGCATGCGGCAGGGTGCGACCTTCGTCGTCAAGCGCGGGCCGCAAGGCGCCATCGCCATCGGTCCGGACGGGAACCTCGTCGAAGCCACGGCACCCGATGTCCGCGTTGTCGACACGATTGGCGCCGGCGACGTCTTCAACGCCGCCTTCCTGGCGGCCCTCGCCCAGGAACGGCCGCTGTCCGCCTGCCTTCGCGCCGCGACGCATGTCGCTTCGCGCGCCATTTCCACTCTGCCCCGCAACTATGGCGGGCCGATGCATCTCGAGGAGCCCATGCATGAGCGCGCTTGAAATCCGCGGCATCCGCAAGAGCTATGGCAGCGTCGAGACGTTGAAGGGCATCGACATCGCGCTGCAGAGCGGCGAATTTCTGGTGCTGCTCGGCTCGTCCGGCTGCGGAAAGTCGACGCTGCTCAACATCATCGCCGGGCTCGCCGAAGCGACCAGCGGCGATGTGCTGATCGGCGGCCGCTCGATCCTCGGCGTTCACCCCAAGAACCGCGACATCGCGATGGTCTTCCAGTCCTATGCGCTCTATCCGAACCTGACCGTGCGCCGCAACATCGGCTTCGGGCTCGAGATGCGCGGGGTTGCGGCCGATGAGCGCGAGACGGCCGTGAACGAGGCGGCGAAACTCCTGCAGATCGAGACCTTGCTCGACCGCAAGCCGAGCCAGCTTTCCGGCGGCCAGCGCCAGCGCGTCGCCATCGGCAGGGCGCTGGTGCGCAAGCCGCAGGTCTTCCTGTTCGACGAGCCGCTGTCCAACCTCGACGCCAAGCTGCGCCTGGAAATGCGCACCGAGCTGAAGCGGTTGCACCAGATGCTGCAGACCACCGTCGTCTACGTCACCCATGACCAGATCGAGGCGATGACGCTGGCGACGCGCATCGCGGTCATGCGCGACGGCAGGATCGAGCAGCTCGGTACGCCGGAAGAGATCTACAACGAGCCGGCAACGCTCTATGTCGCGGGCTTTGTCGGCGCACCGTCGATGAACATGCTTCAGGCCATCGTCACCGGCGGCAAGCTGGCCGTTGCCGAGTCCGATGTGCGGATGCCTCTGCCCGCGCGCTATGCGAACGCGGCTCGCGAAGGCGCTCCGGTGATCGTCGGTATCAGACCCGAAGCGCTTCGCGTGGCGAGCGACACCGCGACGGAACTGTCGTTGCCCGTGGAGATCGAGGTTGTCGAATTGACTGGCCCCGAACTGGTCACGACGGCACGGATCGGCACGCAAAGGCTGACCGCTTGCCTGCCGCCGCGAGCCCGGGTCGCCAAGGGCGAAAAACACAGCCTCACCTTCGATGAAGCAGCGCTTCGCCTTTTCGACCCTTCGACAGGCAAGGCCCTGACAACGGCCTGAGACAAGCCGCAAGGGGCAGCGCTGTCGGCTCGCACCGCCCCGACTATTTGGCGATCTCAAGCAGGGAGGAGACCAGCAGCTCCCGCTCGTCTTTCGACAGCACATCGGAATCGAAGAGGTTCATGCTGCGCAGCCCCTCGATTGCGAGATAGCAGACCAGCAGCGATTTGAGGTCTGATGTTTCGCCCTTCAGCCGTTCGAAAAGCTGGCGCTTGAACGTCTTGATCGGCGTCATGAAATCGGGATCCTCGGCGATCGCCGAAAAGATCCAGGAGGCCGAGGGCTGCTTTTCCTCGCAGTCATTGGCCGACAGCCTGATGTAGACGGCGAGCGGGTTTTTACCCTCGCCATTGCGATTGGCGACTTCCAACGCCCGCTCGAATTCGCGCAGATAGTCCTCGACCAGCCCCTGCATCAATTTGGCCTTGGTCGGAAAATTGTAGAGCAGCCCGCCTTTCGACACGCCGGCGCGGCTGGCGACGGCCTCCAGCGAGAGGCTGCCGGGCCCGGTTTCCCGGGCAACATCTGCCGCCGCGGCGAGAATCTTCTCGCGCGAATTCGGTCGTTGGGCTCTCATGGCGCCTCCCTTGGCAAGCTTAGGCCCAATTGACAAGACCGTCCAGACGGTACAGTAAGACCGCCGCTGTTTGAAATCGGGGCCTGCAGTCGATATGTGTCCCGATGTCCGCGCTTTGCGCCGGATTTCGACTGAGGGGACTTCCTTGTTCAAGCGCATACTCCGTATCATTATCATCATTGCGGTCCTGGCCGTGCTCGTCATCGTGGTCGGCGGCATCGTCGGCTTCAACTTCCTGCGCGACAACGGCATCAAGCAGTATTTCGCCACCATGAAGCCGCCCGCGGCGACCGTGTCGACGACAATCGTCAAGCCATCGAGCTGGACGCCCGGCGTCGAGGCGATCGGCACCGTGCGGGCGGTGCGTGGTGTCGACCTGACGGTCGAGACTGCCGGCATCGTCAAGGAAATCCCCTTCCATGCCAACGAGAAAGTCGCGGCCAACGCGGTGCTGCTGCAGCTCGACGACGCCGTCGAGCGCGCCGATCTCGACGCGCAGAAAGCGCAGGCCGCGCTCGATCAGGTGTCGCTGAACCGCGCCCTCGAACTGACAAAACGCGGCGTCGGCTCCGACTCGACACTGGACAGCGCGCGGGCGGCGGCGTCCGCTTCGGCGTCCCAGGTCACCAGGCTCCAGGCCGTGCTCGAGCAGAAGCAGCTGACGGCTCCCTTCGCCGGTACGGTCGGCATCCCGAAGATCGACCTCGGCCAGTATCTGTCGCCCGGCACTTCCGTTGTGACACTGCAGGATCTCGACACGATGCGGGCCGACTTCACGGTTCCCGAACAGGAGCTCCCGCTGCTCAAGATCGGCCAGACGGTTCGCTTGGGACTTGGTGGCGACGACAAGCCGTTTGCCGGCGCCATTCGCGGCATCGACCCCAAGATCGACCCGTCCAGCCGGCTGGTGAACATCCGGGCGGAGGTCGCCAACCCCGACGGCAAGCTGACCCCCGGCCAGTTCGTGCAGGTGCGTGTCGAACTGCCCGAGGAGCAGAACGTGCTGATACTGCCACAGACGGCGCTGACCACCAGCCTCTACGGCGACTACGTCTTCGTCGTGCAACCGGCCAAACCGGCTGCGGCGGCGCCGGCCAAGCCGGAAGAAAAACCCGCTGCGGCTACCGACAAGGCGGCGGATGCCAAGCCAGCGGATGCCAAGCCGGCGGACGCGATGAAGCCGGCAACTGATGCCATGAAGCCGGCCGCTGAAGCGGCCAAGCCCGCGGCCGATGCGGCTAAACCTGCCGACCAGCCCGCTACCGATGCGGCCAAGCCGGCGGCGGAAGGCGACAAGCCAGCGCTGGTGTTGTCGCAGGTCTTCGTCAAGCCCGGTCGCCGCAACCAGGGCATGGTCGAGATCGTCGAAGGGCTGAAGGCAGGCGACGAGATCGTCACCGCGGGCCAGAACCGCCTCTTCAACGGCATGTCCGTCAACGTCGACAACACCATCGACCCGACCAAATCGGCGAACAAGCAGGCCGACCAGCAATGAGCTTTTCCGATCTCTTTATTCGCCGGCCCGTCCTTTCGACGGTCCTTGCCTGCATGATCCTGCTGCTCGGGTTCCAGGGCATCTTCAACCTGTCGATCCGGCAGTATCCGAAGGTTGACGAAACGGCGATCACCATCACGACCGCCTATCCGGGTGCCAGCGCCGACCTGATCCAGGGCTTCATTTCCGCCCCGATCGCACGCGCCGTCGCCTCGACCGAAAACATCGACTACGTCACCTCGTCCAGCCGTCCGTCGTCCAGCACCGTGACGGTGCAGATGAAGCTCGGTTCCAACCCCGACGTGGCGCTGACCGAAGTGCTGTCCAAGGTCCAGGGCGTGCGTGGCACCTTGCCGGACGCGTCCAAGGACCCGGTCATCGTCAAGGGCACCGGCCAGCAGTTCGCGATGATGTACATCTCGATGCAGAATCCGAACATGACGAAGGAGCAGCTGACCGAGTATATCGAGCGCGTCATCAGGCCCCGCATGTCGACGGTCGAAGGTGTCGCCGATGTGCAGATCTTCGGCGCCCAGGAATATTCGATGCGCGTTTGGATCGACCCGGTCCGGCTTGCCGCGCGCGGGGTGACGGCAGCGGAAGTGCTCGCAGCGATCAACAACTCCAACTTCCTGTCTGCGCCGGGAAACACCCAGAACGAATATGTCGTTTCCTCCATTACGGTGCGTTCGACGCTGCAGACGCCGGAAGCCTTCGCCGAACTGCCGTTGCGCTCGACCGACGGCAATGTGGTGCGGCTGCGCGACGTGGCCCGCGTCGAACTCGGCGCCGAGAACACCGACACCAGGGTCTCCTTCAACGGCAAGCCCGGCACCTTCCTCGCCATCTTCCCGACCCCGGCGGCCAACCCGCTGACCACAGCGGCCGCGCTCACCAAGCTTGTGCCGCAGATCCAGGAAACGCTGCCGAAAGGCATGACGATCGAGGTCGTCTACGACGCCACCGGGCAGATCAGCGCCTCGATCGACGAGGTGTTCAAGACCATCGCCGAGGCGGTCGCCATCGTCGTCGTCGTCATCCTTCTGTTCCTTGGCTCTTTCCGTTCGGTGATGATGCCGATCATCACCATCCCGCTGTCGCTGGTCGGCGTCTGTTTCCTTCTGTTCGCGGTCGGCTATTCGATCAATCTTCTGTCGCTGCTGGCCATGGTGCTGGCAATCGGCCTTGTCGTGGACGACGCCATCGTGGTGGTGGAAAACATCCACCGCCACATGGAAGAAGACCACATGACGCCCATGCAAGCGGCGTTCAGCGGCATGCGCGAGATCGCCTCCGCTATCGTCGCCATGACCATGACGCTGGCCGCCGTGTTCGCGCCGCTGGCCTTCACCGGTGGCTTGACCGGTGCGCTGTTCCGCGAATTCGCGGTGACGCTCGCCGGCTCGGTGGTGCTGTCGGGCGTCATCGCCATCACCATCACCCCGATGATGTCGGCGCGTCTCTTGAAGCCCGGCAACGCCGGCCGTTTCCAGCGCATCGTCGACGGCGTTTTCTCGCGGGTCGAGCATGTCTACGAGCGTGCCGTCACCGGTTCGCTGAACTATCGCCCGCTGACGCTGCTCATCGTGCTGGCGCTGGTCGGCGTGACCGGCTTCATGTTCACCAAGACCTCGAGCGAACTGGCGCCGGAAGAAGACCAGGGCTTCCTGCTCTCGATCGTGACCGCGCCGGCCTATGCGACGTCCGATTACACCGAGACCTACGTCAACCAGATTCTCGGCCTGGTGAGGGACATTCCCGAAACACGGGCGCAGTTCTCCGCCGTGGCCTTCGGTGGCACGACAAACAGCGCTTTCGTCGGCTTTGCCTTCAAGGATTGGGCCGAGCGCAAGCGCAATTCCAAGGAGCTGCAGGCCGACATTACGGCTCGTATCAACAAGGTCGCGGGCGTCCAGGCCTTCGTCTTCGCCCCGCCGACGCTGCCGGGCTCCGGCGGCGGCCTGCCGATCGCCATGGTGGTGCGCTCGACCGGCGATTCCTCGGAAGTGTACCAGCAAGCCGAGCAGATCAAGAACAAGGCGCAGGCCTCGGGCCGCTTCATCGTCGTGCAGAACTCGATGTCTTATGATTCGCCGCAGGTGACAGTCACCATCGACCGCGATCGCGCCGCGGCCCTCAACCTGCCCATCGCCGATATCGGCCGGACGCTGACGCTGCTGGTCGGCGGCGCCGAAGTGGCGCAATTCGACCGCGACTCCAACAGCTACGACATCATTCCGCAGGTGCCGCAGGAATTCCGCGACAACCCTGAAAAACTCGGCCAATACTTCGTGCGCAGCGTGACGGGCGAGATGGTGCCGCTGTCGGCTGTCGTGAAAATTTCGAACAATGCCTCGCCGGCCGCGATCGAGCAGTTCAACCAGCTGAATTCATCGACGATTTCCGCGCTGCCATTGCCCGGCGTTACCACCGGCGATGGTTTGAAAGTGCTCGAGGACATCGCCAGGGAGAGCCTGCCCGACACCTTCTTCATCGACTACTCCGGCCAGTCGCGGCAGGAGAAGGAGCAGGGCAACACGATCCTGATCGCTTTCGGGGCTGCCGTCATCGTCATCTATCTGGTGCTGGCGGCGCAGTTTGAAAGCTTCCGCGACCCGTTGATCATCATGATGGCGGTGCCGCTGTCGATCTTCGGCGCCATCGTGCCGCTCAATCTGGGCCTCGGCACCCTCAACATCTACACGCAAGTCGGCCTGATCACGCTGATCGGCCTGATCACCAAGCACGGCATCCTGCTGGTCGAGTTCGCCAATCAGCAGCGCGAACTCCACGGCATGCGACGGCGTGATGCCATCATCGCCTCGGCCAAGGTGCGCCTGCGGCCGATCCTGATGACGACGGCGGCGATGGCGCTCGGCGTCGTGCCGCTGATCACCTCCAGCGGTGCCGGTGCCGCAGCCCGCTATTCGATGGGCCTCGTCATCTTCACCGGCATCCTGGTCGGCACCATGTTCACGCTCTTCGTCGTGCCCATGTTCTACACCTTCATCGCCAGCAAGGACCTGCCACATCTGGCGGAAAAGCCGGATCCGAAGCTGATGCCGGCCCTGCCGGACTGATAGAAAAGCCGAAGAACAAAAAAGAGGCCGGAAAAATCCCCGGCCTCTTTTTTTGGCTGTGCTCAAACCGCCGGTTTGAGCGAGCTCGATACCGCGGACATTTCCGGCGAGAGCCTGAACACGGGCACGGCGGTAAACCTGCCCGCTTCTTCAGCCTGCTACTTGACGATGACGATGCTGGTGTTGGCGGCCCCGAAGGTCTCGACCAGTTGGTAGAAATCGGCGGCATTGTCCGGGTGCAGCCGCACGCAGCCATGCGAGGCCGGCTGCCCGAGACGCTTGATGGCATAGGTGGCGTGGACCGCATAGCCGCCGCTGAAGAAGACCGAGTGCGGCATCGGCGCGTTGTCGTATTTCTTCGAATACCACATCTCATGCATGCGGGTCGGCTTGAACGAGCCGGTCGGAGTCACATGCGCTCTGTCACCGGTGGAGACCTTCCAGGCGAAAGTCGGCCGGCCATCGACCGAGATCTCCATGACCTGCTGCGAAAGCGAGACCCGCGCCACGATCTTGTTGGCGGCGTGAGCGGCGTTGGCGCCGAACAGAAGCGCGGCGCCGGTGAGCGTGGCGGCGGTGATGTTGATGAGCTTCGCGGCGATGGTGGTGTGCATGATGTCCCCTCTCTCTGCCGGTCTGGCCGGCTCCAATTCGATGGTGGCTTATCGGCTCCGCATGTTTCGGAGAGATTTCGCGAAATGCTCGTTTGTGTTTCGAATCTGTTTCCTCTGGTTAACGGCCCAAGTCGTCGGGTGGCGCGATCGCTGTCGCCGAACGAGCGGGCAATACAGCACATAGGTATTCAGCCCGAAACGAAAGTTCGAACTTCCCTTAATGAAAGGATAGAGGCGATTTCCCGAAACCAATCTGCAACAAAGCGCGGCTTCAAGCGGCATGAAGCCGATACAGCTGGCCGGCAAGGTTGACGTAACGAAAGCAGACGGCAACGGCCACGGGAACGAAAGCGAACACGCAGTTCTGGTTCTTCAGGATCAGCACGACGGCAGCGGCCATAGGTAGTGTCGGCATTCTTGCCGGCGCCCCTGTGACAAGGCTGGCGATGAGTTCGAGCGAGATCTCTAGCCTGCACGTCGCTCTGTTTTCCGCCTCGGTCTGGATTACCACCAGCGTGCGCATCGCCCGATTGAAGGCCCTCTGGCGGGTTGGCCTTCGGCTGCTGGCATTGCGCGGCCCCTCCGGCAACTTGCTGCCGAGAGGACCGAAGGCCCGCGCCGCTGCGGGGGGCTCCGTGGGCGGCGCGGGCACTTCGGGAGTTTCCCGAGGCGACCCGCGACACATTCATTTTTTGAAGAATTGACATTCTGGGAGTCGGACGATGAAAACGAAATTCGCGGCCTCGGTGCTTTCCGCACTGCTTTATGCGCAGGGCCTGCTTGGCTTTGCCGCCCTTGCCACGGTGCTCCTCAAGGAGCGCGCCCAGGCAAACGAACTCGTCATGAGCAAAGACATGCCATCGGGTCCGTCGCTGCTGGTGGTACGCTGAACTCCGGGAGCATTGGCGAACAGGAAAATCCGATGCTCGGCCAAACCGTCACCGAGAGTGCCCAGCAGTCAGTCGGCGAATTGACGCGGCGGATCGAACCGGTAGCCGGCGCCACGGATGGTGGTGATGGTTTCGGTGTCGAGCTTGCGGCGCAGCCGCACGATGCGCGAATCGATCGAACGGTCGAAGGCGTCGGCGTTTTCGGCCGGCGCCGCCGCGATGATGTCGTCGCGCGTCAGCACCTTGCGCGGACTTGCCAGGAACAGCCTGAGCAGCGCCACCTGGCCGGGCGACAGCTGCTCTTCGGTGCCGGAGCGATGCATGACCATCGCCGACCTCAAGTCGACGGTCGCGTTCTCCAGCACGATCAGTTCCTGGTTGCCCCGGCCGCGTCGCGAAAGCAGGCCGCCGACACGGGCGGCGAGTTCCCTGACATTGAGCGGGCTCTCGACGACATCGGCAGCGCCAAGCTCGAGCGCCAGCACCTTGTCGACGAGGTCGGCCGGCCGGCAGATCAGGATGAAATCCGGTCCGTCCTCGCCGCCATTCCCCTGGCCGCCGTAACGCCGCAGCAGATCCCGGCCATCCGCCTGGCTGAGGCTGTCGCCGACGACCACGACATCGACGCCCTTCCCCGACAGCAACGATTCGGCTTCCCAGGGCTGCCGCGCCTGACGCACGTCATGGCCACGCCGCTCGAGATGATCGGCAAGTTCCGTCGCAATCACGTCGGCGACGGAAACAAGCGCAATGACGGCTCGTGGGGCCATATTCTCCAACCGTTCCCTGGCAACCCGATATGAGTGCTGGACATCATGTTTATACCCAATCTACTTTCCACTGAAAGTGGGAGCGAGAGCATCGTGCGGGCAAGAATTGTCATCGTCGAGGACGAGCCCGACCTGAGGGACGCGGTCGCCGAGTATCTCGACGCCGCCGGCTATGACGTTGCGACCGCGGAAACCGCCGCCGCGGCCCGCATTCTGATCGAGACGCAGCCCTTCCATCTGGCCATCCTCGACATCGCCATGCCGGGCGAGGACGGACTGTCGCTCGGCCGCTGGCTGCGCTCGAGAATGCCGATAGGCATCATCTATGCGACCGCCGCCGGCACCGCGCTCGACCGCATCGTCGGGCTGGAGCTCGGCGCCGACGACTATATCGTCAAGCCATACGAGCTGCGCGAAGTGCTGGCGCGGGTGCGCAGCGTGCTGCGCCGTGTTCCGCAGCCGTCTGAACTGCTGGACAGGAAAGCCAGGACGGATCGCCGCTCCGTTGCCTTCGGCCCCTTCCAGGCCGATCTCGACGGCAGGTTGGTGACCGGCGCCAATGGCGCGGTGATCGACATGGCAAAGAGCGAATTCGACGTGCTCGAGGTTTTCCTGACGCGTGCCAACCGGCTGCTGACCCGCGCCGCGATTTCCGAGGCGATCGGCTTCACCGAGGATCCGGAATCTTCGCGCGCGGTCGACATTCGCATCATGCGTCTGCGCAAGAAGATCGAGACCGACCCTGCCAACCCGAAATTCCTGCGGACGGTGCGCGGCGAAGGCTATATCTTCTCGCTGCCGACCGGCGACGGCAACTGAAAGCCAGGCCTACAGTTTCAGGTTCTCAGCCGTGGCTCGCCGAGCGAATTGGGCCGAGCGAATTGGCAGGACTTGGGAATAACGGCTGACGATGACCGCTGAAACAGCAAGCACGGATATGCAAGGGCTCAGGCAGGGCGCGGCGATGGCGGCGGTGCGCGTGGTTCGCCGGCTGCGCGAGGCCGGCGACTGGCAGCGCGAAATGGACGGCATACTGGAAACGCTGTGCCGCGCCATCGAATGCCAGCGCGGCATCCTGTTCCGCTTGCGCGAACTGCCCGGCCAGGGTTTTGCCCAGTCGGTCGCCGCCTATTGGATCGATCCCGACTTCGGCGGAGAGCTGGCGGCGCCGACCGTCATCATGCAGTCGATCGTCAATTCGGATCCGCTGCTGGAGCGGGTGGCCGAGGACGAACGCCAGGGCAAGATCTTCGCCGGACACACGCGCGATCTCGAGGGTTTCCTGAGGACCGACTTCGAAAAGCAGAACATCAAGTCGTTCCTGTCCGTGTCCGTCTTCGCGCATGGCCATCTGTGGGGCACGCTGGCGGTCAATGACTGCGTCGACGAGCGCGAGTGGACCGACGAGGAAGAGGCGACGCTGCATATCATCGCGCTCGCCATCGGCGACGCCATCGAACATTCGCTCTCCGACGCCCATGCCAGCGAGGTCATCCGCCGCACGATGCTGCAGGCCTCGCTGGACGCCATCATCGTCATCGACGAAGCCGGATCGATCATCGAATTCAATCCAGCCGCCGAAAAGATGTTCGGCTTCCAGCGCAGCGACATCCTCGGCAAGGATCTGCTCGACACCGTCGTGCCGGAATACTACCGCAAGGGCTATACCTCGGGCGCCGACTACATGTCGGGGCGCGGCGCGCCGATGGTCGGCCAGCGGCTGGAAACGGTGACGCAGAATGCCGCCGGCGAGGTGTTTCCGATCGAGCTGACGGCGACCGAGATGCGCGTCGGCGACCGTCGCCTGATCTTCGGCTCGATCCGCGACCTGCGCGACAGGCTGCGCGCCGAGGAGGAAATCAACCGGCAGCGCGAAAAGCTGCACCAGAACGAGAAGATGGCGGCGATGGGCTCGCTGCTGGCCGGCGTCTCGCACGAGCTCAACAACCCGCTGGCGGTGGTGGTCGCGCAATCGACGCTGCTGCACGAATTCGCTTCCGACCCCCAGACCAAGGTTCGTGCCGAGAAAGTCCGCGCCGCCGCCGAGCGCTGCGGGCGCATCGTCAAGAGCTTCCTGTCGATGGTCCGCCTTCATCCGGCGGCACAGGCCGAAACCGACCTCAACCAGGTGATCCGCGCCGCTCTCGAGGTCACCGCCTATGGCGCACGATCGAGCGGCATCATCATCGACACGGATTTTGCCGCTGGCCCGCTGCTGGCCATGGCCGATGCCGACCACGTGACGCAGGTGGCGGCGAATTTCCTCATCAACAGCCAGCATGCGCTGGCCGGTGTCGCCGGCGACCGGCTGATCAAGGTACGGACGTTCCGCGGCGACCTGGGCAAACCCGGCTTTTCGGTCGAGGACAACGGGCCCGGTGTGCCAGAAGTCATCCGCTCCCGCATCTTCGAATCTTATTTCACCACCAAGCCAGTTGGCGTCGGCACCGGTATTGGCCTGTCGATCTCGAAGTCGATCATCGAGCGGCACAATGGCAATGTCTGGTTCGAGGAAGTGTTGCCGAGAGGCGCGCGTTTCGTCGTCCAGCTTCCGGCCATTGAAGCCGGCATCGCTGCCGCCGGCGAGAACCAACCGCGCTCGAGTGGCCTGCGCCATGCCCTGATCATCGACGACGAGCCTGACGTCGCAGGATCGCTGTCCGACATTCTCGAATTGATGGGCATCAAGTCGCGGGTCGCGCTCGTCTGGGAATCGGGCGCCGCCACCTTGAGCGGCTACATGCCGCCGGACATCGTGTTTTCGGACCTGCGCATGCCTGGCATCAGCGGCATCGCCATCTATCGCGAACTGCTGGCCGAAAGGCCTGATCTGGCGCGGCGTTTCGTGCTGGTCACCGGCGACCTGATCGGTGCGAAAGCGGAGATCGAAGCCTTGCCGGCGCAGCAGCGGCCACAGATCCTCGAAAAGCCGTTCAGCACGCTCGATGTTCGCAGCGTGCTGTCCGCCATTGCCGAACAGGCGACGGTCAAAGGATAAAAAAGTGGCCCCCGGCGGATTGCGCCGCGGGAGCCGAATGGAGCGCTGGAGGAGCGCTCGGGGAGGTCAGGACACGATCCCGAGAGGGAACCGGTTCGGGATCATGCCTCGACGGAAATCAGAAAACGTTCGGCGTATCGGTCAACGGTGCGGCGTTGGCGATCATGCGGATGGCGCGGTTCTTGTGCGTACCGGACTGCTGGGCAATGGCGCGCAGGCAATCCACGCTCTCGGCGCCCCAGGACTGGCCCTTGCAGGCGAAGTCGATTGCGCGCATCGGCAGGCGCGCGGTCTTGATGGTTGTCGGCGCGCCATCGATGGCGTTGGCCGGCGGGTTCAGCGAAGCGAAGGCCGGCCCGACCGTCGGCGTAAGCGCCATGCCGAGGAAGGCGCAAGCAGCCAGCCCCATGAACATGGCCATCGGGTGGTCGCTGGCGCGTTGGCGTAACGCCAGTTTCCGGCGGCGGTCAGCGCGCTGCGGAGCCTCAAGGCGGTGGTCGCTGCTGATGGTCTCGACTTTCGCATACATTGCCTTCCCCTTCGCTGAGTTTCTTTTTGGTGATGAAACGAACCTAGCCGCACTTTGTAACGGCGCAAAGGTGACGCGAGCCTGGCAATGTAACCGAAACGAAACATGGTTCCGGGCAAAATCGGGCAAAAACGGTCACAACCCGGCCACACGCTCGTCGAACAAAGGTTCGCGCCGCCGGTTTCGGGCCCGATCCGTTCCAGAGCGCCGCTGCAGCGCGGGCAGAGCCGGCGAGGCCATTTTGATCCCTCGCGACAAGCCTTGTTCGTCCGTCGGCACGCCATACGGAGTCGAGCCGGGACAGCACCCTGGAAACCATCACTAACACCCGGATTCTCAGGGATTTTCCCGGCCAACAGCCCAATCGGATTCAAGCGGGAACGGCGCTCGAATTTCAGTGAAAAATCAGGACGATTTTCGCAAGCCATTGCATTTTAATGCAAAATATGCTTTTATTGAATGATTATTCAATAAAAAGAAGAGACTTTTATGAACCCGCACCTTCGTGACGTGGCGATCCCCAACGATTGGGACCGGCGGGGACTACCGGGCTGGAGTTACCATTCCGATGCCCTTCTCGAGCTTGAGAAGGAACATGTCTTTCGCAACCACTGGCAGATCGTCGGACATGTCTCCGACGTACCCAACGCCGGCGACTATCTGACCATGGACGTGGTCGGCGAGCGTGCCTTGATCGTGCGCGGCAAGGATGCCGTGGTGCGCGGCTTCAACAACATGTGCCGCCATCGCGGCAGCCGCGTCGTCGCCGACAGCCAGGGCAATTGCAAGAACGCGCTGGTGTGCCCGTTCCATGGCTGGGTCTACAATCTCGACGGCACGCTGCGCGGCGCCGCGCGCCCGCGCTCTTTCCCCGATCTCGACAAGACCGAGTTCGGACTGATGCCGCTCGATCTCGAAATCTGGATGGGTTTCATCTTCATCCGTTTCCGCAATGGCGGGCCGCAGCCTTCGGTCGCCGAACTGATGAAGCCGATCGAGCCCGAATTCGCGCACTACAAGGCCGCCGACATGGTGCCCTCCTGGGGCATCTGGACCCAGAAGACGCCGGTCAACTGGAAGTCGGTGCGCGATGTCGACAATGAAGGCTATCATGTCGCCATGGCCCATCCTGCTTTGCAGGATCTATATGGCGCGACCTATTTCGACGAGCCGTTCATCAACGGCGTGTCGCGCTCCTTCGCCACCTACAACCCGCATGCCGGCCGCCGCTGGAGCGTCCGGAACTACGTCAAGATCGCGCCCGAGCCGACGCATCTGCCCCACTATCTGAAGAAGGCCTGGGTCTATTACGGCATCTTCCCCAATGCGGTCATCTCGGTGATGCCGGAATCGGTGCAGTTCTACCAGGAGTTTCCGCTGTCGACCGGGCAGACGCTGCTGCGCGGCGCCATCTACCGCTACCGCGACGAGAGCCGCGAGCAGGCCGCCGCCCGCTATCTCTCCTTCCGCATCGACCGCGACACCATGTCGGAAGACGTGCAGCTCTCGGTGTGGTCGAACGAATCCATGCTGTCCGAAGCCTTCGAGGGGTTTTACCTCTCCGACCTCGAATATGGCGTGCGCACCCACCACGACCACCTGCGCAAGATGCTGCCGGTGCTGGGCCTGGAGACAGCGCCGGAGGAGAAGGACATGTGGAACTTGAACGACGCGCTCAGGTCGCGTTCGTAAGATGCTGACCGCGAAGCGAGCGTCCCTCTCGCCCGTTCTACGGGAAGGGGATGCCGGCAGGCAGGTGAAGGGCAGCCTTGCGGAATTGCATCGGGTAGGCAACGAGATGCGGATGCGAACAATCGCCAACGCTGGCGCCGCCTCTCATCCTCCTGCTGGCACCCTCGCCCCGTGAAACGGGGAGAAGGGACGAGCTTCACCCCCGCCACACGCCCTCTTTCCTGAGATCGTCCATGGTGCGCGAAATGCCTTCGCGCAGGATGGCGACCATGTCGTCGATCTGCTCTCGCGAAATGATCAGCGGCGGCGACATCACGCACATGTTGATCAGCGGCCGCACCAGCAGGCCGAGCTCGTGGCAATGCGCGTCGATGCGTTTGCCGACATCCTTGTCGAGCTGCAGCGGATCCTTGCTTTCGCGGTCGGCGACGCATTCGACGCAGCCCATCAGCCCGACGCCACGAACTTCGCCGACCAGCGGCAGCTCTTCCAGTGTCTTCAACTGCGCCTGGAAATAGGGCGCGACCGCCTGCGTGTGCGCAAGCACGCCCTGTTCCAGCAGGTCGAGGTTTTTCAGCGCCACGGCGCAGCCGACGGGATGGCTGGTGTAGGTCAGGCCATGGCCGAACAGGGCGTCGGGATGGTTCGAGCGGCGCAGTTCCTCCAGCAGCCGTTCCGAGATGATGACGCCGCCGAGCGGGAAATAGCCCGAGGTGACGCCCTTGGCGAAGGTGATCATGTCGGGATCGATGCCGAACACGTCGCCCGAGGCAAAAACATGGCCAAGCCGGCCGAAACCCGTCACCACCTCGTCGGAGACATAGAGGATGTCGTTGTCGCGGCAGATCTGGCGGATGCGCTTGAGATAGCCGTCGGGCGGCACGACGACGCCGCCGGAGGCCTGCACCGGCTCGCCGACGAAAGCGCCGATCTTGTCGGCGCCGACGCGGGCGATGGTGTCGCGGAACTGGTCGACAAGGAAATCGGTGAAGGCGGCAAGGCTCATGCCGTGCGGGCGGCGGAACGGATCGGGCGAAGACAGCTTGATCACCAGTTCGTCGGCGCCGTCCATCCAGTCGCGGTCGCGCGGGCGGCCGTTGAGCGAGGCCGACAGATAGGTCGAGCCGTGATAGGCGCCGCCCCGGCTCAGGATCAGCTTCTTTTCCGGCCGGCCGCGCACATTGTTGTAGAACTGCATGAAGCGCAGCGCCGTCTCGACGGCCGAAGAGCCGCCGGTGGTGTAGAAGACGTGGCTGAGATCGCCGGGCGCATGGCCGGCGATGCGCATGGCAAGCTCCGCCGACGGCGCGTTCATCGTGTACCACGGCGTGTTGTAGGACAGCGCCATCGCCTGGTCGTACATCACCCGGGCCAGCTCCTCGCGGCGGTGACCGACATTGACGCACCACATGCCGGCAGGCCCATCGATCAGCCGCTTGCCGGTGCTGTCGGTAATGTAGATCCCGTCGCCCTCGCCGATCAGCGCGCGCGCTTCGGCACCGACGGAACCGGCATAGGGCCAAGGCTGGATGAGGTGTCGCTTGCCCAGCTCGATCGCATCATCGCCGCCATGCGCCGCCATTTCAGTCGCCTTCAGGTCTCTCACCGCCGCCATTCTCGCCTCCATACCGCCTGTCAATCTTTTCTCGGACTTAAAATCGGCGCAAATGCCGGAAATGGCGGCTTTCTTCACCTGCTTTTTGAATGTCCATTCAATCAATATCTCAGAAATAGCGCTTGATTTCAATCGACGGATGCGCGCATGATGAAAGAAAGCCGGCAAGCTAGGAATGCGATCAGCAAAAGTGGTCACCGGTTTTGCGTCCGATCGCGCTCCGAAACCAAAATGGGAACACAGCCGGCGCCAGCACAATGGGATGCCGCATGGCGGGACAGTCCAGGCCAGCAACCGAGATCACACCCGGAGTCCTGCCCTCCGGAGTCTTGCTCCCCCGAGTCCTGCCCCCTAGGATCTGGCAATGACGGCGGCCGCGGAAGGGTCGCCTCCGTTGCGCATGACGCGGGCCAGACGAAATGCCCTTCTGCAATCCGAACCCGTACAGGGCTTTGCGCTGATCAGCCCAACCTTTCTCTATGCGCTCATCCTGCTGGTCCTGCCGATCCTGGTGGTCATCGCCCACTCCTTCTGGACGCAGCACTACCTGACCATCGACCGCACCTTCACGCTGGAGAACTACCGCGTCGCGCTGACCGAGCCGATCTACCGCGATCTGTTGTGGCGCTCGCTCTACATCTCGCTCACGGTCAGCCTGTTCACTGTCGTCCTGGCCTACCCGATCGCCTATTTCATTTCCTTCCATGGCGGCCGTCACAAGAGCCTCTGGCTGTTCCTGATCACCATCCCGTTCTGGACCAGCTATCTCCTGCGCGTGATGTCGTGGAAGGTCATTCTCGGCTACAACGGAGTCTTGAATTCCGGCTTGATGGGCCTCGGCGTCATCGACGAGCCGTCGACCGCGCTGCTCTACAATTCGAGCGCCGTCATCATCACCCTGACCCATGCCTGGGCGGCCTTCGCCATCCTGCCGATCTTCGTCTCGCTGGAAAAGGTCGACCGCACGCTGGTCGAGGCGGCGACCGACCTCGGCGACGGTCCGCTGCGTTCGTTCCTGCGCGTGACCTTGCCGCTGTCGGCGCCGGGCGTCATCTCGGCGGCCCTGATCGTCATGATCCCGACCGTCGGCGACTATGTCACGCCCAAGCTCGTCGGCGGCAAGGACGGCGTCATGATCGCCAACGCCATCCAGGCACAGTTCGGCAAGGCCTCCAACTGGCCGCTGGGCGCCGCCCTTTCCGTCACCACCATGGTGATCGTGACGCTGATGGCCGGGGTCACGGTGCTGATCATTCGCGCGCTGCAGAGGATGGCACGATGACGGCGGTGCGGCGCTTCCTGTCCAGCGGCTGGCTGTCCGCCTATGCCTTCCTCTATGTCGCTTTCCTCTATCTGCCCGTGATCTTCCTGCCGATCTTCTCGATCAACACGGCAGCGACGCCGAAGTTTCCGCTCTCCGGCTTTACGCTGAAATGGTATGAGGATCTGCCCAACACCCCGGCCCTGCTCGACGCCGCCTGGAACAGCCTGAAGGTCGGCGTCTGCGCCTCGGTTCTCGCCACGGTGCTCGGCATCCTCGCCGCCCGCTCGATCACCCGCTACCGCTATCCCGGCCGCCGCACCATCAACGGCCTGATCATGGCGCCGCTGGTACTGCCCGAAGTGATCGTCGCCATCTCGATGCTGCTGGTGATGCTGCAACTCGGTTTGAGCCTCTCGCTGTTCACCGTGGTGCTCGGCCACGTGTTGATCTGCATTCCCTATTCGATGACGGTGCTGACCTCCGGCTTCGAAGGCTTCGACCGCAGCCTGGAGGAAGCCTCCGCCGATCTCGGCGAAAGCGCCTTCGGCACCTTCCGGCGGGTGACGCTGCCGATGGTGGCGCCGGCCATCATCTCCAGCCTGCTGGTCTGCTTCACCATCTCGCTCGACGAATTCATCATCGCCTTCTTCCTGACCGGCACCGAGGCGACGCTGCCGATCTACATCTGGGGCCAGTTGCGCTTCGCGGCGAAGCTGCCGGGCGTGCTGGCACTGGGAACGCTGCTTCTGGTTGCCTCCTTCCTGCTGATGACCATCGCCGAAATCCTGCGTCGCCGCGCGGCCAGACGCACCCAGAACGAGGGAGGCCTCTATGCCTGAGCGGACGCAGCGATCCATGATCGAGATCCGCAACGTCACCCGTAGCTACGGGGCGTTCAAAGCGCTGGATGACGCTTCGCTGACCATCAGGGAAGGCGAGTTCTTCTCGCTGCTCGGCCCGTCCGGCTGCGGCAAGACCACGCTGCTGCGCATGATCGCCGGCTTCGACAATCCGACCAGCGGTTCGATCGCGGTCGGCGGCCAGCCGATGGAAGGCATCCCGGCCAACCGCCGGCCGACCAACATGGTGTTCCAGAGCTACGCGATCTTCCCGCATCTCAATGTCGAGCAGAACGTCGCCTACGGGCTGAAGCGGCTGAGGCTGCACGGCGAGGAGAAGCGCCGCGTCGAGGAAGCGCTGGCGCAGGTGTCGCTGACCGGGCTCGGCAAGCGGCTTGCCACCGAACTCTCCGGCGGCCAGCGGCAGCGCGTGGCGCTCGCCCGCGCGCTGGTGATGCGGCCCAAGGTGCTCTTGCTTGACGAGCCGCTGTCGGCGCTCGACAAGAAGCTGCGCGAGCAGATGCAAGTCGAACTGCGCCGCCTGCAGCAGGCGGTCGGCATCACCTTCGTGCTGGTCACCCACGACCAGTACGAGGCGCTCGCCATGTCCGACCGCATCGCCGTGATGTTCGGCGGCAGGATCGCGCAGGTCGCTTCGCCGAAGGAAATCTACCAGCGGCCGGTCAACCGCCAGGTCGCCGACTTCCTCGGCGGCATGAACTTCGTCAAGGCCGAGATCGTCGAGGAGAACGGTGCCTCGCTGGTCGTCGACACGCTGGGCTTCGGCCGCGTCAAGACCGACAAGCCGAAGGCTTTCGTGCGCAATGGCGGTGGCGCCACGCTGGGTATCAGGCCGGAGCGCCTGCGCGTGCTGTGGGACAATGCAACCGCGAAATTCGAGGTCGCCGGCAAGGTGGTCGAGCGCCACTATTTCGGCGAGATCACCCATCTGATCGTCGAGATACCGGGCCTCGAAAAGCCGCTGTCGGTGACCGAGACCAACGATTTCGGTGCCGACGACATTCCGGTCGGCACCCCGATCCGCCTCGCCTACGACCCCGAGGCCCTGGTGGCGATGTCGGACTGAAGCGCGGCCGCGATCTTCCTGGCAGCGATGCGCCCCGCCACGATCGCGCCCTCGACATAGCCCGGAAATGACGGCGACAGTTCCGACGCGGCGAAATGCACCGGCGGCGCGCCGGCAAGGATCGTTCGCTCGGCGTCCCTCGCCGTCACGTCGACGACGAGATCGCTATAGGCGCCGCCGCTCCAGCGGTCATGCGTCCAGTCTCGCCAACTGAAATCGATGACGGCGCCGGCATCCGGGCCGAGGGCTGCCTCCAGGCGGGCGGTGACTTCCGCGCGCAGCCTAGGCTCGCCAAGATCACGCCAGCGCAGCGCCAGCGGGCCGCCGATGAACACGACGAGCGCGGCGTGGTCGACATCCTTGCTGGCGTCGCAGGCAAACAGTCCCGGCAGGTCGCGCCACATCACCATGCCGCACAAGTCGCGATCACGCCAGAACGGCCTGGCATAGCGCACCAGGATCTTGATCACCGCGCCGCTTTCCCACACGCCAAGCGCCTTGTTGAGGACCGCCGGCAAGGCAGGCGCGAAATCGAGCTTTGCGGCCGTCGCCGGCGGCAGCGCGACCAGCACTTGTCGCGCCTCTATGGCGCCGCTGGCCGAGACGATACGAACCCCTTGCGGGCCGTGCTCAATGCGCGTGACCGGTTCACCGAGCCGCACCTGGCCGCCCAGATCGCCCGCCAGATCGTCGGCCAGCGATTGCATGGTGTCGCGCAGGAAATACTGCAGCTCCGGCACCTCGTTGGTGATGCGCCGGTCATTGTCGATCAGATGCCAGAGCGGCACCTGGTCCAGCGCCAGGCACCACAGGCCTTCGATCATCGAACGGAAGGCCACCCTGGCATCGGCCGGATCGTGCTGGCGGGCAAGCCAGTCGGCGACGGTCAGTCCGGCAATCGAGGCATCGTCGGGATCGATCCTGTTCATCCGCTCGCGGATCGCCATCGCGCCATGATAGGTTCGCTCGGCCTCTTCGATCGACATCGACGGATGGGTGATGAAATCGCCATTCACATAGGTTTCGACGAAGGCCTTGCCGCGCGCCGCGGCCAGCGCAGTCACTTCCGGCATGTCTTCGCAGAAAAACTGTCCGCCACTGTCGATCCGTTCGCCAAGCCCGTTGCCAACAGCTTCGACCCTGCCGCCGACGCGGTCGCGTGCTTCCAACAGCAGGAAATCGATGCCGGCCTTCTTCAGCTCGAGCGCTGCCGACAGGCCGGTGAAACCGGCGCCGACGATGATGACATCGGTGCTTTCCAATTCGCTCGTCAATAGCCGGCCTTGATCTTCTCGAACTCGGCGACCATGCGTTGCTTCAGTTCCGGCGCCACCGGCTGCTGGAACAGCGTCTTGTCGAGAAACTTGTCGAGATTGTCGAAGCCGCGGTCGGTCAGCACCTTGTGGTCGATCGCGGCCATGCCGGCGCCGTTGCCGTGGCCATAGCCGAAGGTCTTGACCAGATAGTCCGAAACAGCGGGAGCGTTGACCGCGTTCAAGAAGTCATAGGCCTCATCAAGCTTGCCGGGCGCATCCTTCATCATCACATAGCCGCACACCCAGGTCGAAATGCCTTCCTTGCTGTCGCGGTTCATGGCGATCGGCAGGCCCTGCCCCTTGAGCGTCACATAGGTCTCGTTCCAGCCCCAGACGAGATCGACCTCATTGCCGATGAAGGCCTGGTTGAGATCGGTGTCGTCGGTCCAGTAGAAACGGATGTTCTTGTGCACATCGCGCAGGAAGGCCGACGCCTCCTGGAACTGCGCATCGGTCATCTTGGTCCAGTCCTTCAGCCCGATGACCAGGCTTGCCAGCGCATAGGCATCGTCGACATTATCGCCGATGGTCACGCGCCCCCTATATTTCGGGTCGGCGAAGATCCTGAGCGACTGCGCCTCGCCGGCTGTCACCTTGTCGGTGCGGTAGAGCAACGACGTGTTGCCCCAGTCGAAGGGCATGAACCAGGCCTTGCCATCGGCGGTGACGGCAAGGTCCTTCATCGCCATGATGCCGGGATTGAGATCCTTCCAGCCCGCGATCCGGGAGGTGTCGAGCGGCTGCAGCATGCCGGCCTCGCGCCACTTGACCACGCTTTGCGAGCAGGGATGGGCGATGTCGGCCTTGAAGCCCGCCCGCATCTTCTCGAAGGCCTCGTCCTCGTCGCCGAAGAAGGCAAAGGTCGGCTCGGCGCCATATTTGGTCGTGTAGGCCGGGTGCAGCAGCGGGTCCTCATAGCCCGACCAGTCGAACACCACGAGATCGCCACCGCCCTCGGCGAAGGCATGGAGCGGACCGGCACCGATCATGCAGACAGTGGCAAGGGCAAGGCGGCGTAGCACTGACTTCATGGCAAACTCCCCCATCGCGAAAAAAGCTGCTGCGAGGTTAGGAGAATTCGGCTCTCTTGGCGAGCCCGTCCACCCGCCATCCCGGCGCGTGGACGGAGAGCCGAAACCGGCTCAGTAGCCGGCTTTGATCTTCTCGAACTCAGCGATCATCTTGAGCTTGAGATCCGAGGGAACCGGCGACTGGAACAGGGTCTTGTCGATGAATTTCTGCACGTCGTCATAGCCCTTTTCCTTCAGGATCGCCTGATCGACGCCCGCCATCCCCTTGGCGTTAGCCTGGCCGTAGCCCCAGTCCTTGACCAGCACCTTGGCGGTCTCCGGATCGTTGACGGCGTTCAGATAGTCATAGGCCTTGTCGATATTGCCGGGCGCATCCTTGAACAGCACATAGCCACAGACCCAGGTCGAGATGCCCTCATTGGTGTCCTTCTTCGACTTGATCGGCACGCCGGCCGCGACCGACTGCACCGTCGCATCGTTCCAGGCCCAGGCAAGGTCGACCTCGCCGCCGCTCAGCAGTTGAACGACGTCGGTGGTGTCGGTCCAGTAGGAGCGCACGTTCTTGTGCACCTGGCGCAGGAAGTCGGACGCCTGCTTGAACTGGTCGTCCGTCATCTTGGTCCAGTCCTTGACACCGATGGCAAGGCTCGCCAGCGCATAGGCATCGTCGACATTGTCACCGATCGACACCCGTCCCTTGAACTTCGGATCGGCAAACGCCTTCAGCGACTGGACGTCCTTCTCGTCGATCTTGGAGGAATTGTAGGTCAGCTGCGTGTTGCCCCAGTCCCAGGGCATGAACCACGCCTTGCCGTCATCGGTCGTGGCAAGGTTCTTCATCGCCATGATGCCGGGATTGAGGTCTTTCCAGCCGGTGATCTTCGACGTGTCGAGCGGCTGCAGCAGGCCGGCCTCACGCCATTTCGTCACGCTCTGAGAGCAGGGGTGGCCGAGGTCGGCCTTGAAACCGGAGCGCACCTTCTCGAAGGCCTCGTCCTCGTCGCCGAAGAAGGCGAAGGTCGGCGAGTCGCCGTTCTTCTCGACATATTTCGGGTGGAAGCTTGGGTCTTCATAACCAGACCAGTCGAACACGATCAGATCCTTGTCGGCGGCGATCGCCAATGCCGCGGCCGAGGCCGCCAGCGTTCCCGCCAGCGCGAGCGTCAGCGTCAGGCGTCTCGTCAATGTCTTCATTGCTGTTCCATCCTCTGTGGTTTTCTTATGCTTTGGTCGCGCCCTTCAGCGGGTAGTGCTTCGGGAAAGCAGCCGACAGGAATTCGTTGGCCGCCAGCAGGGCGGTTTCGCGGGTGGTGTCCTCGGTCCCCATCATCAGTCGCAGCCACAGCCCCTCCAGCATGGCGCTGAGCGCCAGCGCCATCACCTGCGGCTCATAGGCATACGAGCCGCTCTGCTTGAGCGTCGTGCAGAGATCGATGAAGACCTGCTGGTAATAAGCGTCGCGCGAACTGCTCAGCGCCTGATAGGTCGGCCGCGACTTGGCCTCGCCCCAGAAGGCCAGCCAGGCTGCGAGCTTGCGCTTGTTGCAGATCGAGCGGTCGAAGTCGGCCCACACCAGTTGCTGCAGCTGCCGCGCCGGATCGTCGCCTGCCTTCTGCAGGGAGGCGCGCCAATGCACCGAATACTCGTCATACATATGCTGCAGCGTCGCGATCAGCAGCTTTTCCTTGCTCTCGAAATGGAAGTTGACGATGCCTCGCGAGAGGCCCGCGCCATCGGCGACATCGGCCATCGTCGTCTCGGCGTAGCCGCGCTTGGCCAGCGAATCGATCGTCGCCTCGATCAGCTGCAGCCGACGGACCTCTTTCGAGGCCTTGCGGCCGCGCTTTTCGGCATCGCTCTTTGGCGCCGTTTCAGCGAGAATGTCCCCGGCTTCGGAAGTCTTCATGGGTGTGACGGTCTCCAGCATTGCCGGCTATCCAGCCGGCTTCCAACCGCGCAGATGAGTGGGACGGTGCTCGCCACTGTCAAGCACCTTCTGCATGGCTTCCCAGGTCGTGATGTTCTTGTCGACATAGGCCGCGCCGACCGCGGCTGCGACCGGCGCATAGAGTGGTCCTTTCAGCCTTTCCAGCTCGCCGCGCGCCACTTCGCGATACCAGGGATTGCGGTCCCTGATGGTGACATCGGCAAAGCCTGCACCGCGCATCGCCTGTGCATAGCGCGCCGGCGATGCCATGGCGAAGGACAGCCCCTCGGCGGCGACATACGCCTTCATCTGGGGGGACGGTTCGCCGTCATGCCCAATCATCCAGTTGGAGGCCGCGAAGACACCGCCGGGCTTCAGCACGCGGAATATCTCGGCGAACAAGGTGTCCTTGTCAGCCACATGCAGCAGTGCGTCCTTGGAAAAAACGACATCGAAGGAGCGCTCGGCGAAAGGCAGCGGTCCCGGCGGCGCCTGGATGAAGCTGGCGCGCTCCGTGAGCCCCCGCGCGGCGGCTCGCCGTCGAGCCGCGTCGATCACCGGCTGTTCGACATCGAAACCGGTGGCATGGACGGCGCCATGGCGCTCGACCAGATGCAGCGTGATGCCGCCCGAGCCGCAGCCGATATCGAGGATCGTCCTGCCCTCAAGCGAAAGGCCTTCGATCACCCGGTCGACCTCCTCGGGTCCACCCGGCGACAGGTAACCATCACCCCACAGCGCCTCGAGGAAGCGGATGGCGGTGTCGTCATACTCCGGCTCGGCATCTGCCGTTTCGATCATTCGATCCCCAATCGATGAATGCCCGTTTCGAACGTCGCAAAGCGTAGCGCATGCCAAGGAAAACGCAACATCATTTGTTGAACATTCATTCAGTATGACTGGACAGAATGGCCGATGCCGTGCCAAATTCCGCGCAATCGGGAACAGATCACGCAAAAATGAACAGCGGGTCGAACGTGAGAATTAAGCCAAAATGAAAGCTTGGGATGCGATCATCATCGGCGGCGGACACAACGGGCTGGTCAACGCCTGCTATCTGCAGCGCGCCGGGCTCGACGTGTTGGTGGTCGAGAAGAACGACTGGGTCGGCGGCGCCGCCACCAGCCGCGAGTTGACCCCGGGCTTCCGCTATTCCAACTGCTCATATGTCTGCTCGCTGTTCCGTCCCGAGATCATGCGCGACCTTGAACTGCCGCGCTTCGGCCTGCAGGTCATCTCCTACGAAGGCGGCGCGGTGTTCACCCGCGACGGCGACTACCTCGCCAATTACCGTGACCACGATGCCCATCGGCGCGAATTCGCCCGCTTCTCCAAACGCGACGCCGAGGCCTATGACCGCTACGCCCGCGATGTGACGCGGCAGTGCCGCTTCATCCAGCCGCTGTTGATGCGCACCGCGCCCGACCCGACCAGCCTCAAGCCACGCGACCTCGGCGAGCTGCTCTATCTCGGCAAGAAATTCGCCGGTCTGTCGGCGGAAGAAATGGCGCTGACGCTGCGCTTCTGGACTATGTCGATCTCGGAGTTCCTCGACGAATATTTCGAGACCGATGTCATCAAAGCGAACTTCGCTTTGTCCGGCATCATCGGCACCGCGCTCGGGCCGATGTCGCCGGGTACGGCTTACGTGCTGCTGCACCACTATATGGGCGAGGTCGACGGCTCGGTCGGCGCCTGGGGCTATGCGCGCGGCGGCATGGGCGCAGTGACCAAGGCGCTGGCCGCTTCATTCAGGGCCTCGGGCGGCACCATCCGCACCGGCGCCGAGGTCGACCACGTGCTGGTGAACCGAGGCAAGGCCAAGGGCGTGGTACTGGCCGGAGGCGAGGAGATTTACGGCAAGCTCGTCGTCTCCAACGCCGATGTGAAGCGCACTTTCCTCAAGCTGGTCGAGGAAAAGGAGCTGCCCGACATTTTCCTGCGCCGGGTGAAGAACTTCAAGATCCGCGGCTCCTCCGGCAAGGTCAACATCGCGCTCGATTCGCTGCCGGAATTCCCGGCCTTGCCGAAAGATTCGCCGGTCTATCGCGGCGACATGCATTTCACCGATTCGATGGAGCGCATGGAGCGCGCCTATGACGACTGGAAGGCCGGTCGCTGGTCGGCCGATCCGTTCCTCGACATGGTGATCCCGACAACGCTTGACCCGACCATGGCTCCCCCTGGCAAGCACTTCATGAGCTGTTTCGTGCAGTATGCGCCGCCGAAGGTGAATGGCCGCGACTGGACCGACGCTGACCGCGACGGCTTCGCCGAAAGCGTGATCGCGCAGATCGCCGAGTACTCGCCGGGTTTCCGTGACCGCATCGTCCATATGGAGGTGCGCACGCCGCGTGAGATCGAGGCCGAGGTCGGCCTCACCGAAGGCAACATTTTCCAGGGCGAACTGACCTTCGACCAGCTTCTGTTCAACCGCCCGGTGCCCGGCTACGCGCAATACCGTTCGCCGCTCGGTGGCCTCTACATGTGCGGCTCCTCCACCCATCCCGGCGGCGGCGTGATGGGTGCGCCCGGCCGCAACGCGGCGGCGGAAATCCTGCGCGATCTCGCCAAATCGACCTCGCATATGAGCCCGGCCCATGACGTCATTTGATGCAATCGTCATTGGCGGCGGCCACAACGGCCTTGTCGCCGCCGCCACGCTGGCAAAGGCTGGCCGCAACGTGCTGGTGTTGGAGGCTGGAGCCGAGATCGGCGGCGCCGCGCGCACCGAGGAATTCGCGCCCGGCTTTCGCGTCTCGTCAGTCGCTCATCTGCTGAACCGGCTGCATCCCGACGTGATAACAACGCTGGAGCTGGAGAAGCACGGGCTAAGAATTCTGCGCGCCGACTTCATGCCCTCGGTTGCTCTGTCCAGGGATGGCCCGCCACTTGTCCTGCATGGCGCCTATGGCGAGGTGCTGACCGGCGCCAGTTCCTCCGAGCAATCGGCCTGGAAGGAATTGCGCGCGCAGCTGCTGCGCTATGCCAGCATATTGAAACCTTTCCTCTCCCGCCGCGCACCCGATCTTGCCGGCATGTCGCTACTGGAGACCGCAGCCCTCGGCCAGGCCGCGCTGGCGCTGAAGAAGCTCGGCAAGGAAGACATGCGCGATTTCCTGCGCGTGCTGTTGATGAACGTCGCCGACCTGCTTGACGAACAGCTCACCGATATTAGGCTGAAAGGCCTGCTTGCCTTCGACGCGACGCTCGGCAGCCATCTCGGTCCACGCTCGCCGACTTCGCTGCTTGGCCTCTACTATCGCCTGGCCGGCGAGACCGGCGGGGTAGCCGGTGCGCAGATGCTGCCAAAGGGCGGCATGGGTGCGGTCGTCACCGCCATTCGCGCTTCGGCGGAGAAGTCCGGCGTGACAATCCGCACATCGGTTCCGGTCGCAAAAATCATTGTCGAGAACGGCCGCGCCATCGGTGTCGCGCTCGACAATGGCGAGGAGCTGCGCGCCAGAACAATCGTCTCCGCCATCAACCCGGCGACCACCTTCCTCGATCTTGTCGGCCCGCGCCAGATCGACACCGGCTTCGTGCGCAAGGTGAAGAACATCCGCATGAAGGGCGATGCGGCCAAGCTCAATCTGGCGCTCGACCGGCCGCCGCAATTCACCGGCGTCGATGCCGCCGGCCACAAGGGCCGCCTGGTCATCGCACCCTCGCCCGATCATGTCGAGCGCGCCTTCAACCCGTCCAAATATGGCGCGTTCTCGCCCGAGCCGGTGATGGAAATCACGCTGCCCAGCCTCGCCGATCCGTCGCTCGCGCCGGATGGCGGCTGCGTGCTGTCGGCGGTGGTGCAATATGCGCCCTACGCGTTGAAGGAGGGCTGGGCTGCCGGCAGGCCGAACTTCCTCGAGGCTGTCATGATGCAACTCGAGGCTTACGCACCCGGCATCGGCAAGAGCGTCGTCCATGCCGAGCTCCTGACACCGGCCGACATCGAGGCGCGTTACCGCATGCCCGGCGGCCATTGGCACCACGGCGAATTGCAGGCCGACCAGATGCTGATCTCACGCCCCGTTTCCGGCTGGTCGGGCTACGACACCCCGCTCGACGGACTGTTCCTGGCCGGCGCCGGCTCGCATCCCGGCGGCGGTGTCTCCGGGGCACCCGGGCTCAATGCCGCGCGGCGTATCATTGCGATGAAGGGGTAGGCATGATTTTTCTATTCACGGAAGTCCAGCCCTGCGGCGAAGGATCGCCATCATGAACCATCAACCCACCATCACCCCATCCGCCGATCGCATCGCCGCGCAATCGCATTTCCGCACGCTGCGCCTCGGCACATCGTTCCAGCCGCGCCTCGATGTGCTGGCCAAGACCCAGGACTGGTACAATTGGGCCGGCTACCGCGCGCCGCATTCACTGTGGGACGAGGAGCTCGAATATTTCGCCATCCGCAGCCAGGCGGCGCTGTTCGACATTTCGCCGATGACCAAATACCGGATCGAGGGGCCGGACGCCGAAGCTTTCCTCAGCCGCGTCACCTTGCGCGACGTGACGAAACTCAAGCCCGGCCGCGTCCACTATACGGCGTGGTGCGACGACGCGGGTTTCGTCCTCGATGACGGTACGCTGTTCCGGCTTTCGTCGACTCGCTTTCGGCTCTGTTCGCAGGAACGGCATCTGCCCTGGCTTCTCGACAGCGCCATTGGCTTCAGCGTTACGGTCGAGGAAGAAACCGAGGCCGTCGCCGGCCTTGCGCTGCAAGGGCCGACCTCCTTCGCCGTCCTGCGCGATGCCGGGTTCGTCGGCGTCGAGAAACTCAAGGTGTTTGACCTCGCCGATTTTCCCCATGACGGCGGTACCGTCAGCATTTCGCGCACCGGCTTCACCGGCGATCTCGGCTACGAACTGTTCGTGCCGGCCGACGGAGCGCTGAGCCTCTGGGACCGGCTGATGGCGGCGGGCGAACCGCGCGGCATCCGCGCCATCGGCTACACCGCACTCAATCGTGCGCGGCTCGAGGCCGGGCTGATCGTCGCCAATGCGGACTTCACCACAGCCGAGCACGCCATTCGCGCCGACCGCTTGCGCATGCCGGACGAGATCGGGCTCGGCTTCATGATCGATCCGGAAAAGGGCCATTTCAACGGCCGCCGTGCCATTCTCGAGGCTCGCGCTAAACGCAAGCTCCGCCATGTGCTGGTCGGGCTGGAGATCGAAGGCAACGTCCCGGCCGAACACGCCATCGTCTACCACAAGAAAAGCCAGGAGGTCGGTCTGGTCAGCGCCGCCATGTGGTCGCCGATGGCCAAGCGCAACATCGCCATCGCCTCGCTGGCGCGGCCCTACGGTGATACTGTCGTGGAGGACCTGTGGGTCGAGATCTACGCCATGCGCGAGCTGCAGTACCAAAAGCTGATGAAGCGGGCCAAGGTGGTGGCGCGGCCCTTCATAAAACTCGGCCGCCGCACTGCCAATCCGCCGGCGGATTTCTGACCGTGGCCGACGAGACAGACGAGCAAGAAGATGCGGAAGCCGCCGAGCAGTGGGAGCTGGTCAACACGCCGCTCGGCGAGAAATGGTCGGGCCGGACGCGTTATGCCGCCGCCATGTACTTCTACAAACGCGGCGAGATGAGCGCCGAGACGCTCGAAGTCTATCGCATCTGCGCAAGGCTCGATTCGGAAAACCCGCTGCCGATCATCAGGGATCGCGGGATCGGCAAGGACTGGCTGAAGCGCATCGGCTTCGAATAGGTCGTTCAGCCTATCGTTCTTTCGAGCATGCTTAGCCAGTTGCGGTAAGCGATCTTCTCGATCAGCGCGCGCCCGAAGCCGCGCGCGGCCAGCGCATCGATCAGCTTCGGCAGGCCGGCCACATCTCCGATGACTGCCGGGATCATGGCGCCATCGAAATCCGAGCCGAGACCGACGCCCTCCTCGCCCAAGGCCTGCAGCAGGGAATCGACATGGCGCACCATGATATCGAGGCTGGTGTCGGCATTCATGCGGCCGTCCTCGCGCAGGAACCCGGTGGCAAAGTTCAGCCCGACCATGCCACCGGACTCGCGGATCGCGCCGAGCTGCCAGTCGGTGAGGTTGCGCGAATGGCCGCAGATCGCATGCACGTTGGAGTGCGTGGCGACCAGCGGTGCATCACTAAGCGCAACCACGTCGCGAAAGCCTTTCTCGTTGAGATGCGAGAGGTCGATCATGATCTTCAGCTCGTTGCAGGCCTTGACCAGAGCCTTGCCGGCATCGGTCAGCCCGGGCCCGGTATCGGGCGAAGAGGGAAAGCGGAATGGTACGCCATGGCCAAAGGCATTCGGCCGGCTCCAGACGATACCGAGCGAACGCAGGCCCGCGGCATGCAGCACGTCGAGCATGGTGAGTTCGGGATCGATCGCCTCGACGCCTTCGATGTGGAACACCGCCGCGATCGTCTCGCGCGCCATGGCGTCGCGGACATCGGCGGCGCTGCGGCAAACGGCAAGCGCTCCGGCCCGTTCCAGCCGAAACAGGATCGAGGCCATCGCGATCGTCGAGTTGAGCGCATCGGTGCGCGGGACTTCCGGAGGCAAAGGCTCGCTGTCGCTCGGTGCCGAGGGTACGGCGCTGCGCCTGGCTTTCTCGACCGGCGGCGGGAAGATGGCGAACATGCCGCCGGCAAAGCCGCCGGCCTTGGCGCGCGGCAGATCGATGTGGCCGCCCGATTTCCCCTCGATAAACAGCTTTTCGACGTCCGTGTCCTTGGACTGATACAGCCTGAGCAGCGTGTCGTTATGGCCGTCGAAGACGGGGACGAGATCGGATGCGGTCATTGGGGATCATTCGGTTCGTTTGTCGGCGCGGGAGCGATTATCATACCCACTTAGGCACGATGTGCTACCCGCGCAAATTACAAAGCCGTGCCGGCGGCTGACCTTTTGTCACCGCGCACCTGATCACCCGCCTGTCCGATCCTATTGCTTCAGCACGTCGGCCCATTCCTTATGCCGGCGGAACTGGGCATTGGCGAACGGACAAAGCGGGATGATCTTCTTGCCCGCCGCACGCGCATCCTCGACGGCGCGGGTCACGAGCCGAAGCCCGGCACCCTGGCCGCGAAAGACGTCCGGCACTTCTGTGTGATCGATGATGATCTGGTGCTCGCCGATCTTGGTGAAGGTCATCTCGGCCTCGGCGCCACCGGGGCCGCGCAGACATAGCGCCCCTTGGAGCCGCGGTCCTCCAGTTCGATCTCAGGCAGTTGGTCGGGCATCTCTAGACTCCTTGCGCGGCGCCGGCAAAAAACCGCCGGGCCGCCTCGATTTCGTTCGGCCGCACCTCGTGCCCGCCATCGTGCCACTCCACTGTGACATCGGCGCCATCGGCACGCAAATAGGCTTCGAGCCGCGTCGTCAGGTTCGGCGGGCAGATTGGATCGCGCTTGCCGGCGGTCACCAAGATGTGACGGCCGGCGAGGCTGCCGTTGACCTGTGGTTCGAACGGGATCAGCGGATGCATCAGCACGGTGGCATCGAACTGCTCTGGTGCGGCAAACATTACCGAGGCCAGGATGTTGGCGCCGTTGGAATAGCCGAGGCCAAACACCGCCGATGGCTTCGCAGCCTCGACATGCGCCTTGACGAAGCCGGCCATCTTGTCCGTCGCCCGCGCCAAATCGTCCATGTCGTAGACGCCCTCTCCGGTACGGCGGAAGAAGCGCGTCGCGCCTTGTTCGGACACATCGCCACGCGGCGAGATGATGGTGGCCTGGGGCGCGAGATCGCGCCCCAGTGAGACAAGCTGGCTCTCGTCGCCTCCCGTGCCATGAAAGACGAAGAGCAGCGGACCACCGGGCGAACCGGGCAGCACCTTTTGGATGTAGGCGTCCTTGCTCATGGCTTCAGCCTTCCAGTTTCTGCAGATGCTGTTCGAGATAGGGTCTGAGGTGCTGGTGCTGCGTCGGCAGCTTCAGCGTCTCCCCGAGATGAGCGGTATCTTCATCCCTGTCGAAACCCGGTTCGTTGGTGGCGACTTCGAACAGCACACCGCCCGGTGTGCGGAAATAGATCGCCCAGAAATAGTCGCGGTCGATCACCGGCGTCACGCCATAGCCGGTGTCGATCAGCGCCTTGCGCACCTCGAGCTGCTTGGCGCGGTTCTCGACGGCGAAGGCGACATGGTGGACGGAGCCGGCGCCAAGATCGGCGAAGGCTGCCGTCGGCAGCGATTCGATGTCGACGACATCGGCGCCGTTGCCGTTCTTCAGCGCCAGCCGGCTAATCGTGCCTGATTTCTCGACTTCCTCGTAGCCCATGAACTTCAAAAGCTCCTCGGTGGCGCCGCCATCCTTCAGCCTGAGCGCAACCGAGTGAAAGCCACGGATCGCCTCGTCCGCGGGAATGCCGCCCTTGGCCCAGGGCGCACGGCTGTCGGCCTTGTCCTCGACCAGCGCGAAACCGTCGCCGTCGGGGCCATTAAACCTGATCCGCTTCTCGCCGAAGCTCTCCTCGCGCGAGACGCCGGTGACGCCTTCATCGGCAAAGCGCTTTTCCCAATAGGCGAGCGTGCCCTGCGGCACGGAATAAACCGTGGTGCCGACTTCGCCGACGCCGCGACGGCCCTTGCCGATGTTGGGAAACGGGAAATAAGTCATCACTGAACCGGGCGTGCCGACCTCGTCGCCATAATAGAGATGGTAGACGTCGGGCGCGTCGAAATTGACGGTTTTCTTGACCCGGCGCAGGCCGAGCTTATGGGTGAAGAAATCATTGTTCTGCCTTGCATCCCTGGCCATCGAGGTGACGTGGTGCAGGCCCTTGATCTGATCGAGCATTGTCTTGCTCCTTCCCTTGGTATCTGTGCGGCCCTCGCCGCTGTCCACGCCAATATGAGGACACCGCCGTTTGCGGCAAAGGCGGCAAACACAGAATGGACTGTGCTGCAAAAGTGAACAATCGAAAGATATTTGTTCACCAATCGACTCACAGAAGCGGTCTTGCGCCATTGCCGGAAATCGGTTCCATGAGCGGCGTTCGAACATGCAGCGAAAGGTATAACACGTGGCCGGAACAGGCAGGCGCCCCAACGTTCTCCTGATTACCTGCGACCAGTGGCGCGGCGATAGCCTCTCGGCCGCCGGCCATCCCGTGGTGAGGACGCCGAATGCCGATGCGCTGGCCGCCGAAGGCGTGCTGTTCAAGCGCCACTATGGCGGCGCCGCACCTTGCTCGCCGGCCCGCGCCTGCCTCTACACCGGCCTCTACCAGATGAACAATCGCGTCTGCCGCAACGGCACGCCGCTCGACGCTCGCCACGGCAACATTGCTCTGCATGCGCGCAGCCTGGGCTACGACCCGACGCTGTTCGGCTACACCGACGTCTCGCTCGATCCGCGCTTGCTGGCGCCAGGCGACCCAAGGCTGCAGAGCTACGAAGGCGTGCTGCCGGGTTTCACGGTGCGCCAGCTGCTGCCCGAGCATCAGAAGCAGTGGCTCTCCTGGTTGAAGCAGCAGGGCATCGAGGTCAGCGCCGGATCGCCCGGCATCCATCGTCCCCTGGAAGACCACGCCGACGCAGTGACGGAGGCGCCGCCAGCCTATTCGAAAGACCATACGCCGACGGCTTTCCTTACCGGTGAGTTCATCCGCTGGCTCGGCGAGCAGGAGCAGGCCGCGCCCTGGTTCGCGCATCTCTCCTTCATCAGCCCGCACCCACCCTTCATCGTGCCGGAGCCGTACAACACGCTATACGATCCAGCCGAAGGCCCGGCCTTTCACCGCGCGGAGAGCTGGCGGGCTGAAGCGCAGAGCCATCCCTATCTCGCCTATGATCTTGGCGGGCAGAAACGCGCGAGGTTCCGCCCCGGCGCTGTAGGCAAAGTGCACGACTGGAGCGAGGATGATTTCCGCCAGATCCGCGCGATCTATTACGGCATGATCGCGGAGATGGACGCGCAGCTCGGCCGCATCTGGCAAGCAGTCAAGGCCGCGGGTGCGTGGAACGACACCGTCATCGTGCTGACCTCGGACCACGCCGAGATGATGGGCGACCATTTCATGCTGGGCAAGGGCGGCTACTTCGACGGCAGCTATCACATCCCGCTGATCATTCGCGATCCACGACATCGCAAGGCCGCCGGCAGTTCGGTCGATCGCTTCACCGAAGCGGTCGACATCTTGCCCACGCTCATGGATCTGCTTGGCGAAGCCCCTGAACCGCATCTCGACGGATGTTCGCTGAGACCATTCCTGAGCGGCGGAACCCCTGCTGTCTGGCGCGACGCGGCGCATTGGGAGTTCGATTTCCGCTCGATCGCGGACGGCGAAGCCGAGCGGCATTTCGGCATTGCCTCGCGCCAATGCAACCTGGCTGTCATCCGCACCAAAAAATTCAAATACGTGCATTTTGGCGGCGGCTTGCCACCCTTGCTCTTCAACGTCGAGGCAGACCCTGGCGAACTGACCAACCTCGCCACCAGCCCTGCACATCTGTCCACTCGTCTGGAATTCGCCGAGCGGCTTCTCGCCTGGCGTGCCGAACATCTCGACCAGTCGCTGGCGCTGGCGGAGCTGACGGACAATGGTGTGGTGGGGTATGTGAGTGAGGGCAATAAGGGAGTAGGGCAGTAAGGGCGACATGGCCGGCGCCGACTTGGCACCCTACTGCCCTACTGCCCTACTGCCCTACTGCCCTACTGCCCTACTGCCTATCGTACAACCATCCGCTGCTGGTCGCGCTTTTCGGCATAGCTGCCCTTGTCATAGGCAGTTTGCGCCTCCAGCTGTTTCTTGGTGAACGTCGTGTAGAGGTACTTCTTGCCGTTCTTGTCGGTCATGAATTTCAAATTATCCATGCCGACAGCCACTTCCTTCGAGCCTATGCCAAGGAAGCCGCCGACGTCGACGATGACCGCGTCTGGTTTCTTGTCCGGGGTCAGCACCACATCGCCGATCTCACCGACCTTGGCGTCATCGGCGCCGTAAACGGTTGTGCCCTTGAGGTCGTCGACCCTGATCTCACCGATGGGCATGGGGGTCAGCGACGACTTGTCGATGGCTGCGGTCTGTGTCTGATCGGGAGCCGTAGCCGCGGGAGCCTCGGCGGTCTTGTCTGCGGGAGCGGCGGCAGGTGCGGTGGTGGCGGAGGGCGCCGTGGCCGGAGCGGTTGCAGCCGGCGCATTGGATGCCGTCGTCGCCGGCACAGGATCATAGGCCTTGCGGTTGAAATCCGGTTGCGCCTGCAGCTCTTCCTTGGTGGTCTGCGCGACCAGCCAGCGGTCACCGTTCTTCTCGGCCCACTTTGCCTTGCTGAAGTCATAGGTCACGTTCTTGGCCCCGAGGCCCAGGAACCCGCCTACCCCGATGACCAGGGACTCGGCCTTGCCTTCCTTGGACAGCACGATGTCATTGACCTCGCCGATATTCTGGGCGTCATCTCCGGTGCCGTTGTAGACGGTCTCACCGATGATGTTGGTGGCAAGATTGCCATCGGCGCGCTTTACCGGCTCGGCTGGAGCGGCGGCAGGTGCCTGTGCCGTATCGGTTGCCGCGGGTGCTGCCGCGTTGGAAGCCGCAGGCGCTGGCGCGGGTTCATAAGGCTTGCTGTCGAATTCCGGTTGGGCCTTCAACTCGTCCTTGGTTGTCTTGGCAATCAGCCAGCGGTCGCCGTTCTTCTCGGCCCATTGCAGCTTGTCGTAGTCGAAGGCGACATCCTTCGTTCCGACACCGAGAAAGCCGCCGACGCCGATGACGACGGATTTTGTCATGCCATCCTTGTCGAAGACGACATCGGTGACCTTGCCGATATTTTCGGCGTCGTCACCGGGGCCGTTATAGACGGATTCGCCGATGATGTTGGTGACGATGCTACCTTCGGCGCGTATCGCCGAACCAGCGGCGGGCTGCTGGACGGAAGGTGTGGCCGGTCCCGGGCTTGCCTCGGTCTGCGCAAAGGCGCCGGTCGCGGCCATCGCTGCGAGTGCGGTCGAAGCTAAAAGGGTGCGGATCATGATCATCTCTCCTGCGTGCCTGAGTTCATCATTGCGTACACGCCGCGCCCGGTTTTGACCGTCGCCGAGCGCGGCATTTCTACAATTCACAACGTCGTGAGCATGCTGTTGTTCCGACAAAAAACGCGCGGCGTTCGTGATGAAAACCTGAAGCGAAATGCGGGGCAGCCCACTGGATGCAACGGCGGGTTCCGGCGCCGCCGGAACCTTTCCCGCTTCGCTGCGTTTCAGCCTTCGGCTTGGCGCGTTTCGGCCAAACTGTGTCTTAGACAGCGGAGCGGGCATGAAATTTGCAGCGGTGCTGAACCGGGACGGTGGCACCCTGCGTACCACCGACCTCGCGGCTTTTTCCGACCGGATGCGTCGGACCCTGGAAAGCGCGGGCCATTCTCTCAGCATCGATGTCGTTGCCGGCAAGGACGTGGTCGAAACCCTCGACAGCGCTGCCTCGCGCCGGGCCGTCGATATCGTGCTGGCTGGTGGCGGTGACGGAACCATTTCCGCCGCGGCCGCCAGGCTGATGGGCAAGGAGAAAGCGCTTGCCATATTGCCGGCTGGCACGATGAACCTGTTCGCACGCGGCCTGGGCATTCCCCAGTCGCTCGATGCGGCGCTGAAATCCTTCGCCGACGGCGAAATCATCGCCGTCGACATGGCTACAGCCAACGGCCAGCCCTTCATCCATCAGTTCTCCATCGGCATGCATGCGAGGATGGTTCAGTTGCGCCAAAGGATGGAATTCGGTTCGCGCCTGGGAAAGATCGGGGCTTCGGCTAAGGCGGCGTGGGCGACGATCAAGAATCCGCCGGCGATGAACGTCACGTTGAGCATCGGCGAAACCGAGATCGCGGCGCGCATCACCGGCATCGGCATTACCAACAATTTGTTTGGCGAAGGCCACCTGCCCTATGCCGACAACCCGGCTGGCGGCGTGCTTGGCATCTACGTCACGGTGGCGCAGCAGCGTGCGGAACTGGTCAAATTCTTCTTCGACGTGGCGCGCGGCAAATGGCGCGACAACGAGCATGTCGAGATCCACCAAGCCGATCGGGCGGTTCTGAAAATCCACTCGGGCAGTAAGAAGTTCCACGCCGTGATGGATGGTGAACTGGTCAGGCTCGACCGTGAGACGACACTCGAAATCCGGCCTGGCGCGCTGAATGTCCTGGTGCCGGCCAGCATTGCCGAGGCAAAGGCCGCCTGATGCGATCTCGGACGATGACGGTCAAGGCTCTAGTTGCTCGGCGCGCTTCCTTGCTCTGTCGCCGGCGTCTTGGCGACCTCGCCATAGATTTCGGCGATGCCCCAGGCCGCGAAGGCGAGAAGCAGTGCGGCGATCAGGATACGCAAGCCATGCCTGCCCCATCGCCCCTGACGCGCTTTGTTTTCGGGAATGATCTTGATCATGGCCGGTCCTTGTTTCGTTCCGCGCCTGTTGACGTTCTCGGTAACGGTTCCTTGCTAGGATGGTTCCGAGACGAGCCGATCGGCCGCAGGCCGGCGAAGCGGCAAAGACCGGGGCTGGGCTTTGGGGACTTGGGTGGATAGCAAGGTGGAAACAGTGCCGGTTCTGCCGGCCGCGGTTGCGCGCGCGGTAAAGGACGCAAGCCGTCTGGCCGTGCTGCACGGGCTGGGGATGCTGGATACGGCCGCGGATCTGGACTTCGACAGCATCAGCAGCCTTGCCGCGACCGTCATGCGAGCGCCGATCGCCCTGGTCACCCTCGTCGATATCGAGCGGCAATGGTTCAAGTCCTGCTTTGGCCTGGACGAGACCGAAACGACGACCGACATCTCATTCTGCGCCCATGCCATCGCCGCCGGCGACGAACCCATGGTGGTGACGGACGCAACGACGGATCCACGCTTCAAAACCAACCCGCTGGTCACGGGCAAGCACCATGTGCGCTTCTATGCCGGCGCGCCGATGCTGGTGGCCGGCGCAAGGATCGGCACGCTATGCGTCCTCGACCGCAAGCCGCATGCCTATCCTTCCCCCGCCACGCTCGACCAGTTGAAGATGCTCGCCGGCCTCGCCGCCAGCCTGTTCACCCTGAAGGATGCAACCCGCAGCGGCGCTATCGCCGAGGCCGCACTGGCGCGCGAGGAAAAACGCCGCGCCATCGCGCTCGACGCGGCCTCGCTTGCCAGCTGGGCATGGGACATCCGCACCGACATCATCGAATGCGATGTCCGGCTGTCGGAACTGTTCAACCTGCCGCGCTCGACCCGGCTGCGGGCACGCGACATCCTTACCGCCATCGATCCGCGCGACGTCTACCAGACCGAGACCCGCTTTCGCGACGCCTTGACCGGCAGCGACGACTACTTCGGTGAATATCGCGTCAAGGGCTTCCATCCGCCGCGTTGGGTCGCGACGCGTGGCCGTGTCATCGAACGCGACGGTGAGGGCAAGCCGACGCTGATCTTCGGCGTCAACTACGACATCTCCGAACGCAAGCTCGGCGACGAACGGCAGCGGCTGTTGCTGCGCGAACTCAACCATCGCGTCAAGAACACGCTGGCGACCGTCCAGGCGCTGGCGACGCAGACCGTGCGTCATGCCCGCCAGCCGAGCGAATTCCTGGAGGCCTTCGGTGCCCGGCTTCAGGCCCTGGGCATCGCGCACAATCTCTTGTCCGACCGAGAGTGGCGCGGCATCGGCATCCGCGAACTCGTCCAGATCGAGACCGGACCCTTTGACACAGCCGGCCAGCCGCGCATGACGATTTCCGGCGCCGACCTGCTGCTGTCGCCCGATCAGGCCGTCGGTCTCGGCCTTATCCTGCACGAATTGGCCAGCAACGCATTGCAATATGGATCGCTGTCGGTCGCGTCGGGCAAGGTCGATCTCGGCTGGAAGGCGCAAGGCAGGAAGAGCGACCGTCGCCTGGTGCTGACCTGGCGCGAAAGCGGCGGCCCGCAGGTTGCCCCGCCCCAGCGCCACGGATTTGGGTCGATCCTCATCCGGCGCAGCCTGGCCAAGGTCCTTTCAAGCGAAGTGATCCACGAATTCCGTCGGGATGGCGTATTCGCCGAAATCTCGATGCCGTTGGAAGACCTGTCGAAGTGACGGACCATTCCGGATCGAAGCGGTGGCGTTATTTCCCCTCGCCGGCATCATCCGGATGGTCAGCGCCGGGCTTGGAGTTCTCGCGGTAGATGGCATAGGCCGCGAGCGCCACAGCCGGGCCCAGAATGAGCCCGAGGCCGCCTTTTCCCTTGAGCCCACCTCTCTTGAGCCCCCCTGTTCCCTTGAGCAACGTCGGCAGCAGGGCCAGTGCGGCCGTGACGCCGATCGCCTTCATGTCGGTTTTGCGCCGCTTTGCCTCGCGGCGAGCGCGAGCGCCGGACATCAACCGATGGATCAGGAGAACGAGGCCCGCGACCACCAGAAAGCCGACGCCGAAACCGAGCGCCGCCGCCAGCGATCCATAGCGGGCCGCCGCCCAGATATAGGCGGCCCCCACCAGAAAGCCGAGACCGCACAATGCCGCCAGAGCGGCGAGCGCGTAGACGATGGCCGCCGTACGCGCGCGGCGCACCGCGGCCAAAGTTTCACCCGAGGCGAAACCCGAAAGCAGCGATGCCAGCAGTCCCATCTGCGGCGTGACTAGCGACGCGCGAGCAGCGCGAAGAGGAAGCCGACGCCGGCGGCGATTGCCAGTGACGTCACAGGCTTTTCGCGTACGCTCGCCACCATCTGCGCCTCGATATCCCTGGCGTTGCCGCGCAAGCTATCGAAAGCCGCTTCACCCTGGGCCCGCAACTGCTCGACACCTTCGGCCGCCGCACGGCGCGCGGTGCCGTAGCCGTGTTCGCCGGTCTTGGCCAACTGTTTGGTAAGCTTGTCGATATCGGCCTTCAACTGCCTGATATCGGCCTCGAGGTCCGAATTCGCCCGCGCCTCGTTGGCGGTCTTTCCTGCGGCAGCTGCCATTGCTTAACTCCTTGTGATTGCTCGATTTCAAACGCGCCGTGCGGCTTAACGTTCCGGCATCGGTTCAAACTACCTGGAAAGCTGCCCACGCGCACCCGATCTGGCAAGATGCATTGCGTCAGAGCTCGGCGGCCCTCCCGAGCTGCTTTAGCGCCTCGCAACCGCCGTCGCGCCAGACGACCAGCTTGCGATCCATCAGCTGGAAAGCGCCCATTCTGGCTTGGCATTTCGACCCCTCCTCGAGAGCCCGCCGGGCGGCAGGCAAGATTTGAAACGCTTTGCCGGGATCGAAGTTCCGACGAGCGGCGGGATGTCTCTGTTAGACGAGCGGCGGCATGTCTTTTTTAAATGACAACGGCCCAAATAACCATCATGACTTCCACCGTTTCAAGGAGCCATTGCCTGTGCCCCCGTTACTTGATGGATTGCGCATTCTTGTCTTGGAAGACGAGTTCCTCATAGCCATGGACGTCGAGCAGCTTTGCCGTGACCACGGTGCAGGCGAGGTGGTGATTGCCCGCGACCTGACCGAGGTCGATGGCCGAAAGGTCGCAACGCAATTCGACGCGGCCATCGTCGATCTGATGCTGGGCGGCACTTCCACGCTCGAATTCGCCGCGGGTCTGCGTGAAACAGGCGTCCCCTTCGTGTTTGCCTCCGGCTATTCGGATGCGGACGAGATCAAGGCAACGTTTCCAGGGGTGAGGCTGGTCACCAAACCCTATTCAGGCGAAGATCTGGTCGAAGCGGTGGCGCTGGCCTACGGACGTGGCCGGCCTGATTGAGACCGACGCGGCGGCATCCGGGTTCCTGCTACTGGGCATGCTTCAATGCGCTGCCGTCCCTGTGACCTGGGTCGAGATCGCATCGGGACCATATTCGTCTTCACCCGAGATCTTCAGGATTTCCTGCAGGCGCGTGCGGGCCCTGCTGACCCGGCTCTTGATCGTTCCGACCGCGCAACCGCAGATCTCGGCGGCCTCCTCGTAGGAGAAGCCGGAAGCACCGATGAGGATGATGGCCTCACGCTGGTCTTCCGGCAATTGCTCGAGAGCGCCACGAAAATCCTTGAGGTCGAGTTGGCCGTGCTGGGCCGGATGCACCGCAAGCCTGGCCGTCATGATGCCGTCGCTGTCCTGCACCTCGCGGCCCCGCTTGCGCATTTGCGAATAGAACTCATTGCGCAGGATGGTGAAAAGCCATGCCTTGAGATTGGTGCCGGGCTGGAAGCTCTCATGCTTGTCCCACGCCTTGACCAGCGTCTCCTGAACGAGGTCGTCGGCCTTGTCGGCATTCTGCGTCAGCGACACGGCAAAGGCCCGCAAGCTTGGGATCGCCCCAAGCAGATCGGTCTTGAAGCCTTGGGAGACCGCTGCCATGCCTCAGTCCTTCTTCTGCGCGGGTTCGGTCCGTTCCAGTTGCCTGAGCAACTGGGCAAAGCGATCCGGCACATCGTCGGAGACCAGCTCGTCGTAATACTGCTTGAGTTTGCGTCCGATTTCGGAGTTCGGCCCGAGCGGGTCGCCCGAACCGTTCCGGCGCCTGCCCGCGGCGCCAGTCAAAATTTCTTTCGTCATATCCTTCATTTCGCCCTTATATTCCCAGCACGGAAGCCGCTTGAATTCAACTCGACACAAGGCAAGCGGCATCCTCGTCTGGTCGCCCATCCCAACCCCAAACGCCTTTCGCGCCCATTCGTTCCATTTGCGCCGGAACTTTTTCGGAGAGCCCGCGTTATGTTAGCTGGGCCTGCAATCAGCTCGACCTGCAAATCCAGGCAATCGCGTCATTCTGAGGGAGACGTCCTACCATGAGTTTATCCGCCACCATCGCCCCGCACCTGCCGTTCCTGCGCCGCTTCTCGCGCGCCGTTTCCGGATCCCAGGAGAGCGGAGATGCGCTGGTCGCCGCGATGCTCGAGGCCATCATTGCCGATGTCGATATCTTTCCCGAAGCATCGAGCGACCGTATCGCCCTCTACAAGGTTTTCGCCAAACTGTTCACGTCGGTCGCCATCCGTGTTCCGCAGGAGCAGGCACAATCGGCATGGGAGCAGCGCGCAGCCGCCAATCTCAATGCCATCGCGCCGCTTCCCCGACAGGCCTTCCTGCTGGTCGCCGTCGAAGGCTTCAGCGAGGACGAGGCGGCCGAGATCCTCGACGTCGGCGACCAGGAATTCTCCGAGCTGCTTGCCCAGGCGAGCAATGAAATCTCTCGCCAGGTGGCAACCGACGTGCTGATCATCGAGGACGAACCGTTGATCGCAATGGACATAGAGGAGATGGTCGAGAGCCTCGGCCACCGCGTCGTGGGAACGGCGCGCACCCATGCCGAAGCGGTGACGCTGTTCGGCAAGACGCGGCCGAAGATGGTGCTGGCCGACATTCAGCTCGCCGACGGCAGTTCGGGTATCGAAGCGGTCAACGAGATCCTGTCATCAACGTCGGTGCCGGTCATCTTCATCACCGCCTTTCCCGAGCGCCTCCTGACCGGCGAGCGCCCAGAGCCGGCTTTCCTGGTGACCAAGCCGTTCAACCCCGACATGGTCAAGGCGCTGATCAGCCAGGCGCTGTTCTTCGACCGTCAAGCCAAGGCCGCCGCATAGACCCGGCGTCTAACCGCAAGATCCGACTGGCAACAAGACTTCCCGGTAAGGGCCGCCCGATGCCGCATCGGGCGGCCCTTTGCAAGCCGGGGTTCCCTCATCAGCGATTTCCCCGGAACCGTTTGCAAGCGTCGTCTTTTTCAGCAAATGGTGGAACAAACCGCAACCACCCACGTTTTGCTCGCACCATTCGGAAGGAGATGAACCATGCTTTACTGGGCGCTCGTATTTCTCGTCGTGGCCATCATAGCCGGCGCGCTTGGTTTCGGCGGCATCGCCGGCACGTCTGCTGGCATCGCGCAGATATTGTTCTTCGTCTTTCTCGCCTTCCTGATCATCTCGCTTCTTGCCGGTCTGTTCAGGCGGGCATGAGGCGACCTTCATTCAGGCGAACACTGGAAGCCGCACCCCTCAAACGGTTTCCAGCCACCGCCGGGCGGTGTCCCTCAAACGGACGCCGTCCGGCGGACCGCTATTTGGAAGCTGGTTTTTCCTTGGGAACCCATTTGCCGGGGAACCGTTCAGCCTAGCAGGGGTGGACAGATTGACCGATGCGCTCCAAGACTTCAGATAGGACGGAAGGCGCGGGGAGTGACGAAGTCATCGCGCTGCATCCGGCGGAAAGCGGCATGCAGCTTGGCCGGGCGCTTCTCCACGCGCTGCACAATGCCGGCATTTCCGTCCTTTATCAGGATCGCGAGATGAAGACCGTATGGGCTCGCAACATGCGTGCGCCCTGGGTCTCCGACAACGCCGAGGGCAATGGCATCTTGCCGGTAGCGCAGGCCGACCGCATCCGCGCCGCAAAGGGCGACGTGGTCGCGACCGGCAATCCGGAGCGGCTTGAGATCAGTGTCCCGGGCGAAGATGGCATCCGTTGGTTCCAGGTATGGGTCGATGCCGACCATGGCGACAGCGGCGATGTGCAAGGCGTGGTCACCACAATGGTCGAGACGACCGAGCAGAAGCGCCGCGAACAGACATTGACGACGCTGTTACGCGAAGTCAGCCACCGCTCGAAGAACCTGCTGGCGATCATCCAGAGCATAGCGACCCAGACCGGCCGCTATTCCGACGGCATCAGCGATTTCCTGACCCGTTTTCGTGGCCGGCTGCAGTCGCTGGCGTCCTCCCAGGATCTGGTGACTTCTTCCAACTGGCGCGGTGCGGCCCTCCATGAACTGGTGGCAAGCCAGGTCGGTCGCTATGGCACGAGCACATCGCACAGCCTTCACTTCCGGGGCGCCAATCCCTACCTCAATCCCAACGCCGCACTGCATATTGGCTTGGCGATGCATGAACTCGCCGTCAACTCGGTCAGCTATGGTGCCCTGTCCCGGCCGGATGGTTTCGTCGAGGTAAGCGCCGATCTCAACACCGCAACCGCCGGTGAGGTCGTCCTGTCGCTGACCTGGGCCGAAGCGATTGGAACCAATGGCGGTCGAGGCAGTCAAAAGCGTTTCGGCAGCGTCGCGCTGGAGCGGGTGGTGCCCACGTCCCTGAATGGAACCGCGAACCTCGATATCGTGGATGGCCACCTCGAATACCGCCTTGTCGTTCCGCACAGCAATTTCGAGACATAATGAGCGGTGGCCGGGAACACCCGCGGCGGCCAGCGATTCTTAACCGGCTGTTCACCATAAGGGCGGATGCTGTTTTACCCAGATACTGCTGCAACCTGCTTGGGTTGCGACAAGGTATTGGGAGGAATGCTTGACCGTCTCCGACGTGAACAGACTGGAACAGGCGGCCCGTGTTTCGATGGGCGAATTCCAGGATCCCGAAGCATCCGCGGAACCACTTTCCCCTCCTCATCACGGTCTGCTGTGGGGGGTGGTCCTGGCTGCGGCCGCGACGATTCTCCTGGTCACCGTGTTCCGGCTGACCTGACTGCATCCATCCTGAGCCGCCGGCAACGGGGACGTGATGTTAGCTGCTCGCGACAGCCATTATTCGCTAGCCACCCCCCATGAACCAGGAACTTTTGGCCGATCTGGACCGTTATTGTGGCGAGAGGGTTCGCCATGGAACACATCGCTGCACTGTTGCTGGTCATCGGCTGCACCAACTCGATGGCCGATTGTCATGAGCTGCAGGTTCCGGTCAGCGTCTTTGCGACCGCCGACGAATGCACCGCCGAGCGTCCGTTCGCCGTGGGCGATGTGCGGGGGCAGGCGCAACACGTCGTCGCCAAGTGCCTCGCGGTCGATCCCGCGCTCGAGGATGACTATGATCGGATCGTCTGGAATGTGCATACCGATGGCAGTCTCGACGCCTCGCTGGCGATATCCAGCCTCGTCGTGGCATTGAACGCGGCGCGCCCAGAAAAAGGCGACCTTAGCCAACAATAAATTGGAGCAGCAAAGCCCGTTATTTCATGCTAAATGGCTGCTGGTGCTTACCAAAGTGTGGACACAAAGTGAGGAGTGACTCAATGCGGAAGATGATTATTGCCATGGTTGCGGTGGCTGCTCTAAGCGGCTGCACCTCCACCGAGCAGGACGTGGTTGGCGGCGGCTTGATTGGCGCCGGTATCGGCGGCTTGGTCGGCGGTGGCAAGGGCGCGCTGATTGGTGCGGCCGTCGGTGCCGGTTCCGGCCTGCTGGTGCGCAAGCTGCAGAACGGCTACTGCCAGTATCGCGACCGCCATGGCCGTATCTACACGGCACGCTGCAACTAATCTGCGATAATGGAATGCAAATCCGGAGGCCGTGTCCGGCCTCCGGATTTTTTTATGACCGGCAATCTGTGGCTGTCCCTGCTGACAGGCTGAACCTCAGCCGAGCAACGGAATTCTGATCTCCACCTTCAGACCATCGGCCTGAAAATCGCGTTTGATCGTGCCACGCAGTTCGCGCGTGACGTTGAGGTCGATCAGCTTGGTGCCGAATCCGGTTTCGGCCGGCGCCTCGACTTTCTTTTTTCCGGCCTCCCGCCAGTTCAGCGCCAGCGTCCGCTCGCGCCCACGCGCTTCCAGCGACCAGTCCACCTTGAGCGCCCAGTCACTGCCAAGCGAATTGGCGGAATTGCCGGCGTCGCCATATTTCAGCGCGTTGGTCGCCAGTTCGTGGAAGGTCAGGCCAAGCGACTGCGTCGTCGTCTCGTCGAGCAGTACCTCCGGCCCTGACAGCAGCCCCTCGGGCAGTTCCTTGCCGAACACCTGGCCAAGCTCGATGCGCAGCAGATCGGCGAGATCGGCCTTCTGCCAGCGCGAGCGCGTCAGCATGTCCTGGGAAGCCGCCATCGCCTGCAGCCTGGCCGAGAAGGATGCGGAAAACTCGTTGACGTCGGTCGCCCGCGACGCCGTCTGTCGCGCGATAGCCAGCACCCTGGTGATCGAATTTTTGATGCGATGCTTCATCTCCTGCAGCATCAGGTCCTTTTCGAGCAGGCTCTTTTCGGTCGTCTCGTGCAGACGCGATGCCGCCTCGTAAGCCCGTTCCTGATAGCGCGCCACCAGCGCGATGGCGCCCGCGGCGAGCAGGCCGAACAGCCCCAGCATCACCGGGATGGCGCGCGACGACGGTTGCAAAAAGGCGCTGGTCGGCCTGAACAATATGGTCCATGCGCGGCCGGCCACCATGATCTTGCGGGTGACCAGCAGCCGGTCGCCAAACGACGAAGCCGGTGGCGTCTCCGACCGGAACAACAGATTGTCGCCGTTCACCGTGCCGTCATAGATCTCGGTGTTGACCGGCAGCAGCGGCGTGCGGCTGAGCGCGATCTGGAACAGGTCGCGGGCCCGGAAGGCTGCGTAGAGAAAGCCCGCGGTCGAGGATCGCGATGCGTTGATGACCTCGGGCGCGGTTTCGACGTTGAGCCGCACGAAGACCAGGAAGCCGGTGAAGGTCTGCGCGGCGCCGGTGCCTTGGCCGAGTTGCACCAGCCCGCTCGCGTGCTGCTGGTCGTCCGCCATTGCCTTTTCGATCGCCGCGCGCCGCACCGGCTCGCTGAACATGTCGTAGCCGATACTCGCCTGGTTGGAGGGATCCACCGGTTCGAACAGAGTGATGGGCGCGCGCCAGGGCTGCGTCGTATCCGGATAGACCGGATGGCTGGCGCCGAAATCGTGGAGGATATCGCGTTCGACCGCCGCCTCGTCGCCCGTCTTGACGAGTTGGAGGAACCCTATGCCGCGCAGGCCGGCGAAATTGTCCTTGATATCCAGCGCGTTGAAGAATGCCTTGAACTCATTCTGCGATATGTCGCCGTTGCGGGCGTCGAACAGAGCCTGCGTGGAGCGCAGCAGCGACAGATGCAGGTCGATACGGCTCTCGATTCGGTTGAGCGCATCGTCGGCCGCCCCTTCGAACTTGATGCGGGCGGCTTCCTGCGTCGCGAAATAAGCAAACCCCGCCATGGTCATGCTGATCAGCGCGACCACGATGAACGCGACGATTGGAAAAAGCTTCTTCAACGGATGATGCGGTCCATGAGCGATATCAGGCCTTTATGGGCAAATCGCCGGGTCAACACAATGGCAATGCCATGCCATCGTGATCACTGATACATCACGTGAGCGGCAACAGTGCCGACGGGTGGATGGGACCGCCAAAAGGCCTCAGGCGGCGATCTTCAGCGCACCCGGCCCAGGAATGGCCCCCGGAGGACATTTGCCCAGGATGATCATGCCGAGCACCTCGTCCTGCGTCACGTCGGTGGTACGCGCGGTGCCGACGACCTGGCCGTTCTTCATCACGCAGACCCGGTCGGCCAGTTCGAACACATCATGGATGTCGTGGCTGATCAGGAAGATGCCGATGCCATCCGACTTGAGCTGCCTGACCAGTTCGCCGACCTGCGCCGTTTCCTGTGGACCGAGTGCGGCGGTCGGCTCGTCCATGATCAGGATGCGGGCGTTGAACAGGATCGCGCGCGCGATCGCCACCGATTGCCGCTGTCCGCCAGACAGCTTGATCACCGGCTCCTTGAAGCGCTGGAAGCGGGGATTGAGCCGCCCCATCACCTTGCGCGCCTCGGCCTCCATGGCGACGTCGTCGAGCGTGCCCCAGGCGGTCATCAGCTCGCGGCCGAGGAACAGGTTGGCGGCGGCGTCGACATTGTCGGCCAGCGCCAGCGTCTGGTAGATCGTCTCGATGCCGTATTTCTTGGCGTCGCGCGGGTTGGAGATCGCCGCTTCCTCGCCATTGACGAAGATCTGGCCGGCATCGCGCTTGTAGGCGCCGGACAGGATCTTGATCAGGGTCGACTTGCCCGCGCCATTGTGGCCGAGCAGCGCCACGACCTCGCCGGGGAAAAGATCGATCGAGGCGTCGTCGACGGCACGGATGCCGCCAAAGGCGATCGAGATGTTGCGCATGTCGACCAGCGACGTGCCGGCGGGAGCAGATGCGGGAGCGGTGTTGTCGGCCATGATGGTTCTCCTTCCCTAGACCCGCTTGCGGTAGACGGTATCGAGCCAGACGGCGACGACGAGCACGGCGCCGACGACGATGCTCTGCAGCGGTGAGTCGATGCCGAGCAGCACCATGCCGGACTGCAACGACTGCATCAGCAGCGCACCGAGCATGGCGCCGAGCACCGTTCCGGAGCCGCCGGCAAGCGAGGTGCCGCCGATAACGGCGGCGGCAATCACCAAAAGCTCGTCCAGCGTGCCCAGCGCATTGGTCGACGCGTTAAGACGGGCCGACGAGATCGCCGCGCTGATCGCGGCCAGCACACCCATGATCATGAACACCTTCATCGTCACCCAGCGGGTGTTGATGCCGGCGAGATTGGCGGCCTCCGGATTGCCGCCGATGGCAAAGACGTAGCGGCCGAAACGGGTGCGCTTGGTGATGAACGTCATGACGATGCCGACCGCGACCGCCATCAGCACCGGTATGGCAATGCCGTGGGCGATGAACAGTCCATTTTCAGGAATGGCGATGCCGTTCTGCTGAGCGTACTGGCGTACGATGCCGATTGGCCACGGATAGGAATTGGCGATCCACACCGCGCCAAGGATGGCAGCGCAGGCGACTACGCCGAGAAAGGTTTCCGCCCAGACGGGACGCAGCGGAAAGTTGAACCGTTTGCGCTGCGATCGACCATTGAGCAGCGCGAAAGCGACAGCCGCGCAAGCAACGGCGCCGATGATCCAACTGGCGGTGGCGCCGATCGAGCCCCTCGGTCCGCCCCCCATCAGCTGGAATGTGGCGTCGAGCGGCGCGACCGTGCGCCCGTTGGTGATGAGCCACGCCATGCCGCGCCAGACCAGCAGGCCGCCCAGTGTCACGATGAAGGCCGGAACTTCGAGGTAGGCGATGATGAAGCCCTGGAATGCGCCGATCAGGAGACCGAGCACCACGCCGGCGGCCAGTGCAATGATCCAGAGCCAGGGATCTCCAAGCTGGAAGCCGATGACGCGAATGAGGAATTCGGCTTGCGCCACGCCCATGATCATGCCGATCACACCTTCGACGGAGCCAACCGAAAGGTCGATGTTGCGCATGACGATGACCAGCACCATGCCAGTCGCCATGATCGCGACCGAGGACGTCTGCACCGACAGGTTCCAGAGATTGCGCGGTGTCAGGAAAAGTCCGCCCGACAGGATGTGAATGCCGACCCAGATGACCAGCAGCGCACCGACCATGCCAAGCATGCGTGTGTCGAGTTCGGTTGCCTTCAGAAACCGGGCGACCGCGCCTAGTTCCGATGCCCGCGCGGTGTCGGCCGGTGCATTTGAGGTCGTGTCGGTCATGAAATCCTCCCGCCGGCTTGCCGTCTGACGCGGATGCCGGAATAGAGCCTGGAAGCTACCCGCCCGCGGCGGAAACACAAATCTTCTTGAAAAAACGCCGCGGCCTGGCAGCCGCGGCGTTTCATTGTCTGACGTCTTCGGATCAGTTGCAGGCCGCGACGCTGCCGGCGGCGACGCCTGCACAGACCTCGTCCTTCTTGATCCAGCCGGCGTCGATGACCACGTTGAGATTGTCCTTGGTGATCGCAACCGGTGTCAGGAACAGCGACTTGACGGTGTTGCCGCCAGGCGTCGTGAAGTCCTTCGCACCGGCAATGTCGGCCATCTTCTTGCCGTCGGCCAGTTGCGAGGCGATCTCGGCCGCGTTCTTGCCGAGCTCGCGCGCGTCCTTCCACACCGACACGGTCTGGGTGCCGAGCGCGATGCGGTTGAGTGCCGCATGGTCGCCGTCCTGGCCGGACACCGGCACGGTGCCGGCAAGGCCTTGCGCCGTCAGCGCCGCGACGACGCCGCCTGCGGTGCCGTCATTGGCCGCGACCACCGCGTCGACCTTGTTGTCATTGGCGGTCAGGAACTGTTCCATGTTCTTCTGGGCGTTGGCGGGCAGCCAGCCGTCCGTATAGGCCTCGCCGACATTCTTGATCTTGCCGCTGTCGATGGCTTCCTTGAGCACTTCCATCGAGCCCGAGAACAGGAAGTCGGCATTCGGATCGGCACCCGAGCCCTTGATGAAGACGTAGTTGCCTTCCGGCTTGGCCTTGAACACCGCGCTGGCCTGCAAGCGACCGACTTCCTTGTTGTCGAAGGTCAGGTAGAAGACGTCCTTGTTCTCGATCAGGCGGTCATAGCCGACGACCGGAATGCCTTCGTCCAATGCCTTCTGCACCGCCGGGCCGATGGCCGAGGCGTCCTGCGCCAGGATGATCAGCGAATTGGCGCCTTGCGAGATCAGGCTTTCGACATCGGTGAGCTGCTTGCCGGGATTGGACTGCGCGTCGGCGGAGATGTACTTGTCGCCGGCGGCCTCGATCGCTTTTTTCATCGCGGCCTCGTCGGTCTTCCAGCGCTCTTCCTGGAAGTTGGACCAGGAAACACCGATGACCTTGTCCTTCGCCTGCGCGACCGACGCAAGCGTCAGCGACATGGCGACACCCGCCAGGATGGCGGCTGTGAATTTCTTCATGATATTCCTCCCTGCGCCGCGTATGGCGCGACCAAACTGACCCTAAGGCCGGCACAAAGGCCCTATTTTTTCGAGCCTCGAAAAAACACTGGTCCATCGCCGGAACACTGTCAACAATGATTCTGATGGATTTTGAGGTGCCGCGGACTTTTTTTCGAGCTCCGGAATAAATAATGACAGCGTGCGGCGCTTCTGCCAGTATTTGGCGGCTTCGCTGGCGGCCTTCGGGAGGCACGAAAGGCCGCGGCGACCGGGAGGATGTGGGTGAACATGTCGGTCGGAATCCGCCACGACGATCTGCGCCGGCGCAACCGCGCCATGGTGATCTCGGCCGTGCGCCGTGCCGGTCAGCCTTCGCGCACCGAGATCGCCGCCACCACCGGCCTCAGCCACTCGACCATCTCGGCGATCTCCTCCGACCTGATCGGCGAAGGCGTCCTGACCGAGGGCAAGCCGAGCGAGGCCGGGTCGCTGAAACGCGGTCGACCGCAGGTCGGCCTCACACTCAACCCGGAGGCGGCGGCGGTGATGACCGTGGTGCTGTCGCTGAATTTCCTGTCGGTCGCCGTCATCGACTATGCCGGCCAGGTGATATCGGAGGAACAGCGCCGGCTGGACACGCTGACCATGTCGCGCGAGGCGCTGATCGGCGAATGCGTCGCCATCGTGCGGCGCCGCATCGACGATCCCGACATCGATGTCCGCAGCGTCGCCCGCATCGCACTGGCCATCCAGGGCATCACCGATACCGAGGCGCGCGCCATGCTGTGGTCGCCGATCACGCCGCAGACCGACATCGCGTTCGCCGACATATTCGAGGCCGAGTTCGGCATCCCCGCCACCATGGAAAACGACTGCAACATGATGGCGGTGGCGCTGCGCTGGCGCGATCCCGAGCGCTACCGCGACGACTTCATCGCCATTCTGCTGTCTCACGGCATCGGCATGGGCCTTGTGCTGAAGGGCCAACTGTTCACCGGCACCCACTCGTCGGGTGGCGAATTCGGCCACATGATCCACCGGCCGGACGGCGCACTCTGCCGCTGCGGACGGCGCGGCTGCGTCGAGGCCTATGCCGGCAACTACGCCATCTGGCGCAACGCGAGACAGCTTGGCGAGGACACCGAACCGGTCGACGTCAGCGACGCCGACATGCGGGCGCTGGCGGCCTCGGCGCGCGACAAGGACGGACCGGAGCGCCAGGCCTATCGCAGGGCCGGCGAGGCACTCGGCTATGGCCTCGGCAGCCTGTTCGCGCTGATCGATCCCGCCCCCGTCGCCATTGTCGGCGTCAGCGCCGCCGCCTTCGACCTGATCGAGCCGGCCTTGCGCGAGGCGATTGCCCAGACCGCCGGCGGCCAGCACTCGAAATCGATCTCTTTCGACACCGAGCCTAACGAACTGCCGCTGATCCGCGAAGGCTGCGCCATGCGCGCACTGACCTTCGTCGACCAGGAAATTTTCGCGCCGGGCGTGCAGGCGAGAGCAGGCGCGGCTGGGAAGAACGTGGCGTGAAATCGAAGCCATCGTAACATCCGTGGGTTGGACAAAGCCTCACGACTTCGTCATCCCTGGGCGGAGCAGGAGCGAATCTCCGTCGCGGAGACCCTGGGATCCATGCCGCGACCTTGGCCACGGAGTGCAGCGGAGCAGAATTCCGCGCCGAGGCAACGCTTCGAAGTCGCGGCATGGATCCTCGGGTCTACGCCGCGTCGCTTCGCTCCTTGCTCCGCCCGTGGATGACGAAGCAATGGACGTTTTCGCCAATCGCCAAGGTAAAGCGATCCGGCTTAAGCACGAAATCCGACTTTCTAACCTTCCGCGCCGAAGAACCTAATCTTCCCGGATCGCGTAGCCCGCCCCACGAATCGTGCGGATCACATCCGGCATGCGGCCGTTGTTGACCGCCTTGCGCAGGCGCCCGACATGCACGTCGACGGTGCGCTCGTCGATGTAGATCGTCTCGCCCCAGACATTGTCGAGCAGCTGGCTGCGCGAGAACACGCGACCGGGATGGCGCATCATGAATTCGAGCAGGCGGAACTCGGTCGGTCCGAGCCGGATCTCGCTCTTCTTGCGGTAGACGCGGTGCGATTCGCGGTCGAGCACGATATCGCCGACCTTGAGCACGCTGGACAGCACTTCAGGTTTAGCGCGGCGCAGCAGCGCCTTGACGCGTGCCATGAATTCCGGCGTCGAGAACGGCTTGACCAGATAGTCGTCGGCGCCGGTCGACAGGCCGCGCACGCGGTCGCTCTCCTCGCCCCGCGCGGTCAGCATGATGATCGGCAGCCGCTCGGTCTCGGGCCGCATCCGCAGGCGCCGGCAGAGTTCGATGCCGGACACCGCCGGTACCATCCAGTCGAGCACCAGAAGGTCGGGCACGTTCTCCTGCAGGCGGATCTCCGCCTCATCGCCGCGCGTCACCACCTCGACTTGGTAGCCCTCGGATTCCAGATTGTAGCGGAGCAGCACCCCTAGCGGCTCCTCATCCTCCACCACCATGATGCGTGGCGCGATCATCGGCTGGTCACCCCTGCTATGCCGCCGGCGCCGACATCGCGGTTTCGTCCTGCTTCGGGCGATTGGCGGGCAGCTGCGTGCCGGTCAGCACATAATACGCATTCTCGGCGATGTTGGTCACGTGGTCGCCGATGCGTTCGAGGTTCTTGGCACAGAACAGAAGATGCGTGCAGGCGGTGATGTTGCGCGGATCTTCCATCATGTAGGTCAGCAGTTCGCGGAACACCGAAGTGTATTTGACGTCGATACGCTCGTCGTCGGCGCGCAGCTTGGCCAGTGCGGCGGCATCGCGCGCCGCATATTCCTCGATAACACCTTGAACCTGGATCAGCACCAGCTGCGCCATCGCGTCGATGGAGTGCGACAGGTCGCGCGGCGTGGCGGAGAGCCCGACCGTGCCGACGCGCTTGGCGATGTTCTTGGCAAGGTCGCCGATGCGTTCGAGATCGCCGGCCATGCGGATCGAGCCGACGACGTGGCGCAGATCGTCGGCCATCGGCTGGCGCTTTGCGATCAACGTGATGGCGCGGTCGTCCAGCTCGCGCTGGCGCGCATCCATGATCGCGTCATCGGAGACGACGCGTTGGGCGAGCGCATTGTCGGAGTTCAGCAGCGCCTTGGTGGCACCGCCGACCATCGAGCCGGCGAGGTCGCCCATGTCGCTGATCAGCCTGCTGATCTGTCCGAGATCTTCATCGAAGGCTGCAACCGTGTGTTCGGCCATGATCCTGGTCCTCGTATGCGTGATCAGCCGAAGCGGCCGGTGATGTAGTCCTGCGTGCGCTTTTCGCGGGGCGACGTGAAGATCTTCTCCGTCTTGTCGAACTCGACCAGTTCGCCCAGATACATGAAGGCCGTCTGCTTCGACACGCGCGCCGCCTGCTGCATGTTGTGGGTGACGATGACGATCGTGTAGTCGGCCTGCAATTCGTCGATCAGCTCCTCGATCTTGGCGGTCGACAGCGGATCGAGCGCCGAGGCCGGCTCGTCGAGCAGGATGACTTCCGGCTTCACCGCCACGGTACGGGCAATGCAGAGCCGCTGCTGCTGGCCGCCCGAAAGGCTGAGGCCGCTGGCATTGAGCTTGTCCTTGACCTCGGTCCAGAGTGCTGCGCGCTTCAGCGCCTGTTCGACGCGGCCGTCCATCTCGGCCTTGCTGATCTTCTCATAGAGCCTGACACCGAAGGCGATGTTCTCATAGATCGACATCGGGAACGGCGTCGGCTTTTGGAACACCATGCCGATCTTGGTGCGCAACAGGTTGAGGTCCTGCGAGCGGTCGAGAACGTTCTTGCCGTCGAGCAGCACCTGGCCCTCGGCTGTCTGCCTGGGATAGAGCTCGTAGATGCGGTTGAAGACGCGCAGCAGCGTCGACTTTCCGCAGCCCGACGGTCCGATGAAGGCGGTGACGCTGCGTTCGGGCAGCGACAGCGTGATGTCCTTCAGCGCCTTCGACTGGCCGTAGTAGAAATTGAGGTTCTTGACCTCGATCTTTGCCTTGGCGGCTGCCTCGGCGGCGATCGTCATGTCTGGAGACAACATCTGGCTCATTTGTCCTCTCTGCGTCCGGTCAGGCTGCGCGCAAAGATGCTGAGCGCGAGAACCGTCAATGTAATTATGAGTGCGCCGGTCCAGGCCAGTTGCTGCCATTCCTCGTAGGGGCTGAGAGCGAACTGGAAGATGGTGACAGGCAGGCTGGCCATCGGCGCGTTGAGATTGCTCGACCAGAACTGGTTGTTGAGCGCGGTGAACAGCAGCGGCGCCGTCTCGCCGGAGATGCGGGCGATGGCCAGCAATATGCCGGTGACGATGCCCGAAAGCGCGGCGCGGTAGGCGACAGAACGGATGACCACCCAGCGCGGCGCGCCGATCGCGGTGCCGGCTTCGCGCAAGGCGTTGGGCACCAGATTGAGCATGTCCTCGGTGGTGCGCACGACGACGGGGATGACCAGGATCGCCAGCGCGACGGCGCCGGCGATCGCCGAGAAGTGCCCCATCGGCCGGACCATCAATTCGTAGACGAACAGGCCGATGATGATCGACGGCGCCGACAGAAGGATGTCGTTGATGAAGCGGACAATGGTAGTGAGCTTCGAAAAGCGGCCGTATTCGGCCATGTAGGTGCCGGCCAGCACACCGATCGGCGTGCCGACGATGATGCCGATGACGGTCATCACGATGCTGCCGTAGATGGCGTTGAGCAGGCCGCCGGCATCGCCGGGCGGCGGGGTCATTTGTGTGAAGACCGAAAGATTGACACCCGACAGGCCCTTGTAGAGCAGGGCGCCGAGAATGAGCGCCAGCCAGGCAAGGCCGATGCCGGCCGCGGCGACGCACAGCGTCATCATCACGCCATTCTTGCGCTTGCGGCTCTGGTGAAGCGACGTGGCTGTCGACATCGGTCAGGCTCCGGTGCGGGCGTCGATGCGCATCAGCATGTAGCGTGCGATGGCAAGGATCAGGAAAGTGATGACGAACAGGATCAGGCCGAGCGCCACCAGCGAAGACGTGTAGAGATCGCCGACCGCCTCGGTGAATTCGTTGGCGATGGTCGCCGAGATCGTCGTTGCCGGCGCAAACAGCGACGTACTGATGCGGTGGGCGTTGCCGATGACGAAGGTCACCGCCATGGTTTCGCCGAGCGCGCGGCCAAGGCCGAGCATGACGCCGCCCATGATGCCGATGCGGGTGTAGGGGATGACGACGCGGCGGGTCACTTCCCAGGTCGTGCAGCCGATGCCGTAGGCCGATTCCTTCAGCACGGGAGGCACCGTGTCGAAGACGTCCTTGGTGATCGAGGTGATGAAAGGCAGCACCATGATGGCGAGGATCATCGACGATGTCAGCAGGCCGATGCCGTAGGGCGGGCCGGCAAACAAGCTGCTGAGGCCGGGGACGCCGTGGAACACGCTGATGATGAACGGCTGCACCGTGGTCTGCAGGAACGGCGCCAGCACGAACAGGCCCCAGATGCCGTAGATGATCGAGGGAATGCCGGCGAGCAATTCCACCGCCATGCCGATCGGGCGCCGCAGCGGGCGCGGGCAAAGCTCGGTGAGGAAGATGGCGATGCCGATGCCGAGCGGCACGGCGATCAGGATGGCGATTGCCGAGGTGATGATGGTGCCGTAGATCGGCGCCAGCGCGCCAAATTTCTCCGTCACCGGATTCCAGCTTTCGCTGGTCAGGAACGAGAAGCCGAAGGTCGAGAGGGCTTGCCAAGAGCCGGCAAACAGCGAGATCGCGACGCCGCCGAGCAGCACCAGCACCAATATCGCGGCGGCGCGGGTCATTGCGTGGAAGATCGCGTCTGTCAGCGCAAACCGCCTGACGATGGCGTCGCGCGAACCTCGAATGGCTGGCAAGGCTTCCTGGACAGCGCTCATGTCAAGCTCGGCTCTTTCGAGTTGAAGGAAAAGGAGCGCCGCGGGCGCGGCGCTCCTCCAGAGATGTTACTCGCCGGCGTAGACGGGCTTGCCGTCGGCCTGGATGTCGGTCCTCCACGAAGCCTTGATCAGGTCGACGACGCTGTCGGGGATCGACACATAGTCGAGCGCCTTGGCGGTTTCCTTGCCGTCCTTGTAGGCCCAGGCGAAGAATTTCAGCGCTTCGCCGGTGGCAGCAGCGTCATCGGGAACCTTGTGGATCAGCACCCAGGTCGAAGCAGCGATCGGCCAGGTGGTGTCGCCGGGCTCGTTGGTGATGATGACGTTGAAGTTCTTGGCAGTCTTGAAGTCGGCGTTCGAAGCGGCAGCGCCGAAGGATTCGAGCGACGGCTCGACGACCTTGCCGGCTGCATTCACCATCTTTGAGTAGGACAGGTTGTTCTGCTTGGCATAGGCGTATTCGACGTAGCCGATGCCGCCGTCGGTCTGCTTGACGGTATTGGCAACGCCTTCGCTGCCCTTGGCGCCGACGCCGGTCGGCCATTCGACGGCCGTGTCCGAACCGACCTTGTCCTTCCAGTCGGGCGAGAGCTTAACCAGGTAGTCGGTGAAGTTGAAGGTGGTGCCCGAGCCGTCCGAGCGGTGCACGACGGCGATGGCGGTCGACGGCAGGGTTAGGGTGGGGTTCAGCGCCTTGATCGCGGCATCGTCCCAGGTGGTGATGGCGCCGAGATAGATCTGGGCCAGCGTCTTGCCGTCGAGGACGAGTTCGCCCGGCTTGACGCCGGAGAGGTTGACGATCGGCACGATGCCGCCCATCACCATCGGGAACTGCACGAGGCCGTTCTTTTCCAGATCGGCATCGGACATCGGCTTGTCGGTGGCGCCGAAGGTCACGGTCTTGGCGATGACCTGCTTGATGCCGCCGCCGGAACCGATCGACTGGTAGTTGAGGCCGACGCCGGTGTCTTTCTTGTAGGTGTCGGCCCACTTGGCGAACACCGGATAGATGAAGGTCGAGCCGGCGCCTGAAAGGTCAGCTGCCATTGCCGCGGAAAGGGTGATGGTGGACGCCGCAGCCATTGCAATCGCAACGGCCGCCGAGCGGATGAAATGTCTCATGTGGCCTGCTCCTGTTCGGAAGATGGTCTCTCGGCGCCATTTCTTGCCAGCGCCCGCTGAGGCCAATAGCCTTCGATTATAACAGTCGCATGACAGTTTCATGTCAGCCCGGTAACGCGTTGCCGAAGCCGGCAAAGGCGGTAGCGCGGCTGGTTCGCGGCCCGATCCGAGTTTGTCCCCGGAATCATGGGCTTGGGCCGTGCGTAGGCCGTAGCCACCGCCGGATTCGACGGGGCTTTCAAGGATGAAGAAAATCCGGACGGGAGTGCGTTGCTCGAGGCCAGAGCGTGTCGTGGCCGGGCCATCGCCGAAAACAGGTCCGTTGGGGTAGAGTGACGCTGTTCCTTGCCGGCGGTCGCTGCTCCCGCCCGTAACTGGATGAGCGGAATTCGATGCCGCCATTGTCCCGGCTAGGCACAGCCTTTGATATGGTGCGATCGCACCATAGTCATTGCACGCGGGGGTAGCAGGGAATCTCCCACTGATTCCTTCGGCTTGCCTCTTCAGATGCCGCGAATCCGCGACGCGGTGCTATCCCGCGTTGCGCTGCGCCTGGCGGCTGGCGCCGACCCAGCGCTCGACCTTCTCCAAGAGGGCCCTGGGGCTGATTGGTTTTGGCAGATAGTCGTCCATGCCCGCTTCCAGGCATCGTTCGCGATCGCCCTTGAGCGCATGCGCGGTGACCCCGACGATCGGCACATGCGTGCCGGTGTCTTCCTCCAGCCGGCGGATCGCGGCCGTCGCTTCGAGACCGCTCATCTCCGGCATCGAGACGTCCATCAGAATCATGCAAGGATTGAGCTTGCCGAAGGCGTCGAGCGCCTTGCGGCCGTTGCTGACGATCTCGAAGCCGTAGCCGGTCTCGCCAAGGATCTGGGTGAAGACCATCTGGTTCACCTCATTGTCCTCCGCCACGAGGATATCAAGCCTCTGTCCGTCATCGCCGACGGCCGGCAGCCTGGGACGAACCGGCGGTGGCTGCAATTGTGCGCGCTGCTCGGACAGCGCCAATTGCGGCCGCTGAGGCGCGTCCTCGCCTGCCGATGGCTGGGCGGCGTGGCCAACCGTGGTGTGGCGATGGCGCTGGACGGTCGCGACCAGCGTTTCCAGCAGGGCCGACGAGCGCGCCGGCTTGATCAGCTGTGCGTCGATGCCGAGATCGCGGTAGCTGGTGTTGGCAAGCGACTGGTCGACCGAGGTCAGCATGATGATCGGCGTGTTGGCGAGGCCGGCGGTGTTTCGCACGATGCGCGCCATTTCGGCGCCGCTCATCCCAGGCATCTGGTAGTCGAGCACGACGCAGTCGACCGGTACGCCATAGGCCGCGGCGGCGATCAGCACCTTGAGCCCCTCGGCGCCGCTTTCAGCCGCGCATGAATCGAATGTCCACGACGTCATCTGCTCGGTCAGGATGGCACGGTTCACGGCATTGTCGTCGACGATCAGCACGCGAGCGCCGGTCACATCCACCGGCATGATGCGCTGCCCGTTCTGCTGTTCGGCGCTGGGCAGCGTCACCTCGAACCAGAAAGTCGAACCCTTGCCCTCGGCGCTCTCGACACCGATTTTGCCGCCCATCAGTTCGACCAGTCGCGAGGTGATGGCGAGACCAAGCCCGGTGCCCTCGTGCCGCCTTGTCGAGGAGGTGTCGACCTGGCTGAATTTCTCGAACACCAGCTTCAGCTTTTCCTCGGGGATGCCGATCCCGGTGTCGGTGACCGAGATCGTCAGCCTGGTTCCGGTCGGCATCCGTTCGCCGGTCACGTCGACCAGCACATGGCCTTCGTCGGTGAATTTCACCGCGTTGCCGAGCAGGTTGGTGACGATCTGCCTGATCCGGCCGACATCGCCGATGAACAGGCTTCCGAGCCTCGGCTCGATGCGCACGATGAGTTCGAGATCCTTTTCCTTGGCGCGTGTCGACACCAGCGTCGCGACGTCCTCGATCGCCTCCGCGAGATTGAACGGCGCCGGATCGAGCACCAGCTGGCCGGCATCGATCTTGGAGAAATCCAGGATGTCGTTGATGATGGTCAAAAGCGCGTTGCCCGATTTGACGATGATGTCGGTGAACGTCTTCTGCTTTGGATCGAGATTGGATTTGGCCAGGAGTTCGGCCATGCCCAGCACGCCGTTCATTGGCGTGCGGATCTCATGGCTCATGTTGGCGAGGAATTCCGACTTGGCGCGGTCGGCGAGCACCGCACGCTGGCGCGCCTCGCGCAATTCGGCCTCGCGCATCTTCAATTCGGTGATGTCGGTGGTTGATCCGATCAGATAGAGCGAACCGTCGGACGCGATCATCGCGCCCTTTCGGGCGAACTGGTGGCGCACGCTGCCATCGGCAAGCGTCACCGTCTCCTCGATCTCCTGGGTTTCGCCGGTGCGCAGCACGGCCAGGTCGCCGGCGACGAAGGCCTCGCCGTCCGGCCCGAAGATCTCGACGTCGGTTTTGCCGATCGCCTCTTCCTTGCTGAGACCGGTGAGATCGCACCAGCCTTTGTTGACGTAGAACTGCCTGAGGTCGGAGCGCTTGGCGTAGATCGACACCGGCACGTTGTCGATCAGGCTGCGGAACACCTCGTTCTCGCGCATACTTTCTTCCAGCGCCCGCTCGCGTGCCTTGACATCGGTGATGTCGGTGCTGGAGCCGACAAGGTGCACCGAGCCGTCGCTGGCCACCAGGCGGCTCTTGCGCGTCATCAACTGCCGCACCGTGCCGTCGCGATGGGTGATCGGCTCCTCGACCTCGCGCACATTGCCGGTCGCCACGACATCGGCGTCGTCATGGCTGAAGCCTTCCGCTTCCTCGGCGCCGAACAATTGCCGGTCGGTCCGGCCGATGACATCTTCCTTGGCGAGGCCGGTCAGCGCGCACCAGGCCTTGTTGACGAATTCGATGTTCAGGTCCTGCGCCTTGATGAAGGCGGCCACCGGCAGCTCGTCCATGACGTGCCGGAACAGATCGATCTGGCGCATCGAGTCGCGCAAGGCGGCCTCGCGGCTCTTGAGGTCGCTGATGTCGACGCGCACGCCGATGAACGTGCCGTCATCGGTGCGCATGTCGTAGACCTGATACCAGCGTCCATCCGCATTGAGACGCTCATAGGAAGAATTTGGCAGACGGTAGCGCCTCAGCATGCCGTCGAGCCAGCGTTCGGTATCGACCGCATAAAGGCTGTCCACCTCGGCATCGCCGCTCGAGCGGAAGTAGCCGACCGAGTGGCCGAACTCCAGCGCCTCTCGGAAAGTGCGCCCAGGCTGCCAGTATGGCTTCAGTGCCGGCAGCGAATCCTGCAGCTTGCGGTTGGCGAAGACGAACTTGTCGTCTCGGTCGTAGATGATGACGCCTGCCGGCAGCGATTCCAGAACGGTCGCAAGGTTTTTGCGGGCATCCTCGGCTTCCGTCTCGCGGCCCTTCATGTCGGTGACATCGACATAGGAAATGAGCCGCTTGCCACCGGCCAGCGATGCCAGTGAGGCGACCAGCGTGCGCCCGTCATTGTGCGGCAATTGCCTGGAGCCAGCGACGCCGGCCCTAATCTCGGCTTCGCGCTCGGCGACATGGCGCTGCCAGGCAGTCTCGTCGGCACCGAAAGGATCGATGGCACGGCTGGCTTCCATCAGCTCGCGGAAGCTGGAGCCGATCCCGGCGCGGTTTGGATCGATCCTCCAGAAGTCATGGAAGGCGCGGTTGATCACCTCCGCGCGCATATCGGCATCGAGGACGAGCACCCCGATCGGTATCGAATCGACCATCGTGCGAAGGTTGACGAGGCTTTGCGAGGAAACGTCTTCGTCCTGTTTCGGCGCCATCTCCTCGAAGGCGGCGGCCAGCGCGGTGACGTTGCGGCCGATGCCACGATAGCCGGCAAATTTTCCTTCGCTGTCGAAGCGTGGAAAGCCTGACGTCAGCACCCAGCGGCAGTCGGCGCCGCCGTCCTTCAGCTCATAGACGAAGTCGCGGAACGGCCGGCGCGCCTGCAGATCCTCCAGATGCGCTGCCGCGCTGCGATTGCCCTTCAGGACCTGGTTGAGTAAATCGAAGCGGAACCGGCCAAGCACATCGGCCGGATCGATGCCCGTCGCCGCCTGGTAGCCCTGCGAAAGCCAGGAGAAGCGCAGCTCCGCATCGGTCTCCCAGATCCAGTCCGAGCCGGCTTCGACAAGCTGGCGAAGCCCTTCGGCGCGATCCATGTCGGCAGTATGCGGCAAGGCGTCGCCGCCTTGCGCTGCTGCCTTGCCGGGCTCGCGCTTGCCGCGTGCGCCGATTGCTTCGTCCGCTTCCGCCATGCTGTCCCCACCCCGAAAATCAAGGCCGAACCCTCCCTCCGCGGTTCGTCGGCGGAATGTGCCCGAGAAGCATTAACGATCCGCTAACCTTAACGAGCAACCGGACCGTTGTTGCTGCGTTGTTCCGTCCGGTTGCCGGGTCGGCCAACGCTGCGTTATAAGCGCCCGCAGGGGTGTTGCTTATGTCTGGACGGATAGGGCCTTTTTTGCTGGGCGTGGCGCTGCTTTTCGGCAGCGGCTGTTCGCGCAGCTATGACGGCACGGTCATCATCCCGCGGCCGCTCGATGCCAGGCGCTTCTGGGACCGGCCGCCACCCAATGTCGACTACGGACCGTCGCAGGTCGACAATGGCGCGTTTCCGGCGCCACCACAGTCGCCCGAACGGTTTTCCGAGCGCAGAGTTGTGAAGCCTGCCTTGCAGAAACGGCATCAAAGGAGGCTTTCCTCCCCGGCTCCCTCGTCTTCCGGCCCGGAAAAGCAGCTGGCGTGCAGGAATGTAAGCGCTCCAGGCCAACGCGTTCGCATGGTCTGCGACTAGGCTAACTTCTTCAGAAAGCGCCTGCCGGAACCCTACAGCAGATAGGACTCTATAGCGTTGCCGCGCCCTTCTTCGGTTCCTTTGCACCGAGCTTGTCGAGCGCCAGACGAACCTGGCGCAGATCGTCTTGCCAGCCGTCATCGTCGCCCATCGGGCTCTCCGACGCTGCCCGCTGCAGCCCGCGCGCCTCGGATTCGATCTTGCGCAGTTCGGCGATCTTCTCGTCCTTGGTCAAGGAGCCGTCTTCGAGGATCTCCAGAACCCGCATTTCCCTGAACGTCGCCATGGCGTTGCTCCCAGCTGATGTCGATCACAACGCCGGGAGCAGGCACCTGTTCCAGCCAGATCGCGGCGGCCAGGATCGCGGCCAGGTAAGCGACAGGCTCATCGCGGCGGTCGGCCGCCGGGTTCGAAAAACCGTTGCTATTCCACGGGGAAGAAGGCAGGGCCAACCACGCGCACCGACCGCTTGCTGGCCTCGATCGATTGCAACTGAGCGGTGCCCGGAGCCTCGCGGCTGGATCCCGGAATTGCCGCGACACTGCCGAGGTCCGGCTTTGGCTGTGGCAGGGGGATGATGGCATTGCTCATGTTCGTGGGCGTGACCGTCCTCGCTCTCAGTTCGGCTACCCGCCGGTAATAGCGCTTGACGTCACAGGCCTTGAAATTGGCATCCTCACGGTAGCGGAAAGCGGTTGGCAATTCTGTGTAAGGCTTGCGCGTATCAAGCGCGGCCATTTTTTCGGTTTCCAGACTGGCATCGCTCAGCGTGTAGAGGTCGACCGCCGGATTGTCACAGATGTAACGGCATTGATCGGCCGTATCCTTGAGATCGTCGTTGCCGGCGAATTGCGACTTGGGCGCCGGGAAGAAATATCCATCCGAAAGGCGCACGCAAAACAGCATCGTGTTGCCGCTGTACGTTGGCATCGCCGTTGCCGCCGCGGACTGCGCCTTCGGCGCCGGGCGCTGCTCCTTGCCCCGGGATGTGCAACCGAGCGCCACGAACCGTGCCTGCAGGCCCGAAATGTCCCGGCCGGAATTGGACGCGGCCACGATCTGGCGCTGCACGTCCGACCGGTTCCTGGCAAGGTCGGCGCAAGCATTGAAGAAACCTCCCACGGCACTTTGCGCGGTGCATTTGCGCTGCCTCTCCAGGCCCTGGATCGCCGCGAGCTGGCGGCGCAGCTGCGCCAGTTCCGGGCTCACGCCGCCACCGCGACCGGCGGAAAGCAACTGACCTCTGATCGCGCTGCAACTGTCCGCGTAGGAAGATGTTGTGCCGAGCGCAAAGGAGGTCACCATTACCAGTGCGATCATCATCATGAGAAACCAGAAACGGGTCATCGGGACGACATGATACTTGTTGCGGATAGTCTGGAATCACGTTCTTTAGACTGATCTAACCTTTCACTAAATGAGCTTAGTCTAATATTTTAAGACTTTCAGCCTAAGCAGACCTTCATTTAGTGTAATATGACCACCTCTGTAAATTCGATATTACATTTTTATTTCAAGATTGAGACGAACCGGAAAACAGTGCGGCTCGATCGATGAGCGCCAATGCTGCAAGGTCAGGACGCCAGGCGCTCGGCTAAATCCGATACCAGACCTGAAACCTTTGCCTGGGCCGCGGCGTTGAAAGGCAAAGGAGAACGCTGATGTCGATCCACTTCACGGTATCGGAACTGACAAGAAACCTTTTTCATTCCCTCGGGCTTGATCATGAGGGCGCGCCACGGCCGCTTAATGCCGAGCAGAACCTGTTGCTGGAGTGCTATCTGGCTGGGCAAATTCCGGAATCGGCCTGGAACGACTACGTCTTCGAAACACCGGATCTGGCACGGCATGCCGAGGCGCGGCGCCTGAGCCATTGAGCCATTTATCCCAGAAGCGCCGGGCTATTGAGCCGTTGGTCCCGGAGGGTACCTGCCAGAGGCGTAAAGCCTGCCGGGCACCCTGCTTTCCGCGAGACGCCCCATTGGCGTCAGGAAAGGTCACCTAGCTTCTCGCTGTAAGGTCGGTGAAGGCAGCTCTTACTTCGGGGAGACCGATTGCAACTGCTTCGGGGAAACCAATTGCAACGTGAACACCTTGCCGCCAATGCCCTGTGCCAGCGTCGGCGAGAAAGTCAGGGGCGTGCAATTCTTGACGGCCGCGGTGGCCGCGTCGATGAACGCCTGCCGCGCCTTGTCATCGCCGGTCACCTTGACGGCAGTCGCCCTTGGTGGACCGATCAGCGTGCCGTCGCGCTTGAAGCTGAAGCTCAGGGTTACGGTCGAATTCCCGGCATCCGCCGGGGGCGTCCAGCATGCCTGGATCGCGGCGCCGACATCAGCCATTGTATTGAGCGTCGCGGCCTGTGACGGGAGAAGGGTCCCGACCAGCATTCCAACGGCGATCATCAGCCTTGCCGCGACGCACTTCATTGCAATCCCTCATTTCACTGCCGGCCGGCATTCATGGCTGGACTGGCTGTAAGGGATGTTAGAGCCGACGTTGGCAATGACAATATCTCGACGCAAAAGTTGATGCTTCGGCGTTGCTGAGTTTCGTGCCGCGATGTGCCGGCACCACCACCCCAAAAAGCAAAAGGCCGGCGCGGGGCCGACCTTTCCTTCCACCTCGGCGCCAGTACATCCGTGGTCGCGCGGTGAATTCCGGGCAGTAGACAGGGCTTTGGTTAACGAATCCCTAACCCTTGGCCTGCGACTTCACATGGGCGATATAGCCGCGCACGTCGCCGGCCGGCTCGGCGTAGGCCTTGCCGAGCTTCTTTTCGATCGCCGCCATGTACTCCTTCGTCCATTTAGGCAGCGCGTAGTCGATGACGGCCAGGAACTCGAGCGTCGCCGCCAGCCGGATGTCGGCGATCGACGGGTGCTTGCCTCCGATGAACGGCTTGCCGTCCCTGAAGAAGCTGTGGAAGACCTCCAGCGGCTCGGCGATCGCGGCCATGGCTGCCTTCTGGGCTTCGGACTTCTTGTCGGGATGGGCGTCGCTGTGGCCGACCTCGCCGGCATAGTGCGGGAAACCAAGCGCCGGATAGGTGGCGCGCGCCACATAGGGGTAGAGGGTGCCGATCAGGTAGAACATGGCGCTGTCGACCATTGCCCGCTTGGCCGGCGCCGTGGGATAGAATTTCTCCAGCCCGTGCTTGTTGGCGAGATACTGCATGATGGCGCAGCTTTCCCAAAGCACGCCTCTGGGCAGCCCCTTGTCCTCGATCATCGGCGTCAGGTGCGCCGGATTGCGCGCCATATATTCGGGCGAGCGCGTGTGGCCCCAGGCGTCGGTCTCGGCGGCGTCGAATCCGGCCGCGCGCGCGAAAACCCGCACCGTCATGTTGTTGACGCTCGGCTTCAGCATGCTGAGCTTCAGCCCCGGTTTCTTCGCCGGCTTGGCCTTGGCATTCGCAGCGGGTTTCGCGGTGGCCTTTGCTGCCGGTTTCGCCGCTGCTTTGGCCGCCGCCTTTGGGGTCGTCTTTGCGGCCACCTTGGCCGCGGGTTTCTTCGCCTTTATTGTCGCTGTCTTGGCCATTTGTTCCTCCCTCTGTGCCCGTTCAGTATGGGTTCTTCGGCGCCCGGTCATCCGACAGGGTTGCGCGCGAACGCTCGACGAGCGCCTGGATCGCATCAGCGAGATGCACTTCGGCGATGTTGTAGTCGCCGCGCGCGACCCGCAGCCTGTGCGCTTCCATCAGCACGTCGGCATGGCTAAAGCCGGCCGGCGGCTCGAAGCGATAGGAGGCGAGTTCGATCAGCAGCCCGAGCGGATCCTCGAAATAGATCGAATCCATGAAGCCGCGATCCTTGACGCCGCTGTGCTCGATGCCGCGCTCGTCGAGCCGCGCGACCGCCTGCAGGAACGTGACGCGCGACACCGAAAAGGCGATATGGTGGACACAGCCCGTATCGGTCGGCGTGCGTCGCTTCTCCGGCGTGCGGCTTTCGTCGGTGAAGACGGTGATCAGCCGGCCGTCGCCGGGATCGAAATAGAGATGGCTCTCCTTGGGCTTGTCGAGGTTGGGCTGCTCGAAGATGAACGGCATGCCGAGCACGCCCTCCCAGAAATCGATCGAGGTCTGGCGGCCGGCGCCAACCAGCGTGATGTGGTGGACACCCTGCGACTGCAGTTTCTGCATTGGCCCCTCCCGAGGCATCAGCTGCCCGTGCGGATCTCCCCGGCACGCGGCGTTCTGCGCGCCACTCGAACTGTGCCTCAAGATCCAGGAGGTGATGCTAATGCAATCGGCTCTGCCGCGCCAGAAGCGGCGAACCCTAATGTTGGCACGCCGGCGAAACCGTTCCTGGTTGTAATAGCCAGGGAAACGTTTTTAAGGATTGCGGTTATCAGCCCTAGCCAAAGGCGGGCTAGTAGCGCCCTGGCCGAAACCGCGACTACGCGACGGCCCTGAGCTCGGCCACCGCCAGCATCCCCACGCCGCCACATTCGGCGCATGCGATGGTCTTCCCCGGGCAGCTTGTCTGATGCGTCCCCTGCGGGCAGCAATGCCCTTTTGACGCAGACCATCTCGAGCAATCGAAAACCTTGCCGCCGCCATGGCAGCGCGAGCAAATCATCTTGACTGAGGACATCCCAACTCTACCCGACCCAAAGTCCGCCATCCGCGGACGCTACCCGCATGCCAAGTAACAGAGATCGTTGTGCTTTCAAGCGTCGCGGCCTGACTTAAATTGGGTGAATTCGGCCATGCGGCCGCCGGATTTTCGCGGGTTTTGCCGCTTCTTTCGGTGAACGCAACCCACACGGGTACTTTGTCAGAATGTGATCCGAAACTGTGGGAAGGAACGGCCGAGCCGTTGTTGCGCCGGACGGACCGCTGCACAGCAGTCTAAAAGCAAAAGGGGCCGGCATTGCGCTGGCCCTCCACTTCCACTTGGAGCGCGAGGTGGTCGCGAATACCGCCAAGGCTAGTCGAGAAATCTGATCTTCGTGAAGGACATCATCTCTCCCATCACGTTGCCGCTGTCATCGATCTGCTTCCCTTGTCCGACTGTAACGGTCACGCGTTTTCCCTTGTAGCGGGACGGCATCGCGGTTTGCTCGTTCCAGCTTCCGCACTCGGGAGCGGAACACAGGCCGACTTGCTCCTGCTTCTTGCGGTCGACAATAGTCAGATAGCAATTATCGCCACATTCGAAACCTCGAATGGTGCCGGTGATCTTCCTGTCCTTGGAGAACGACGGACCGCACTGGGCGATCAGGGACGCGGAAATGAGGAGCGGCAAAGCCAATTGTTTCATGCAGCCAACTTGCTGCAACAGGCCGTATAGCGCAAGCATCGCATCTGGCAGAAAATCCTTGGTACGCCCAAGGGGAATCGAACCCCTGTTCCCGCCGTGAGAGGGCGGTGTCCTGACCGCTAGACGATGGGCGCGTTCAAGAACCGGCGATATAGGCTGACGGCTGGGAAAAAGCAACTGGGGTTTCGGCTGCTTTGCCGCATCGGACAAAAAGCAGCTAACGCGTTACCGTTTGGGCTCGATCAGGTCCCAGAGATTGCCGTGCAGATCGGCGAAAACCGCCACCGTGCCGTAGAGTTCGAAACGCGGCGCCTCGCGGAATTCGACGCCCTTCTCCAGCATCGCCGCGTGATCGCGGGCGAAGTCGTCGGTTTCGAGAAAGAGAAAAACCCGGCCACTGGTCTGGTTGCCGATGCTTTTGCTTTGTGCCTCGTCGGAAGCCTCGGCCAGAAGCAGCCTGGCGCCCTGGCCGTTGGCCGGCGCCACCGTGACCCAGCGCTTGCCGCCGCCGAGATCGACATCCTCGACGAGATCAAAACCCAACCGCCCGACATACCAGGCGATCGCCTCGTCATAGTTGGCGACGACCAGCGCAACGGTCGCGACGCGACGATGTTCGGCGAAACCCGTCATCTGTTGCGAATTGCAAAACGGCCGATCAGGCGGCGCTCCGCGATATCGTAGATGAAGATCGCGCGGCCGCCGTCGGTGAGCTCGGCATCGATGGAGACGTGGTTGCCGGACAGCGACTGGCTCACCACCTTGGCCCCGACCGGCAGCACGATGTCGCCGCTGGCAAGCTCGCCGGCGGGGGTCTGGATATCGCCGGCCAGCGGCGGGTTCGTCGCTGGCGCGTTGCGCGCTTTGTAGACAAGGGCGCCGATCACCACCATAAGGGCAAGAAACAGCAGGCCGAGATTGATGCCGACGAAACGGACGAGTTTCCTGCGCACCTTTTCGACTTCGGGGTCGAGCGGCTTTTCCTGATCTTCCTCGGCGGTTGGGCTGGCCATGGCAAACATTCCGGAACGGTTTTTCAATGAGCGCTCATAGCGAAGAGGCCCCTCAATTGATAGAGGACGGATTGATGGAGGCACCCACCGTGCTGGTGGCGGGCGCGGATGCGGCGGGCCAGCGCCTCGACCAATGGCTGGCTGCCAGCCTTGGCCCGGACATGTCGCGCAGCCGCGTGCAGATGCTGATCCGGCAGGGAGCCGTTTCCATCAACGGCAAGCCGGTTGATGAAACCAAGCGCAAGATGCTTCCAGGCGAAAGTGTCTCGGTCGCCATGCCGGAGCCCGAGCCGGCCGAGCCGCGGGGCGAGAACATCGCGCTCGATGTGCTTTATGAAGATGACGCACTGATCGTCATCAACAAGCCGGCCGGGCTTGTCGTGCACCCCGGCGCAGGCAACTGGACCGGCACGTTGGTCAATGCGCTGATCCATCACTGCGGCGAGAGCCTTTCCGGCATTGGTGGCGTGCGCCGGCCGGGCATCGTCCATCGCCTCGACAAGGAGACCAGCGGCGTCATGGTGGTGGCCAAGACCGACCGCGCCCACAAGGCCCTATCCGAAGCCTTCGCCGATCATGGCCTGACCGGCGATCTCGAACGCGCCTATCTGGCTTTGGTCTGGGGCATACCGCAGCGGCCGACCGGAACGGTCGACGCGCCGCTCGGCCGCGCCGCCGACCGGGTGCGCCGCGCCGTGGTGCCGGAAGGCCGCGACGACGCCCGCCACGCCGTCACCCACTTTGCCGTCCAGGAGCGTTTTGGCGAGAAACAGCAGGAGTTCGCCACCGCAAGCCTGGTCGAATGCCGGCTGGAAACCGGCCGCACCCACCAGATACGTGTCCACATGGCCCATATCGGTCATCCGGTGATCGGAGACCCCGACTACGGCCAGGCCTTCCGCACCAAGGCCAACCGGCTGCCCGAACCGTTGAAAAGCCAGGTCAAGGCATTTTCCCGGCAGGCTTTGCATGCCTGGCTCCTTGCATTTCGTCATCCCGATACCCATTTAACGATGAGGTTCGAGGCGCCGATACCGAGGGACATGGAGGAACTCGTCGGCGGCTTTTGCAAGTTCTGAACCTGCTGACGACAGGCGTTGAGCCAGCCATCAAAAACCTGACTGACATTGTTCACTTCAGCGTGACACACCGTTTCGTGTTGAACAAATGCTGTCTTTTCTGGTTTTGTTCCTGTATATGATCCGATGTCGCGGGCGAGCCTTTTGGTGCTCGCGTCACATGCCCGCCGCGTTTCGGGGGCATCACTCCAATAGAGAGGGGGCGCTATCATGGCCCAGTCACTACCCAGTATCGTTTCCGGCGAAGGCGGCCTCAGCCGCTACCTGGAAGAAATCCGCCGCTTCCCCATGCTTCAGCCGCAGGAAGAGTACATGCTCGCCAAGCGTTATGCCGAGCATGAAGACACGTCCGCCGCGCACAAGCTCGTCACCAGCCATTTGAGGCTCGTCGCCAAGATCGCCATGGGCTATCGCGGCTACGGCCTGCCGATCGGCGAAGTGATCTCGGAAGGCAATGTCGGCCTGATGCAGGCCGTCAAGAAATTCGAACCCGAGCGTGGCTTCCGCCTCGCGACCTACGCCATGTGGTGGATCAAGGCCTCGATCCAGGAGTACATCCTGCGCTCGTGGAGCCTGGTCAAGATGGGCACGACCGCCAACCAGAAGCGCCTGTTCTTCAACCTGCGCAAGGTGAAGGGCAAGATCCAGGCGCTGGATGACGGCGACCTAAAGCCCGATCAGATCGCCGAGATCGCCACGCGGCTCAACGTTTCCGAAGCCGAAGTGGTGTCGATGAACCGCCGCCTGTCCGGCGACGCCTCGCTCAACGCCCCGATCCGGGCGACGGAAGGCGAGTCCGGCGAATGGCAGGACTGGCTGGTCGACGACCACGAAAGCCAGGAAGAGATGCTGATCGAGCAGGACGAGCTGGAAAACCGGCGCGGCATGCTGTCCGGCGCTCTGGCCGTGCTCAACGATCGCGAGCGGCGCATCTTCGAGGCGCGTCGCCTTGCTGAGGAGCCGCTGACCCTGGAAGAGCTGTCGGCCGAGTTCGACATCAGCCGCGAACGCGTGCGCCAGATCGAGGTGCGCGCCTTCGAGAAGGTGCAGGATGCAGTCAAGGCCGCCGCCAAGCGACAGATGCAGGCGTTGCGCACCATCGAGGCGCAGCCGGCAGCGTAAAGCCGGGTTCGGCAACAAGATCAAAAGGCGGCGTCAGGAAACTGGCGCCGCCTTTTTCATATTCGGCTGGCGGTTGGCGAAAACCGGGACCATGGCCAATCTCCCCCCTTGCGGGGGAGATGTCCGGCAGGACAGAGGGGGTTGTGAAGGAACGCTACTTTTCGATTTCAGCCATCTCCGGCCGGACGTCAGTTTAGACGGCCAGCTACAATTGGTTGACAGGTCGGCGGGACAGCCCCCTTCTGCCCTGCCGGGCATCTCGCCGGAGATCGGCAGTTTCACCGGCGGTGACGCACAAAAATATCCCTCAAAGCCCATCCAGCGGAAACTTCAGATATCGCCGGCCATTGGCCTCCGGTTCCGGCAGCCGTCCGCCGTTCATGTTGACCTGCAGTGCATGCAGGATCAGCCTGGGCATCGGCAGGGACCGGTCACGCGCCTCGCGCAAGGCGACGAACTCGGCCTCGCTGTGCGCGGCGACCAGATGGATGTTCGTGGCCTTCTGCGCGGCCACCGTGCTTTCCCACAGAGGCTCGCGGCCGCCGGCCTGATAATCATGGCCGACGAAGACGCGCGTTTCATCTGGCAAAGCCAGGATGGCCTGGATCGAATGCCAGAGCCGCAAGGCGCTGCCGCCGGGAAAATCCGCCCGCGCCGTGCCGCTGTCGGGCATGAACAGCGTATCGTGGATGAAGGCGGCGTCGCCGACCACGTAGGTGATCGACGCCAGCGTATGTCCAGGCGAAAACAGCACCTTGACCGGAAGTGTTCCGATCCGGAAGGTCTCGCCCTCCCCAAACAGCCTGTCCCACTGCGAGCCATCAGCAGGAAAATCCGGCCAGTTGTAGATTGCCTTCCACAGGTTCTGGACATCGACGACCCTGTCGCCGATCGCTGTCGGCGCCCCGGTCTTCTCCCTCAGGTAATGCGCGGCGGAGAAATGGTCGGCATGCGGGTGAGTGTCGAGGATCCACTCCAGCTCCAGCCCGTTTTCCCTCATGAAATCGAGCAAGGCATCCGCGCACTTCGTACCCGTTGCGCCGGATTTCTCGTCGAAGTCGAGGATCGGGTCGATGATGGCGCAGCGCTTCGTGGCCGGATCGGCGACGATATACTGGATGGCCCCGGTCGGCTTGTCATAGAAGCCCCTGACCTGCGGTCTTGCCAAAGCAATGTCCAAACCGAGCTCCCAACCCAACGCCGCGGCAGGAATGATTTTCTCCACCGAACCCCGACAAAGGCATGCTTGTCCAGCCCTACTGGCCAGTCAAGCATGACGTGGCCCGTAGGGGTGAAAAAGACGAAAAACGTTCCGGCGCCTGTTCAGGCCGATGGCTGCTTGGTCTTCCTGAGATAAGGCAGGATGGTTTCGTAGGCGCCGAAACGCTTGATCGCATCCTCGTTGGAAACGGCGGCCGTGATGATGACGTCCTCGCCCTGCTTCCAGTTCGCCGGCGTCGCCACCTGGTGCTTGGCGGTCAGTTGCATGGAGTCGACCGCGCGCAGGACCTCATCGAAGTTGCGGCCCGTGGTCATCGGATAGGTCAGCACCAGTTTGATCTTCTTGTCCGGTCCGATGACATAGACCGAGCGCACCGTGGCGTTGTCGGCGGGTGTGCGGCCTTCCGACGTCTCGCCGGCGCCGCCTGGCAGCATATCGTAGAGCTTGGCGACTTTGAGATCCTTGTCGCCGATCAGCGGATAGTTCACGGAATGGCCGGTCGCCGTCTTGATGTCGGCCTGCCATTTGTCGTGGCTCGCAACCGGATCGACCGAAATGCCGATGATCTTGACGTTGCGCTTCTTGAACTCGCCTTCGAGCCCCGCCATCGTGCCGAGCTCGGTCGTGCAGACCGGAGTGAAGTTCTTCGGGTGGCTGAACAGGATCGCCCAGCCGTCGCCGATCCAGTCATGGAATTTGATCACCCCTTGGGTGGTCTCGGCGGTGAAGTCCGGTGCGATATCGTTGATACGAAGGCTCATGATCTATCCCTACCCTTGACAATGCCGCAAACCCGCTGCCGCGGCCCGACACCTTTTTAGCACTCCCGGCAGCGCCGACAAAATGCTTATACCTGCCAGCTGCAGCGCTGGCGGCGAAAAAGATTCTGTCCTCGATGGAAATTGCGGCAGGATTTTCGGATGTCCGCCGAAGTCGAAGCTGTCTCTGCCGGAGACAGGTCTGCATGAAACAACAGATCCGGCGCGCGATGCCGTTCAACCGCGACTTGCTCAGGCCTTGTTGACCGCCAGCGTCGCCGTGAGATCTTCCATGCGCTGCGCCAGCGCGCCGAGCGCATTGGTCAGCACGCTGTCGCTCTTGTCGGCCTTGGTCAGCGCCTCGTCGCGCGTCTTGCGCAAGGTCAGCACTTCGCTTTCCATGCCCTTGACGCGTTTCTGCAGCTCGGAAAGCTCATCCATCACCATGATCCCGGCCATCACGGTCAGCCGCTGGTCGCCGATCTCGCCGAACGAGTCCTTCAGGTGTGAAACATAGCGGTCGAAGCGTTCGGCAAGGTCGATCAGATGCTCTTCCTGGCCCTCGTCGCAGGCCATGCGATACTGCTTGCCGTCGATTGAAACCGTGACCTGTGCCATCGGGCCAGCTCCTATCTGTCCAACACGGCGCGGATGGTTTCCATGGCGGTTACCAGCCGTCGCGAGACTTCCTTGTTGGCGTCTTCCAGCCGTTCGGCGCGTGCTTCGGAATTGTCGAGTTCCTGCGCCAGCCGCGAGCGGTCGGCATTCATCCGCTGCACCTCGGCCTCGGCTTCCGAGTAGTCGCGTTCGTGCTCGAGCTTGGCCGCGACGGCGTTTTCCAGCCCCTCCATGGCCTTGCCCAGCCTGGCGATCACTTCCTTGAGCGTGGTTTCCCCGGTCATGGCGTTCGTCCTGTGCCCTGCCCATCACCGAATCGTTCGCGTTCAGAACGCGTTATATCGGAAACATTAGGCACCGGGTGAAGGCGACGTCAACAAAGCTCTCGCGACTGTCCCCCGCTAACGCTAATGTAGGCCCGCCGTCGGCATCACAAGACCGGCAAATATGCACCCGATTTGTTGACTAAAAGCCCGCGCCTGCTATGTGTCGCGCACCCTTTTCAAGGGCTCTCCCAAGCCCCAAACCCCCATTTCTGGAGGAACCATGACGTCGCGTGAACAACATGACCGGATGGCCAATGCGATCCGTTTTCTCTCCATGGACGCCGTCGAGAAGGCGAATTCCGGCCATCCCGGCCTGCCCATGGGTTGCGCCGATATCGCCACGGTGCTGTTCACGCGCTTCCTGAAATATGACCCCAAGGCCCCGCACTGGGCCGACCGCGACCGTTTCATCCTGTCAGCCGGCCATGGTTCGATGCTGCTCTATTCGCTGCTTCATCTGACCGGTTACGAGGACATGACGCTCGACCAGATCAAGCACTTCCGCCAGCTGGGCTCGAAGACGGCTGGCCACCCCGAATACGGCCATGCCACCGGCATCGAGACGACCACCGGCCCGCTCGGCCAGGGCCTCGCCAATTCGGTCGGCTTCGCGCTCGGCGAGCGCATCATGAATGCCGCCTTCGGCAACGATCTCGTCGACCACTACACCTACGTGCTGGCCGGCGACGGCTGCCTGATGGAAGGCGTTTCCCAGGAAGCCATCGCGCTGGCCGGGCATCTGAAGCTCAACAAGCTGATCGTCTTCTGGGACAACAACAACATCTCGATCGACGGCCCGGTCTCGCTCGCCGACAACACCGACCAGGTCGCCCGCTTCCAGGCCTCCGGCTGGAACGCCAGCCACATCGACGGCACGGATCCCGAAGCCATCGCCTATGCCATCGAAGCCGCCCGCCATTCCGACAAGCCGACGATGATCGCCTGCAAGACGACCATCGGATTCGGCGCGCCGACCAAGGCCGGCACCAACAAGGCGCACGGCTCGCCGCTTGGCGCCGACGAGATCGCCGGCGCACGCAAGTTCTTCAACTGGGACTCGCCGCCCTTCGAAATCCCGGCCGACATCCTCGACGCCTGGCGCACCGCCGGCAAGGCTGGCGTCAAGGCACGCACCGATTGGGAAGGTCGCCTCGCCAAGGCCGACGCCAAGCTGAAGGCGGAGTTCGAGCGTCGCACCAGCGGCAAGCTGCCGTCCAATTTCGACGCCGTCATTGCCGACTACAAGAAGAAGCTCTCGGCCGACAAGCCGAAGGTCGCCACCCGCAAGTCTTCGGAAATGGCGCTCGAAATCATCAATGGCGCCGTGCCCGAAACCATCGGTGGCTCCGCCGACCTCACCGGCTCCAACAACACCAAGACCAGCCAGACCAAGAACATCACGCCGGACGATTACGGCCAGCGCTATGTCCACTACGGCATCCGCGAGCACGGCATGGCCGCCGCGATCAACGGCCTGACGCTGCATGGCGGCCTCATCGCCTATGGCGGCACCTTCCTGTGTTTCTCCGACTATGCCCGCCCATCGATGCGGCTTGCCTCGCTGATGGGCATCCGCTCGATCTTCGTCATGACCCATGATTCCATCGGTCTGGGCGAAGACGGCCCGACCCACCAGCCGGTCGAGCATATGGCGGCGCTGCGCGCCATCCCGAACCACAATGTCTTCCGTCCGGCCGACGCGGTGGAAACCGCCGAATGCTGGCAGATCGCCCTTGAATCGGAGAAGACCCCGTCGACCCTGGCGCTGACCCGCCAGAACCTGCCGACGGTGCGCACCGAGCACTCGGACAAGAACCTGAGCAGCCAGGGCGCCTACGAACTGGCCGCGGCCAGCGGCGAGGCGGCGGTGACGATCTTCGCCACCGGTTCCGAAGTCGAGATCGCGCTTGGCGCCCGCGACTTGCTGGAGAAGCACGGCCACCCGACCCGCGTCGTGTCGGTGCCTTGCTTCGAACTGTTCGACAAGCAGAGCGATGACTATCGGAAGAAGACGATCGGCAACGCGCCGATCAAGATGGCGATCGAAGCCGGCATCCGCCAGGGCTGGGATCATCTCATCGGCTCCGACGGCATCTTCATCGGCATGACCGGCTTCGGCGCCTCGGGCACCATCGAGCAGCTCTATCCGCATTTCGGCATCACCGCCGAGGCGGCTGCCAAGGCGGCGGAAGCCCGTCTGCACGGCAAATAACCGATTGAAGTGCCCAGGCCCACGAAACTGCGTTTGCCTTTTCGTGGGCTGGCCCAACCTAATCGATTTAAATCCATGCCTTGAATGGCTGGATTCTTCGGCCGTCCGCCGCTATGAAGCTGCGGACCAAATTACCTTCCAACTCCCAGGGAGAGAAACATGACCGTCAGAGTTGCCATCAACGGATTCGGCCGCATCGGCCGCAACATCCTGCGCGCCATCCATGAGTCCGGCCGCAAGGACATCGACGTCGTCGCCGTCAACGATCTCGGCCCGGTCGAAACCAACGCGCACCTGCTGCGCTACGACAGCGTGCACGGCCGCTTCCCGCACGAGGTGAGCGTCGATGGCGACCAGATCACCGTCGGCAAGGAAAAATTCAAGGTCACCGCGATCAAGGATCCGACGCAGCTGCCCTGGAAGGAACTCGGTGTCGACATCGCCCTCGAATGTACCGGTATCTTCACCGCCCGTGACAAGGCCGCCGCGCACCTCACCGCCGGCGCCAAGCGCGTGCTGGTGTCCGCACCCGCCGACGGCGCTGACCTCACCGTCGTCTACGGCATCAACCACGACAAGCTGACCAAGGACCACATCGTCATCTCGAACGCGTCCTGCACCACCAACTGCCTGGCGCCGCTGGCCGCCGTGCTGCACGAGACGGTCGGCATCGAAAAGGGCATGATGACGACGATCCATTCCTACACCGGCGACCAGCCGACGCTGGACACCATGCACAAGGACCTCTACCGCGCCCGCGCCGCAGCGCTGTCGCAGATCCCGACCTCGACCGGTGCCGCCAAGGCGATCGGCCTCGTGCTGCCCGACCTCAAGGGCAAGCTCGACGGCATCTCGATCCGCGTGCCGACCCCGAACGTCTCGGTCGTCGACTTCAAGTTCATCGCCAAGCGCGCAACCACGGTGCAGGAAATCAACGAAGCGGTGATCGCCGCCTCCAACGGCAAGCTCAAGGGCATTCTCGGCGTCACCCATCACCCGAATGTCTCGATCGACTTCAACCACGATCCGCGTTCCTCGATCATGGCGCTCGACCAGACCAAGGTGATGGACGGCAACTTCGTTTCGGTGCTGTCCTGGTACGACAATGAATGGGGTTTCTCCAACCGCATGGGCGACACCGCGGTCGCCTTCGGCAAGACCATCGCCTGATCGAAGGTCCGTCTTCGCAAGACCCTGAAACGCCCGGCTTCGCCCGGGCGTTTTCATTTGCCGGAGCCGCAACGGTCAGCCGCCCGAAAATCAGCGGCATAGGCCAAAAAACCACCCTCCCGCCTTGCGCTGGCCATGCCTTCGCCCCACTCTCCGTTGAATCGGGAAAGCATTACAGCGCCGCGCGTCCTCGGACGCGCAAAGGACGCTGTAACACTTTGACTTGGCGCATGATCCTTTCCGAAATCGATCCCGATTTCGGGGTCATGCGTCAGGAATTCGAGGGGCAAATCACGGATGGAGCATGCGATCTATCTCGTCACGCTGGTCGGCACAGCGCTTGTCGTCGCCGCCGCGTTTTCGAGCCTGATCGCCTTCCGCTTCGGCGCCCCCCTCCTGCTTCTGTTTCTCTGCATCGGGCTCGCCACCGGAACCGACGGCCTCGGCATCGAATTCGACAATGCCCGCGTCGCCTATTTTGCCGGCTCACTGGCGCTTGCCGTCATCCTGTTCGATTCCGGTTTCGGCACGCCGCTCAATGCCTTGCGGCAGGCGGCGGGGCCGGCGCTGTCGCTGGCGACCTTCGGCGTGCTGCTCACCACTGGCCTGTTCGGGGCCGCCGCCTACTATCTGCTCGACCTCAGCTGGCTGGAATCCTTCCTGCTCGGGGCTGCCGTCGCGTCCACCGACGCGGCTGCGGTGTTCTTCCTGCTGCGCGCCGGCGAGATCAATTTGCGCGAGCGCGTGCGCTCCACGCTTGAGGTGGAATCCGGCACCAATGATCCGATCGCCATCTTCCTCACCATCACGCTGGTCGAGATCATCGCCGCCCACGCCAATCCCGAAACCAACGTCCTGATCGCCAACCTGGTGCTGGGCTTCCTCGTCAACATGGGCCTCGGCGCCGTTGTCGGCATACTCGGCGGTCTCGGCATCGTGCGTCTCGTCGACCGGCTCAACCTCGATCATGGCCTGCTGCCGATCTTCGTGCTGACGCTATCGCTGATGGTTTTCGCCGCCGCAGGCGCCATTGGCGGCTCGGGCTTTCTGGCGGTCTATCTTGCCGGGCTCATCGCCGGCAATTCCGACATCCGCGCCGTCACCATCCTCAAGCGCTTCCAGGATGGTATGTCGTGGCTGGCACAGATCATCATGTTCCTGATCCTCGGCCTGTTCGCGACGCCCTCGCAATTCCCGGCGATCATGCTGCCGGCGATAGCGCTTGGCCTGTTCCTGATGTTCATCGCCAGGCCGATCGCGGTCTGGCTCTGCCTGATCCCGTTCCGCTTGCCTCGCCCTGAGGTCGCCTTTGTTTCCTGGGTCGGCCTGCGCGGCGCGGTTTCGATCCTGCTGGCCATCACCCCGCTGCTCGGCGGACTGGAGAATGGCCGCACCATCTTCAACGCCGCCTTCATCATCGTGCTTGTGTCGCTGGTTATCCAGGGCTGGACGGTCGGCCCGCTGGCGCGTCGCCTTGGCCTCATCGTGCCCGCGCGCCTCGGCCCGCTGGACAAGGTCGAGCTGGAATTGCCGGGGTCCGCCCACCACGAGCTGCTTGCCTATCGCGTGGCACAAGGCAGCCCGGTGGCACGCGGCGAGCGCATTCCGCGCTGGGCGCGGCCCTCGCTGGTGCTGCGCGACGGCCGCTCGATGCGCTTCCAGGACATGGGCCGGCTCGCCGCCGGCGACCAGGTCTACATCTTCGTGCCCGACCGCTATCCACGCCTGCTCGACAAGCTGTTCGCCAGCCGCGCCGTCGTCGATCCCGAGGACGCCGATTTCTTCGGCGCCTTCGCCGTCGACCCGGCACGCTCGGCCGCCGAACTGGAAGCCGCCTACGCGCCGGGCCTGACCGAAGCTGAGCAGAAGCAGACCGTCGGAGCGCTGGTCACCGCGCGGCTCGGCGGCCATGCCGAATATGCCGACCGTGTGCTGATCGGTCCGATCGAGCTGATCGTCAGGGATGTCGATGACAAGGGCAGGATCACCGGGCTGGGTCTCTCCTTCGAGCCCACCGCGCCGGTGGCGCGGGTGCCGGTCTTCCTCAGTGCCGGCGAGATCGTCGACCGCCTCGCTGCCTTCATCCGCGATTGGCGCAGACCGGTGGTAACGCAGGTGGCGGCAAAGACGGATGACGCCCCTGAGCCGCCGGTCGAAAAGGCAGCGACGGGAAGCTGACTGCGGCGCTCGTTTGCGCCTCCCTCATCCACGTCGGCGCTGTCTTCACGGACTGTGTGCCCGCCCGCCTCAAAATTTCGTCCCGAACCCAGCCCAAGCCTTGCATCGTAGCCGATGCGGGGTATGGTCCCGGCGATTTTTCGAGGAAAGGGATCGGCATGGCTGCCTTCAGGACACTGGACGACATCGGCAACATCAGCGGCAAGCGCGTGCTGGTGCGCGTCGACCTCAACGTTCCCGTCGCCGACGGCAAGGTCACCGACGCCACCCGCATCGAGCGCATCGCGCCGACCATCGCCGAGCTGTCCGGCAAGGGCGCCAAGGTCATCCTGCTCGCCCATTTCGGCCGCCCCAAGGATGGCCCCTCTCCCGAATTCTCGCTGGAGCCGATCGCGAAAGCGACGGCGCAGGTGCTCGGCCGTCCCGTCGGCTTTGCCTCGGACTGCGTCGGCGACACGGCGGGAAGCGCGGTCGCTGCAATGAACAAGGGCGACGTGCTGCTGCTCGAAAACACCCGCTTCTACAAGGCCGAGGAGAAGAACGATCCGGCCTTCACCGAACGGCTCGCCGCCAATGGCGACATCTTCGTCAACGACGCCTTTTCGGCCGCGCATCGCGCCCACTCCTCGACGGAAGGGCTGGCACACCTCTTGCCAGCCTTCGCCGGCCGCACCATGCAGGCCGAACTCGAAGCATTGGAGAAGGGCCTGGGCAACCCGGTCCGTCCGGTCGTCGCCATCGTCGGCGGCGCCAAGGTCTCGACCAAGATCGACCTGTTGATGAACCTGGTGAAGAAGGTCGACGCGCTGGTCATCGGTGGCGGCATGGCCAACACCTTCCTCGCCGCGCGCGGCACCAATGTCGGCAAGTCGTTGTGCGAGCACGATTTGGCCGCGACCGCCAAGCAGATCATGATCGAGGCAGCCGAGGCCGGCTGCGCCATCATCCTGCCGGTCGACGGCGTCGTCGCCAAGGAATTCAAGGCGGGCGCTGCCTGCGAAACCGTCGCCATCTCGGAGGTGCCGGCCGACGGCATGATCCTCGATGTCGGCGCAAAGACCGTGACGGCCGTCGGCGAATGGATCGACCGCGCCGCGACGCTGGTCTGGAACGGCCCGCTCGGCGCTTTCGAGATCGCACCCTTCGATCACGCCACGGTGGCCGCGGCCAAGCATGCCGCGGCGCGCACCAAGGCCGGCAAGCTGGTCTCCGTTGCCGGGGGCGGCGATACGGTGGCAGCGCTCAACCACGCCGGTGTCGCCGACGACTTCACCTATGTCTCGACCGCCGGCGGCGCGTTCCTGGAATGGATGGAAGGCAAGCCGCTGCCCGGCGTCGATGTGCTGAAGCGGTAGGCATTCCAGGAAAAACGGGCAATCCGATCAACTCGGCGAGAGCCGGAGAGGCGGCCCGGGACTTTCAATCGATTCGAGCTTTCCGATGCCATTCCTTTGGCGGTAGACTTCCGTTATGCGCGGAAGAACCCCTTCAGGAGGAAGCAAGTATGAGCGAACGTCTCGAAGACATTGCCGCCGCGATGGTGGCGGGCGGCAAGGGCCTGCTGGCCGCCGATGAAAGCTCGGGCACGATCAAGAAGCGCTTCGACGTCATCGGCGTCGAATCGACCGCCGATAGCCGCCGCGACTATCGCGAGATGATGTTCCGCGCCAAGGACGCGATGACGAAGTATATTTCCGGCGTCATCCTCTACGATGAGACCATCCGCCAGAAGGCCGCCGACGGCACGCCGCTGGTCGACATCATCAAGGCTTCAGGCGCCATTCCCGGCATCAAGGTCGATGCCGGCGCCAAGCCGCTGGCCGGCTTTCCCGGCGACACCGTCACCGAAGGCCTCGATGGCCTGCGCGAGCGGCTTGCCGACTATTACCAGCTCGGCGCCCGCTTCGCCAAATGGCGCGCGGTGATCGACATCGATACCGGCAAGGGCGTGCCCTCGGCCAGCTCGATCGCTGCGAACACCCACGCCCTCGCCCGCTACGCAGCGCTTTGCCAGGAAGCCGGCATCGTGCCGATCGTCGAGCCGGAAGTGCTGATGGACGGCGCCCACGACATCGACACTTGCTACGAGATATCGAAGGCGACACTGATCAAGCTCTATGACGAACTGCATGCAGCCCGCGTCGTGCTCGAAGGCACCATCCTGAAGCCCAACATGGTCCTGTCGGGCAAGAAGTCAGGCACGGTGGACAGCCCTGAGGAAGTCGCCGAGAAGACCATAAAACTGTTCCGCCAGACGGTGCCCGCGGCGGTGCCGGGCATCGCCTTCCTTTCCGGAGGCCAGGAGGACGAGGAGGCGACCGCAAACCTCAGCGCGATCAACGCCATCGGTCCGCACCCGTGGAAGCTGACCTTCTCCTACGGCCGCGCGCTGCAGGCCGCCCCGCAGAAGGCCTGGAGCGGCAAGGCTTCGAACGTCGCCGCCGGCCAGGCCGCCTTCACCCACCGCGCCCACATGAACCACCTTGCGGCGCTGGGCAAATGGAAAGCGAGCCTGGAACAGGCCGCCTGACCACATCTTTTTCGTCTTCCTTCAAACCCGGGCCGCCGCGCCCGGGTTTTTGTTTGTGGCATGCCGGGCTTGGGACGGCGCGTCTCCACCCTTATCTCCTCTGCGGCGATGTCGGTTTTCGCTCGTCCCGAACGTCCTTGGGATGCAGACAGGGAGAGATACATGCATCGCAACAAGGTTGTTTCACGCGAAGACTGGTTCCAGGCGCACAAGGCGCATCTGGCACGCGAGAAGGAACTGACGCGGCTGCGCGAGCGCGTCGCGGCCGAGCGGCGCGAGCTGCCGTGGCTGAAGATCAGGAAGGACTATGTCTTCGAGACCGGGCAAGGACCGAAGAAACTGGCCGACCTGTTTGGCGCCAACAGCCAGCTGATCGTCTACCACTTCATGTTCGGTCCGGGCTGCTCGCATCATTGCGAGGGCTGCTCCTTCCTTGCCGACCATATCGACGGCGCCAATCAGCACCTCAAGCACCACGACGTGTCGCTGGTCGTGATCTCGCGCGCGCCGCTGGCTGAGCTTCTGCCCTACAAGCAGCGCATGGGCTGGAAGTTCGACTGGGTGTCGTCCTATGCGTCGGATTTCAACTTCGACATGCAGGTCTCTTTCACCGACAGGCAGATCGCCGCCGGTGAAACCACCTACAATTTCGAGACCCGTCCCCGCACCTCGAAGGAACTTCCCGGCACCAGTGTTTTCTACAAGGACGAGAACGGCGACATCTTCCTCACTTTCACGTCGCGCGCCCGCGGCGGCGAGGCGCAGATCGGCACCTATGACTATCTCGACATGACGCCGAAGGGCCGTAACGAGAACGGTCCCTATCACGGCCTGATGGACTGGGTGCGGCTGCATGATGAATATCAGGACAACCAGGCCGGCAAGTCCAACTGCTGCGACTGAAGGCGTTCACCTCGGCCCGAACATGCGATAAGCCTGCCTGATCATTTCACGGTATCGCCATGCGCTTCCCGGCCCTTCTCACCTGGCTCGCCTACCCCGTCTATGTCTGGCAGGGCTTGGGCGTGCGCCGTCGCACCACCCGCATGCTGCCGGCGCAGGGGCCGGTCATGCATGAACTATCAGGCGAAGCACCTGCGATCTCGCTGCTGGTGCTGGGCGACTCCTCCGCCGCCTCGGTCGGCATCGGCAACTCCGAAAACGGACTAGCCGCGCAGCTCGCCGTGCTGATTTCGCGGCGCACCGGCCGCACTGTCCGCTGGCGCGCCGCCGGCTTCAATTCGGCGACATCGGGCCAGATCCGCGATCATGTCCTGCCCAATCTGTCGGCCGATCCGTGGACGCACATCCTGCTGGCCATCGGCACCAACGACACCAAGAATTTCCACTCGGTGCCGCGCTTCAAGAAGGAGTTCGGCGGCCTGCTCTATGGGCTACGCGCCAAATGGCCGGAGGCGCGCGTGGTGTGGTCGCCGGTGCTGGAGTTCACCCGCGCGCCGGCGATGCCGCCGCTGCTCGGCAAGATCCTGGAAGTCCGCGCCACCGCGATGAACCGAATGGGCGAGCGCCTGTGCCTAGAGCGCGGCGCGGTGCCCGCACCTCGCCTGCCGATCACCGATCCCGAGGCAGGGTTCGCCTCGGATGGCTTCCATGCCTCGGAGGCCGGCTACCGGGTGTGGGCCGAGCATCTTGTCGGCCCAGTGATCGCCGGCTGAACGCCGACCGGGTAGGCTCTGTCTTGGCCGCCCTATGTCAAATGCCCGAACACGGCGGCCAGCGAGATCGCGGCCATGGCGAGCAGCGCCAGCTTCCAGAAATCAGCCCGTCGCTTGAGCCCGGGCCAGCCGAGCGGCTTGATCAGCTGGATGACCATGAAGCCGATAATGACAAGGGCGAGGAATTTCGTCATGCCGCCTTTGACCAGCAACGTGGCTGGCTGTCAAAGCGGATCGTCCGGTCTCCGGGGAAGAACCGGCGCCGCGATCCCGAACCGGGACGCGGCGCCCGCCTTGAGCGCGCAGCGGCCTATTTCAGCGGCTTCAGCCCAGCCTCGATCGAAGCGCGCCTTGCTTCGAGGAATGGCGGCAGGGCCAGGCTTTCGCCCAGCGTCTCCAGCGGCTCGTCAGCGGTGAAGCCCGGCCCGTCGGTGGCGATCTCGAACAGGATGCCGTTCGGCTCGCGGAAATAGAGCGAGCGGAAGTAATAGCGCTCGACCTCGCCGCTCGACGGCAGGCGGAATTCGGCCAGGCGCGCCGTCCACTGATGTAGCGTCTCCTGGTCCGGCGCCCTGAACGCAACGTGATGGACCGCACCGGCGCCTTGCCTTGCCGGCGCGACACCTGGCTGCACCAGGACATGCAGCTCCGCCGCCGGCCCACCCTCGCCCATTTCAAAGACGTGAACCTGGCCTTCCGGCGACCCATACTCCCGCGCCTTGCGCATGTTCATGACCCCCGTCACCACCGCCTCGGTGTTGGTGACGTCGGGGACACTGATGACGATCGGTCCGAGCCCGCGGATCTGGTGCTCGGCCGGCACCGGACTTTGCGCCCAGGGATGGCTATCGCCCTTGCCCCCATCGCTGACCAGCCGCAGGCGCTGGCCCTCGGGGTCTTCGAAATCCAGGCTGGCATAGCCGCCAATCTCGGCGATTTCTCCTGTCGCGATCGTCTCGTCGGTCAGGCGCTGTTTCCACCAGGCAAGGCTTTCCCGGCTGCCGACCCTGAGGCCGGTCCGCACGATGCTGTGCGTCCCGCGCCGCTCGCTCCCGACCGGCCAGTCGAAGAAGGTGAGGTCGGTGCCCGGCGTAGCCTCGCCGTCAGCATAAAAGAGGTGGTAGGCCGAGGTGTCGTCCTGGTTCACCGTCTTCTTGACCAGCCGCAAGCCGAGCACCTTCGTGTAGAAGTGAAGATTGCCGGGCGCGTTGGCCGTGATGGCGGTGAGATGGTGGATTCCTGTCAGTTGCAGGCTCATCGGGTGTCTCCCTGTCTTGGGGGGAATTTTCTCCTTCCATATCGGAACGGCAGCCATGACGCTAAAGGCCACGCGCTCCGACAGTCCGTCGCCGCTGATTGAACAACGGCAGATTGACTTTCCCCTAATCAGTGAACACTCCGCTGTCGGTAAGCTGGTCGGAAGCCGTGGTCCCAAGAACCACACCCCGGCGACCCGCGCCCGTCCGCGCTATTGTCGTGCGCCTGCCATCCTCCTGACAGACTGCTGTCAGGAGGGGTATGCGATACTGTCTCCAGTCAGAGAGAGGAGAATAGTCATGAACGGGTTTACCATTCTTCGCGGCGTGCAGCACTATGTCGGCAAGGTGCGGACCATGCGCAACGAAATCCGCACCCAGCGCTTCATGAATTCGCTGCCGGCGGACATCCGCAAGGATATCGGCTGGCCGGACATGTATGCCGATCGTCGCCATCGCGGCAATTGAGACAAGATTTAGAGACAGCGCGTTGGACATGGGCGCGTCAACGCCCAGATATATCGCGACATGCATGAAAACAAAGTCCGGCGCTAAAGGGATGGAGCGGGCTTATGCCTGATCGGAAGACAATCGGCTTTCTGTTCATCGAAGGCTTCGCCGACTGGGAATATGGCTTGCTGGCGGCCTCGGCGGTGGAATGGTTCGGCGCCCGCGCCGTCTCGCTGACGCCTGAAGGCAAGCCGGTAACCGGAATCAGCGGTTTTCGGCTAACGCCCGACCGCTCCGCGAGTGTCGATGAGAATGCAGATCTCGATGCCGTCGCCGTAATCGGTTCCGATCAATGGGCGGGCAAGGCACAGCCGGATGTCGCAGGACTGCTTACGGCCGTCGCGTCCCGCGACGGCGTCGTTGGCGGCATCTGCGCCGGGACGCTTGCGCTGGCCCGGGCCGGCCTGTTCGCGAAGGCCAGGCATACCAGCAATGGCCGCGACTGGATCAACCGCCACGAAGCCGGTTATGCCGGCGACATCAACTACCAGGACGTCCTGCATGCCGTGGCCGACGGCAGGATCGTTTCCGCGCCGGGTTCGGCGCCCGGCACCTTCGCCCTTGCCTTTTTGCAGACGCTCTACCCCGAAAAGGGCGGCGATCTCGCGCAGATGCGGGGGCTGTTCGCCAGGGAGTATGCTGAAGCCTCCTGACAGTATGCTGTCAGGAGCTGCGTGCGATGGTGGGATAATGCGCATGGCCGGCCGAGAGGACGATCGATGAAAAGCTGGAACGACAGGCTGAACACGCCGGGCGTCAACGGCGTGAAACCAACGCCGCGCACGATGGGAGACGTCGTCGAAGGCCAGCCGATGCTGGTGCCGACGGCGCGGCAGGTCGACGATTTCATCCGTTCCATTCCCCAAGGCGTCGAGATGGACGTGCGCGCGTTGCGCACCGCGCTTGCCGTCGAACATGGCGCCGAAGTGACATGCCCGGTCACCATAGGCTATCATCTGCGCACCGTTGCCGAAGCCGCCAGGGAGGATCTCGAACGCGGCATGACGCTGAGCGACATCGTCCCATTCTGGCGCGTGCTCGATGCGAAGACGCCGACAACGAAAAAACTGTCCTTTGGCGCGGAGTTCGTTGCCGCGCAGCGCAAGCGCGAAGGGCTGAAACCTTAATGCATGTCATTTGGAAGTGGATCCTGTCCGGGAGCCACTGCATGCATAGAGCAATTCCGGTGTGGAACGGTTTTCCGTCCGGAATTGCATCAAGACAAAGAGTTGGAGCAGGTCGCCGTTTCCATAAAACGGTGAACTGCTCCAGGAAAAACACTGGGGAAGCAAACGATGCGCCGCGCCGACAGGCTCTTTCAGATCGTGCAGCATCTGCGTGGTGGCCGTCTGGTCACCGCCCAGAAGCTCGGCACGTGGCTCGAGGTTTCCGAGCGAACGATCTATCGCGACATAGCCGACCTGCAGTCGACCGGGGTGCCGATCGACGGCGAGGCTGGCGTTGGCTACATGATGAGGGAGGGTTTCGACCTTCCGCCACTGATGTTCACGCGTGACGAGATCGTGGCGCTGGTTGCCGGCGCGCGCATGGTGCGCGCCTTCGGCGGCGCCGCCATGGCGCGTGCCGCCGACGAGGCGCTGGTCAAGATCGGCGCCGTGCTTCCCGATGCCGAGAAGGACCGCATTGCCCGCACCGAGATCCACACGCCGATGTGGGTGGTCAGCGACGCCGCCCGCGAGGCGATCGACCTGATCGAGCGCGCGGTGGAAAAGCGCCAGGTGCTGACCATCGACTACTCGGACGAGGCAGGGCGCGGCACCGCGCGCGACATCCGGCCGCTCGGCCTGTGGTTCTGGGGCAAGGTATGGACGCTGGTCGCCTGGTGCGAGATGCGCGACGACTTCCGCGCCTTCCGCATCGACCGCATCGCCTCGGTGGTCATCGCCGGCCGCATCTTCAAGCCGGAGCGCGGCAAGCAGCTCGCCGACTTCTACCGCGCGGTGGAACGCAGCGAGGACTACGGCATGGCGCCGGACCGCGCGGCGCGAAGCTGACAAAAAAGCCCGCTCGAAGCGGGCTTTTTTGTCGTCATGTTGCGGGCGCTCATTTCTCGTCGTCGGAATCCTCGTCCTTCGATTTCAGTGCCGAGAGCTTGGCGAACACGGCGTTGGCATCGAGTTCGGCGTCCTCGTCCTTGGGCTTCTCCGGGGCCGGCACCAGCCGCTCGGTCAGGGCCGCCGGCAGCAGCGTGTCGCCGACCGGCTGTGCCTGTTCGCGGCCACGCGAAGCGCGGTTGACTTCCATGTCGAGGTCGATCTGCGAGGCAAGGCCCAGCGTCACCGGGTCCATCGGCTGCAGGTTGGCCGAATTCCAGTGCTTGCGTTCGCGGATCTGCTCGATCGTCGACTTGGTGGTGCCGACGAGGCGCGAAATCTGCGCGTCCTTGAGTTCGGGGTGGTTGCGCACCAGCCACAGAATGGCGTTCGGCCGGTCCTGGCGCTTCGACAGCGGCGTATAGCGCGGCCCTTTGCGCTTGGATTCGGGCACGCGAACCTTGGGGTCCGAGAGCTTCAGCCGATGGTTGGCATCCTTCTCGGCGCGCGCGATCTCGTCGCGGGTCAGCTGGCCGGTCATGATCGGGTCCATGCCCTTGATGCCTTGCGCCGATTCGCCATCGGCGATCGCCTTGACCTCGAGCGGATGCAGCCCACAGAACTGCGCGATCTGCTCGAAGGAGAGCGCGGTGTTGTCGACCAGCCAGACGGCGGTCGCCTTGGGCATCAGCAGCGTATTGGCCATTTTTAAAAATCCTTCTCGTTCGCCCGCGTTCCCGCGCGGGCGGTGGTTTAGAGCCACCAAAATGGGAAATTCGCGGCCTGTATAACCGTTCCCTGCCCGTTTCGCAACGTTTTTGGATGCACTCGCCGGAAACCGCGAACCGGAGGCTAACGGAACGGCTCGGCGCCCTTGAGCAGCGCCACCGGCCGGGTCTGCTGGCGGGTTGGCGCCACCACGCGGTCATGCGGCAACCGCCTGCCAAAGTGCCATGCCGAAAACTGAGGTCAAGCCCGCCGCCGCCGATATCACGGGACAGTTGACCGGCCGCTTTTTCTTGGCCCAAAAAGACAAAACCCGCCGGACAGTGTCCAGCGGGTTCGGAACCGGAGACGGGTAACGTCTCGACGGCTCTACTTCCAGGCGTGTACCCGGCCCCGTGGCCGGGTCACGCTTGAAGTCAGATCGCCTGACGGGCGATCCGTTCGATGTCGCCACGGTTGATGCCGAGGTCGCTGAGCTGACGTGCGTTGAGGCGGTTCAGTTCACGCACGGTCTCGTTGTACATACGCCAGTTACGGAAAGCGCGGATCGGGTTCATGGTAGTCCTCCAAATGGGGTGTTCGTTTCGATGATGCTCAAATAGTCATCATGGAGGGCGACTTGAATGACTGATTTTGCATAGCAATGATGCAAATGCTGCATTGCACCATTAAGGTTCTGTTCATCTTGTAGGCAGGCGCGTGCCGCGTTGACTCAGGCCACAGAGATACCAGCCAGGCAGGCATCACCGAATGTCGATACGCCTATTCAACAGCCTGCTAGCCGACGTCGAGCACGATCTTGCCGATATGCTCGCCCTCTTCCATCCGCTCGTGCGCGCGCCAGGCTTCGCCAAGGGGGAAGATCATGTCCATGACGGGAGCAACCTTGCGTGTGCCAAGCAGGGGCCACACCTGCGCTTCGAGCGCCGCCGCGATCGCCGCCTTGAATTCGACGGTACGCGGCCTCAGCGTCGAGCCCGTATGGGTCAGCCGCTTGACCATGATTTTCGAAAAATCGGCGCTGGCGACGGCGCCAGCCTGCGCGGCGATCTGGACGATGCGGCCTTCGACGGCCGCGGCCTCGTAGTTTCGCTGAACATAATCGCCGCCGACCATGTCGAGGATGACATTGGCGCCCTTGCCATCCGTCGCCTCCTTGACCGCCGTGACGAAATCCTGCTCGCGATAATTGATCGCCCGGTCGGCACCGAGCTTCAGGCAGGCGTCGCACTTCTCCTTGCTGCCGGCGGTGGTGACGACATAGGCGCCGAAGGCCGAGGCAAGCTGGATCGCCGTGGTGCCGATGCCGGATGAGCCACCATGCACCAGCAGCGTCTCGCCCTTCTTCAGGCCGCCGCGTTCGAACACATTGTGCCAGACGGTGAAATAGTTTTCCGGCACCGCCGCCGCTTCGGTGTGCGTGAAGCCGGCCGGCAGCGGCAGCACACTGCCGGCATGGACCTTGACATATTCCGCGTAGCCGCCGCCCGGCGTCAGCGCGCAGACCCGGTCGCCGATGCGCCAGCGCGATATCTCGTCGCCAAGGGCGGCGACTTCACCCGACGCCTCAAGGCCCGGCAGGTCCGATGCGCCGGGCGGTGGCGGATAGGCGCCCTTGCGCTGCTGCACGTCGGGCCGGTTGACGCCGGCGGCATGCACCTTGATCAGGATCTCGCCGGGACCGGGCTGCGGCACGTCGCGCATTTCCGGTTTCAGCACCCGTGGGCCGCCCGGCTCCGAAATCGCGATCGCCGTCATCCTTGCCGGAATTTTCTGTCCGCTCGCCATGAAGTTTCCCGTCTTTCCTCGCCGCATTCCTACCGGCTGTTTGCATCGACACCCCCGCCCTATGTATGCTCATTGCCAAATCAGGCAAATGGCCAATCTGGTGTGGCGGAGGAGGAGCGACGATGGCGATCTTCGACGACGAACCCAAGAAGAAGGCGCGCCCGCACGAAATCGGGCAGGATCTGGCGCTGCTGTCCGTCGGTGAACTGTCAGAACGGATCGGCATCCTGCGCGACGAGATCGCCAGGCTGGAGGCGGAGCTCAAAACCAAGGACAGCACCAAGTCGGCGGCCGAGGCACTGTTCCGCCGCGGATAATCCGTCAGCGGCACGGGCCGCCGCCGAAAAGCCCGAATGCGACTGTCTTCAGACCCTGTCACCCGTTCCAGAGTCCAGCCGGATCAAAAAATGCTCGCATCCTACAGACCGATCCTTTCCCTGCTTCGCGGCACCGCCTTCCTGCTGGCGGCATCGGGACTGCACGGGCTGCTGCTGCCGCTGCGCGGCCAGGTGGAGGGCTTCTCGACCGCATCGCTCGGCCTGATGGGCACGGCCTGGGCAGGCGGCTTCGTCACCGGCTGCTTCTTCGCGCCGCGCATCGTACGCCGTGCCGGACATGTGCGCGCCTTCGGTGCCTTTGCCGCCTCCGGTGCCATCGTGGCGCTGCTCACCGGTCTCATCATCGACGAATATGTCTGGATCCTGCTGCGCGCCTTCACCGGCTTCACCATGGCCGGCGCCTTCATGGTCATCGAGAGCTGGCTGAACGAGAAAGCCACCAACGAGAACCGCGGCACCGTCTTCGGCCTCTACATGATGGTCACCTATGCCTCGATCATGGGCGGACAGATGATCGTCGCCGGCGGCGACGTGAAGTCGGCGTCGCTGTTCATGATCACCGGCATCCTGTTCTGCCTGTCGTTGATCCCGACCGCGGTGTCGACGGCGTCGCACCCCAAGCCGCTGCAGGACGTCAAGCTCGACGTCAAAGGGCTTTACGCCAACTCGCCGGTCTCCGCGATCGCCTGTCTATTGATCGGCATCGCCAATGGTGCCTGGGGCACGCTCGGTGCCGTCTATGGCGCTCGCATCGGCATCTCCACGGCGGAAATCGCCTTGATGATGAGCCTCGTGGTCGTTGCCGGCGCCGCCATGCAGCTTCCCGCCGGACGCCTGTCCGACAAGACCGACCGCCGTTTCGTGCTGGCGGGTGCCGCCTTCGGCGCGGCGCTCGTCGCGCTCATGATCTTCCTGTTCGAACCGCGCTCCGGTGTCTTCGTCATCGTCTTCACCGCAGCCTACGGCGCCTTCGCCTATACGCTCTATTCGATCGCCGTCGCGCATGCCAACGACCACGCCCGGTCGGAGGATTTCGTCAAGGTATCGGGCGGGCTGCTGCTGCTCTACGGCTTCGGCACCATGATCGGGCCGTTGCTGGCCGCGGCCCTGATGGGCTGGATGCGTCCGGAGGGCCTGTTCCTGGCAACCGCCTTCGCGCATCTCTGCCTGGGCGGCTACACGCTGCTGCGCATCAGCCGCCGCGCCCCGGTGCCGATCGAAGGCCGTGACGCCTTCAAGACCCAGCCGGCCGACCGCTCCGTCACGCCGGAAGCACTGCGTCTTGACCCAAGAAGAAAAGCAGAAGCAAGCAGTTGAGATTCGAAAGACTTTGCCCCACAAATAAGCGATGATGTTTTCCGACGCCTTCATGGCGATCGCCGACCCCAATCGGCGCCACCTTCTCGAAGAACTTCGACGCGGCCCGAAGACCGTCAACGAGTTGGCAGCCGGGCTGCCGGTTTCACGCCCGGCCGTCTCACAGCATCTGAAAGTTTTGCTCGACGCCGGTCTGGTCCATGCCAAGGCCGAAGGCACGCGGCGTGTCTATACAGTAAGCAACGCCGGCTTCCTGAGACTCAACATCTGGCTCGATCAATTTTGGGAAGCCTGATTTTTTGATGTGCTTGCCGGCTTCTCGGCCTTCAGTTGCCGGAGCTTAAAAAAGCGCCGAGCAAATCGAGCAACACCCCGGTCCCGTGCTCACGTGTGTCCGACGTGTCGTGACCGTCGAGGAAAGCACCCTGCTCGGTCAACACCAGCCGCGTACCCATGCCTTCGGGACGAAGTTCGATCGTGGCCAACGATACCGAGATGCGGGTTGCGCCGAACAGCATGTCATAGCTGTAGACGATGCGCTGGTCCGGCACGATGTCCTGATAGGTGGCGGTGTAGACGTGGATCGGCCCGTCCTTCGGCCCGCCGGCATTGACCTCCTTGCCGCCGACGCGAAAGTCCAATTCAAAACGGCCGGGCATCGGGTTGTCGGGATCGGTGAACCAGCGCCGCTTGGCGTCCGGGTTGCTGAGCGCGAAGAAGACTTTCGACGGCGGCGCCGGATAGAGGCGCTCGATGACGAAGGTGGAGTGCACAACGGATCGTTCGGTCATGGAATGCGTCCTCGTTGGTCAGCTGGAATGGTTCTGTGGAATGAAAACACCGCAGCGGTGGGCCGATCTGTTTTGCCGGGCATGATCGTCTCCTGCTTCGTTTCAACTTTCAGCGAGAAAGTCGCCGAGCCGATCCAGCCGGCGCTCCCAGGACAGACGCCGCTCGTTGATCCAGTGTTCGGCCGCTCTCAAGGCTTTCGGCTCGATCTGGCAGGTCCGCACCCGCCCAACCTTGCGCGTGCGCACCAGCCCGCTTGCCTCCAGGAGGTTCAGGTGCTGGACGACGGCCGACAGCGACATCGCCAGCGGCTCGGCCAGCTGGCTGACCGAGGCAGGGCCGCGCGACAGCCGGTCGACCATCTGCCGCCGCGCCGGATCGGCGAGCGCCTGGAACATCAGGTCGAGCTGGGCGGGATCGTGCAGCATCGCGGTCAGCCGTTATTGTAGGGGAAGAGCTTGAAGTAGGGCTGCGCCTCCTCGATCACCCTGCTGAAGGCGGGGCGCTGCAGCAAGCGGTCGTGATAGCCTTTCACGGCCGGGTATTTGTCGCCGAGCGGTTCCACCTTGTTGGCATAGAAGAGCGCCGGAGAGGCCGCGCAATCGGCCATGGTGAAGGCATCGCCCATCGCCCAGACCTTCGACTGCATCTCCTGCTCGACGATGGCGTAGGAATTGCGCAGCTGGTCGCGCGCCTGCTCGACGCCGAACGGATCGGTCTTGTCCTGCGGCCGCAACCGGTCGCCGACGATCTTCTGCATCGGCTCCTGCACATAGAAATCATAGAAGCGATCGGCTTGGCGGACCGCCAGCGCCTGGTCGATATCGGCGGGAACGAGTTCGACCGGCCCTGGATAGTGCGCGGCCAGATATTCGACGACGATGGTCGATTCCAGCACCGTGCGGTCGCGCGCATCGTCGCGCAGCGCCGGCATCTTCCCGGTCGGCGAAATCTTCAGGAAGGCGCCCCGCGAGCAGGCATCGCCGAGATCGACGATGACTGGCGTGAATGGCGTGCCGTTCTCGTAAAGCGCGATCAGCGGCTTCCAGCAGAAGGAGGCCAGAGGATGGAAGTGAAGGGTCAGGGACATTCTTTTCTCGTCCGTTTCTGGTTTCATCGGAGGCCGGATGCTCGCGCCTTTAACACTGAAGCATTTACTTAACTATTGCGGCAAGCTTGTCCGTCAAGGCTCGCCCGGGACGTCTCAATTGGATCGGATATGCGCGACAATGGCGGCGGCGATCGCCGGCCAGTCTTGCGGATGCATCTCGTGGCCCCCGCCTTCGACGCGCAGGAGTTTCGCGCCGGCGACCGCCTTGGCCAGTGCCTCGCCATGCTCGACCGGGAAGATCGGATCGGTCGTGCCGTGGATGACCAGCAGCGGCGCCGTCATCTCGTGCAGGCGGCCGTTCCATTCATCACTTCCCTTGAGCAGGAAGTGATTGGTGGCGCTCAGGAAACCACCGGAACGGTCATAATCCCGTTCGATAAAGTCTCTCATTCCGGCCTCGTCGAAGGGATGCGCCGTGCTGGCGATCGCCCTGATATCCCGGACCATGAAATCGATCACCTGGCCGCGATCCGACCAGTCGACACCAGCGCCCTCGGCCGAATGCTCGGCGTAAGCATCGCTCATATGCGGCAGATGCGAGGTGTCCATGCCCATCGGCGAGCTGCTGATCACGATCAGCGACGCGACACGGGAGGGATGCTTGAGCGCCACGCGTTGCGCAATCATCCCGCCCATCGACATGCCGGCGACATGCGCCTTGCCGATGCCATGGCTGTCGAGGACACCGATCGCATCATCGGCCATGTCGTCGAATGTGTAGGGCGGCTCGCCGGGCGGATATTTGGTCGAGCGGCCGGTATCGCGATTGTCGTAGCGGATCACGTAGAGGCCGGCATCGGCGACTTTCCGGCAAAGCGCCTCCGGCCACCAGAGCATCGAGGCCATCGCGCCCATGATCAGCAGCAGCGGGGGATTTTCAGGATCGCCGAAAGCTTCGGATATGATCTCCGGGCGATTGATCGTCGTCATCGTATGGCCTCCCGATCCGATTGCATTTTGCAATCGGTTGCACCATAATAAAACTGATACGATAATGCAACTGGTTTTGTGGAGAGAATCGAATGAGCCTTGATCGCCGGTCCGGCTGTCCGATCAACCTGTCGCTGGAAGTGTTCGGCGACCGCTGGAGCCTGATCATCCTCCGCGACATGATTTTCGGCGGCAGGCGCCATTTTCGCGAACTGCTCAACGGATCGATGGAAGGCATCGCCTCCAACATCCTCGCCGACCGGCTGAAGCGGCTGATGGAATTGGGCATGCTGACCAAGGCCGACGACCCCTCGCACAAGCAGAAGGCGATCTACAGCCTGACCGAGATGGCCATCACGCTGGTGCCGATCCTTGCCCATCTCGGCGCCTGGGGTCGCGTCTGGCTGCCGACCAGCGAGGAATTGTCGATCCGCGCCGAGCTTCTGGAAAAGGGCGGACCGCCGATGTGGGAAAAATTCATGGACGAGTTGCGCCATGAGCACCTCGGCGAACCGGCCGCCCCGACGGCCGGCCCATCCGTGCGGGCGACCCTGCAAGCGGCCTATGAGGCCGTCGTCGCCAGCAAGGCGCGCGCCGCCAGCCCGGCCGCGTGACCAACTATTTTCCCCGTTGAGAGGCCGCCTCTGCTACAAGAGGCGGAAAACGCACTTTACGGGATTGGACAGGCTGTTGGTTGAGAACTCCAGGGATACGGCCCGCGCTCGCGCCGATCTGCGCTTCAAGAAGCAGGAAGAAGCAGCGACCGTCCGCCAGAAGGCGATGGCGGAATATGTCGCCGAGAGCGACGCCCGCAAGGCCAAGACCGACAAGCTGCGCGCGCTGCGGCTCGCCAAGGAAGCCGAAGACCTTGCCAACGCACCGGCAGTGCCCGCCAAGAAGCCCGCCCGCGCCAAGAAAAAGTAACGCACGACACCGCCGGCAGCTTCGACCTGGTCTGAACCGGGCCATCGTCGATCGCGTAGCGATACCATCTCGCTGCACGGCGCTGTCCATCACACCGCTTCACGAGAAGCAATTTCAACCGAAAGCGGGATTGCTTCATCCGGCTGGCGGCCGAAAATTGACTCATTTCAAAACAGGAGACTGCAATGACCGCACTGTCGCTGGAAAAAGCCAATGAGATCATCGCCGCGGCCTTCGCCAAGGGCGCCGATCTCAAGCTCAAGCCGCTTGGCGTCTCGGTGCTCGATGCCGGTGGACATCTGGTCGCCTTCCAGCGCCAGGACGGCGCCTCGTTCCTGCGCCCGCAAATGTCGGCCGGCAAGGCCTATGGCGCGCTGGCCATCGGCATGGGTTCGCGCAAGGTCGAGGCCTTCGCCAAGGAGCGCCCGCATCTGGTGGCCGGCATCTCCGACGTGTCGGGCGGACGCGTGCTGCCGGTGGTCGGCGGCGTGCTGATCCGTGACAAGGCCGGTGCCATTATTGGCGCCGTCGGCATTTCCGGCGATACCTCGGACAATGACGAGGCGGCGGCCATCGCCGGCATCGAGGCCGCTGGCTTCACCGCCGATCCTGGCTGAGGCGCCGGCTCTAATTCAGGTTCCGGCTAATTCAGGTTGATGTCCCGGCTGGCCGACCGCATCGACACCGCGAATCCGGCCAGCACATCGAACAGCGCGATGATCATCAGCGTGAAGAAGATGGAGTGCGCTGCGCCCTTCACCAGCAGGAACTCGACCAGGAAGGCGACGAAGACCAGCGTCGACAGGAGATGGTCCATGATCGAAGCGCTGGTGGTGCGCGCCGACTTCACCATTTCGAGGAACAGGAAGATCAGCCCGATCAGTATCATCAGGTCGCCGAGCGTCATCGAGAACACCCCGCCCGACATCATGCGGAACGAGAACACCTCGCTCGCCCACGGATCGTCACCGCCGCCGAAAATTCCGAGCAGTCCGAGATTGTAGAGAATGAAAGGCACGATCAAGAGCGGGACGGCACCGAACATCTGGCGTCTCCATATGGGGGCATCTTCTGTAGAATGCGCCGCAGGCACGCCGTCAAGATTTTTCGTGCAAAGCCGCAAACACGGTCGAAGACCGGATGCAACAACCCTGTCAGCCGGTTGTCCGGCTGGCAGGGTTTCGGTTCTAGAGCATTTCACCGTTTCACGGAAACGGCGAACCGCTCTATCTCTTTGTTTTTACGCAATTCCGGACGGAAAACCGTGTCACACTTTTCCTGGAATTGCTCTAGCGCTTGATTTTCAATTTTGGCGCTTGAATTGACCGGCGCGAACGGCGGCACCGATGACATTGAGGATGATGTTGCCTGCCGTCATCGACGTGATCTCGTTGATATCGCGTGCCGGCGCGATCTCGACGATGTCGACGCCGACCACTTCTCCCTTGGCGAACAGCCCCTTGATCAGGTCGATCGTCTGGCGATAGGTGACGCCACCCGGCGACGGTCCCTCCACCGCCGGCATAACGGCCGGATCGAGACCGTCGGCGTCGATCGTGAGGTAGTAACGGCCGCCCTCGGGAATGCGCTCGAGCAGGGCCGCCGTGCCGATATCCTGCCACTGGCCGGCGGTGATGATGTTGGAGCCGTAGGCGCGCGCCGCTTCGACTTCTTCCATGCGGGCGCTGCCCTGGCCGCGAATGCCGAGCTGGAAGATCGCGTCGATATGCGCCATTTCGGATGCCCGTCGGATCGGGCTGGAATAGCCTTCCTTGACGCCGTTGACATTGTCGCGCCAGTCGAGATGGGCATCGATCTGCACCAGCGTGATCGGCCCCTCGCCATCGAGCGCCCGGAAGATCGGGATCGGAATGCCATGGTCGCCGCCGATGGTGATCGGCAGCGCGCCGGCGGCGCGTATCTTGCGGATCGCCGCCTCGGCTCTGGCGTAATGCCCGGTGGAATCGGACGCTTCGCCCGGCACATCGCCGACATCGACCACCTTGACGTCCTGCCCGTCGAACAGGGTACCGCCAATGTCGAAATCATAGCGATCGAGCCCAAGGCTGATACGCTGCGAGGCACGCCGCACCGCGGTCGGCGCATTGGTCTGGTCGTTGATCGTCTCGTCGATCGTATAGGGCGCGCCGTAGGGCATGCCGATGATGGCGACATCGGCGCTCAGCCTGTCGAGGTCTTCGACCAGCGGAAAGTCCAGGAATGTCTGGAAGACGGTGCGCGGCGTGACGGTCAGGTTGGACATGGGGTCTCCTCTGTTGCCTCGCCTTCGTCATCATCCGCAGCTCGAGCGGTCGGGGTCTCGCGTGTTTCCAACCACATGAAACGGCGGCGACGAAAGCGTTCAAACCCCGGTACAGCAAGGTCACTCCGGTGGGTATCGCCACCGACCGCCTTGCCTTTGGCATAGGTCATGCCGGCCCGGACACCTGCAAACGCAAAAAGACCGGCCACTGGCCGGTCTTTTGGAACCAAAAACCTTGGGAAAAGCTGGTCTCAGCTTTCCTTGGGGGTCAGCACCTGGCGACCGCGATACATGCCGGTCTTCAGGTCGATGTGGTGCGGGCGGCGCATTTCGCCGGAATTCTTGTCCTCGACATAGGTCGGGGCCTTGAGGGCGTCGGCCGAGCGGCGCATGCCGCGCTTGGACGGAGAGGTTTTGCGTTTCGGAACGGCCATGGATATGCTCCACTACATGGTCAAAAGCCCCGCCCGCCCTCGTGAAAGGGCCATGTCGGGGCCTAAATCTGAGAAAGTCGGGTGCCTATACACGCCTGATGCTGTTTTGGCCAGCGCTGCCGTGAATTTTTTTGAGCAAGCCTACCGGAGACAACCGACATAGGCGCCGGAACGGCCGGCCCTGCGTTCGATCAGGTTGGCAAGCCTTCTCAGGCCCGGTCCGGGTTTCGCCGGATTGCGGGCGATCGGGTTTGGCAGTGTGACGGCCAGAAGTGCCGCCTGCCGTCTGGACAGCTGTTTTGCCGAAACGCCGAAATGGTGCTGCGCCGCGGCCTCGATGCCGTAGATGCCCGGCCCCCATTCGGCGATGTTGAGATAGATCTCCATGATGCGCCGTTTCGACATCACCGCGTCGAAGTAGACGGCCAGCGGCAGTTCGACGACCTTGCGCACCGAGCCCAGCGGCCGCGACCACAGGAAAAGGTTCTTCACCGTCTGCATGGTGATGGTCGAGGCACCGCGCGTCGCCTCGCCGGCCAGCGCGTCGTCGACGACGCCCCGGAGTTCGCCGAGATCGACGCCGCGGTGGAAGCAGAACTGCCCGTCCTCCGACATGATGACCGAATGGGCCAACACCGGCGCGACATCGTCGATCGATACCCAGCGCCGGTCATAGCCGGAGAATGTCGTCAGGTCCTTCAGCATCAGCGTCGACACCGGATGCACGAAGGGTGGCAAGTAAAGAAAGGTGAACACCACCGGGATGAGCGCCAGCACGGCGGCCACGACGATGCCACGCCGGACCCAGCGCCTGAGACTGCGGCGGTTCACGCCGCGCGATCTCGGCGCCATGTCCAGCTTTTCGGTTTCATGATCGACGATCGGTTCCGCCAAGCCGCCCAACCCGTGCTTCTCCCTCCCCCGGCATAATGGCGCTTGCCTTCTTGCGCAACGTCTGAGTGTCGGCTACCGCTCCCGGCCATGACGAATGACGACGAAATGGCGTTCGAAATGGCGCTCATCAGGCGGGCAGCCGCCGTCGAGGTGCTACTGCGGCGGCTGCTCGACGACCGTCCGCTCACGGGTGAGATCGCGCGGCCCGGCCGTCTGATGGCGGCGATGCGCCATGGCGTGCTGAACGGCGGCAAGCGCCTGCGCCCGTTCCTGGTGATGGAAAGCGCGGCGCTTTTTTCAGCCGATGGCGAGGCGGCGCTGCGCGTCGCCGCGGCACTTGAATGCGTGCACTGCTATTCGCTGATCCATGACGACCTGCCGGCGATGGACGACGACGATCTGCGCCGCGGCCAGCCGACCGTCCACAAGGCCTTCGACGAGGCGACCGCGATCCTGGCCGGCGATGCCTTGCTGACGCTGGCCTTCGACATCATTGCCGGCGAGGCAACCGTTCTGCCGGCCGAGCGGCGGGCTGCCCTTGTGCTGGCGCTCGCCCGCGCCGCCGGGGCCGGCGGCATGGTCGGCGGCCAGACGCTCGACCTCGAAGCCGAGCGCACGCCGCCGGACGAAGCCGGCATCATCCGGCTGCAGGCGATGAAGACAGGCGCGCTGATCCGCTTCGCCTGCGAGGCGGGCGCCATCATCGCCGGCGCTCCGGCCGAAGACCGCGAGCGGCTGGCCGAATTCGGCTCGGCCGTCGGCCTTGCCTTCCAGCTTGCCGATGACCTGCTCGACCTGACGGCCGACGCCAGCCAGATGGGCAAAGCCACCGGCAAGGACGCCGCCGCCGGCAAGGCAACGTTGGTGGCGCTGCACGGGACGAACTGGGCGCGCAGCCAGTTGCACGGGCTTGTCGAGCAGGCGCACGCATTGCTCGAACCCTATGGCGAGAACGCAGCCTTGCTGAAGGCCGCCGCCACATTCGTCGCGACGCGGAACAACTGACGGGCGGCCGCCGATATCGGGACCGCATGGCGAGAACCAACGGAGATCAGCGTAGATGTCATCCAATCTGTTCGATCTCGCCGGGCGCAGGGCGCTGGTAACCGGCTCCTCGCAAGGCATCGGGTTTGCTTTGGCCAAAGGGCTGCGCCAAGCCGGCGCCGTGGTCATCCTCAACGGCCGTGACGCGGAAAAGCTCGACGCCGCGGCAGCGCAGATCGGCGGAGCGGAAACGCTCGCCTTCGACGCCACCGACCACAACGCGGTCCGTTCCGCGATCGACAGTTTCGAGCTGTCCGGCGGGCCGATCGACATATTGGTGAACAATGCCGGCATGCAGTTCCGCACGCCGCTCGAGGACTTTCCCGCCGACGCGTTCGAACGCCTGCTGCAGACCAATGTCGCCAGCGTCTTCCATGTCGGCCAGGCCGTCGCCCGGCACATGATCCGTCGCGGGCGCGGCAAGATCATCAACATCGCCAGCGTCCAGACGGCGCTTGCCCGCCCCGGCATCGCGCCCTACACGGCGACCAAAGGCGCGGTCGGCAATTTGACCAAGGGCATGGCGACGGACTGGGCCAGGTTCGGCCTGCAATGCAACGCCATCGCGCCCGGCTATTTCGACACGCCGCTGAATGCCGCGCTGGTCGCCGATCCGGCATTCACCGAATGGCTTGAAAAGCGCACGCCGGCCGGCCGCTGGGGCAAGGTCGAGGAGCTGGTCGGGGCCTGTGTCTTCCTCGCCTCCGATGCCTCGTCCTTTGTCAACGGCCATATCCTCTATGTCGATGGCGGCATCACGGCATCGATCTGATCTCGCTTCTCCGTTGTCGAGCAACTCGCCGGTCCGCGCGAACGAAATCTTAATGTAAATGAAGCGTAATCCCGACCATTAAAATAATGCGTATGTGTTGGGGTTGCGCATGCCGGAATATTCTTCCTTCATCCGATTGGTCCGGATTCGTTATCTTTCAGGATTGTTGGCCTTCGCGCTGGCTTCGGCCATCATCATTTTCGCGCTCAATCGCGTCAATTCCTTCCGCCATGAGGTCGATGCGCTGAGCGCCAATCTCGTGATCTTCACCCGCGACCTGCGCAACGCAACCAGCTTCTCCGAGACAACCAGCTCCGCCTGGCGGGCAGAAACGCGCGATGCCCTGACCACCGCGGCGCGTGGCCATTCGGAGCGCCTGACCGGCGAGATCGAAACGCTGAGCGCGCAGCTCGCCGCGATTCGGTCGCGCCTGTCCGCCGGGACCCTCAACGAGCTCGAAGCGGCCTCCGTCAACGGCGACCTGTTCTGGTCGCCGCGCGACATGGTGCGCAACTTCAACTTGATGTCGGTGGCGCAAAAGACCGACGAATGGAGTTCCCGCGAAATCCGCAACCAGAACGATCTGTTCGTCCAGCCCATGCTGGTCCGCGTGCGCACCGCCATGGATGAAGAGCGTCACCTGGCCGATATCGCCAGCGACCGGCTGCTGCTCTGGGCGAGCGGCCTTTTGTTCGCGGTCCTGGCCGTCGTCGCCTTCTGGATCTTCCGGCCGATGGAACAGGCGATCCGTCGCGCCTTTGCCCAATCGGCCGAATCCCTGTTCAAGGCCGAGGCCGCCGACCGCGCCAAGTCGGAATTCCTGGCCAATATGAGCCACGAGATCCGCACGCCGATGAACGGCGTGCTCGGCATGGCCGAGCTCCTGGCCAAGACCGAACTGACCGCTCGCCAGAAGACCTTCACCGACGTCATCGTCAAATCGGGCAACGCGCTGCTCACCATCATCAACGACATCCTCGATTTCTCCAAGATCAATGCCGGCCAGTTGACGCTGGACCCCGCCCCCTTCCGCCTTTCCGAAGCTGTCGAGGACGTGGCGACGCTGGTATCGGCGCGCGTCGCCGAAAAGAACCTCGAGCTGATCGTGCGTGTCGACCCGCGCCTGCCGGCCTATGTCGTCGGCGACGCCGGCCGGTTCCGGCAGATCGTCACCAATCTGGTCGGCAATGCGGTGAAGTTCACGGAGAAGGGCCATGTGCTGATCGATGTCGGCGGTGAGACCGTCAACGGCGTCGTCCAGCTCAAGCTGCGTGTCGAGGACACCGGCATCGGCATCCCGGCCGAGAAGCTGCAGAACGTATTCGAGAAATTCGCCCAGGTCGACGGATCGTCGACCCGCCGTCACGAAGGCACCGGGCTCGGACTTGCCATCGCCGCCCGTCTCGTCGACCTGATGGCCGGCAAGATCGGCGTCGAGAGCGAGATCGGCCGCGGTTCGGTGTTCTGGTTCGCGGTGCCGCTGCCCCTTCACACTGCCCAGGCGCGCGACGAGATCGTGCCGGTGGACGTCACCGGCGCACGCGTGCTGGTCATTGACGACAATCCGGTCAACCGCGAGATCCTGCTCGAACAGCTGAGGAGCTGGAGCTTCGACTGCGCCGCCGCCGAAAGCGGTGCGGTGGGGCTGGCCTTCCTCGACCGCGCCTACCAGCTGGGTGCGGCAGTCGACTGCATCATCCTCGACTACCAGATGCCCGGCATGAACGGTGCCGACGTCGCGCGGGCCATTGCCGCCGACAGCCGGCTGTCGGCCATCCCTATCGTCATCCTGACCTCGGTCGACCAGGTCGATTTCGGCAAGATGATCATCGACTTCGGCATTGCCGCGCATCTGACCAAGCCGGCGCGCTCCGCCGTTCTGCTCGGCACCGTCATCTCGGTCATCCAGAAGGCTCGCTCCCAGGTCGGCAAGGCGCAATTCACGCGTGAGCCGGTCCAGCCTCAGCCTCAGCCGGCACCGCTCCCCTTCACCGTCATCCGTGGCCCCGCCTTGCCGGTGGTCCCGGCGCCGGAATCGACCGCCACGCCGAACGGGCCGATCGACATCCTCATTGCCGAGGACAATGATGTGAACCAGCTTGTGTTCGGCCAGATCCTCAACGGCCTGGGCCTCAGCTACCGCATCGCCGGCAATGGCCGCACGGCGGTCGAGATGTACCGCTCGCTGCGTCCCAGGCTGATCCTGATGGATGTCTCGATGCCCGAGATGAACGGCTATGAAGCGACCCGCGCCATTCGGGCGATCGAGACCTCTTCGGGCGGCCACATCCCGATCATCGGCGTCACCGCGCATGCGCTGAAGGGCGACCGGGACAAATGCATCGAGGCCGGCATGGACGACTATCTGCCCAAGCCGGTTTCACCCGATCGCCTCGGCGCCAAGATCGGCACATGGCTGAGCGAGACGGTGGTGGCGAAGACGGCCTGAGCACCCGGCATCGACACCTTAGACGGCTGCGTCCACATGAAAGCGGCGCATCCAGTCCAGGCTCGTCTCGTCGGAGAGCTTTGCGACGCCTGGCCGCACCGCCTCGGCGTCAGGCGCTTGAACGCCCAGGGCTTCGCAGATGGTTAGCAATGCCGCGGCCGGATCGGCGGAAAGGCGCTCATAGCCTACCCGCAACGGGGTGACGCCCTGTTTTGCGAACCATGTGTTCCAGGCCGCGTCATACGCTTCAAGCTCGGCGAGCTCGCCCTTGATCCGCCGGAAGTCATACCGAGGTTGCGCGGGAACTCCGACCCTCTCGATCTCGGTTCCGTCGGGCGCGACATGCCAAAGGCCGGTCTGCTGCGCCTTCACCAGCGAGACAGCCTGGGCCAGCTTGTCCTCGCGCGACAGGTGTATGTAGAGGACATGGCCAAAGGCCTTTTCGAAGCGCGCTGTGTCCGACGCAAGCCCAGGAAAAATCCGGTCGAGGATCGCCGAAAGCTCATCCAGGTTTTCGCGCATCAGGCGCAGGCCGAAGATATCTGTCCCGCCCTTCCCTGCAGCGATTGCCGCTTCGAGATAGGCAACACTGAATTCGAGCTCGTCCATCGTCTCGCGGGCTGGCAGTTTCCACTCCTGCGCCCACTCCGTCACATCCTGCCGCCGGTAGAAGGAGTGGGGATCGCCTGACGTCCCGGTGGAGGCCAGCAGCTTGCACAGCAGAGTGCTCCCGGTTCTCGGCGTGCCGCAGATAATATAGGCGTCGAACATATGGCCGCTCTTGTCGTGTTTGAGGCAGGGCAAGCCCGGCCAATCGATCGCCGCCTATAGTCGAAATTGTTGCTGGATGCGACGGGCGCATTCGAGCGGCGTGAGCACGCTGGTGTCAACTTCGAGGTCGTAGCGTATTCCCTTGTGCACACGCCCATATTGCCAACGTGCCAGGCCGGGCAGCCGGTCAGCCCGTTGGGTTTCGCGGGCTTCCAGAACGTCCAGCGGCGCCATGACGCCGACCCGATGGAGATCGAAGGCCGACAGCAGCTCGACATATTCCGATATTTCGCCGTTGCACAGCACGTCGTCGACGATGAGGTTGTTGCCTTGTCCGGCCATGGCTGCAACGGCGTGGCGCATGCCGCGCAGGGTCCGTGCACCGATCGGTCCAGTCCTGATCACGACCGAAGGCTTGCCGTCCTGCCGGATGGTTTCATAGGAAAAGCCATCGGCATGGTCCTGCAAGGCATCGGGCAGCATCGCGATGAAACTGTCCATCTGGACATGCAGGAATGGTTCGGCGGTGATCTGCTGCAGCGCCCTGGCGATCGAGGATTTGCCGGCACTGCCGACGCCGTTGAGCAGAACGATCCTGGCTGGCAATTTCAACCGCCTCCTTCAGTCCTGTCGGCTATCGGTTGCGCACCACCACGCAGGCTCCGCCGACACTCTGCAGTTTCTGGCAGATGAGATTGGCGTCGGCGCGGTCATTCACCCCGATCCTGACGGCATAGATGCCGCGCCGGCCGATCGGCGTACGCACACGGCTCACCACCGGATCATGGCCGCTGAGCAGGGCCGGGAAACGGCCTCTCACCCGCAGCCATTGGCCGATCGCCGCGCTGCGGCGGAAATTGCCCGCCACCTGGACGCCCCACGGCTTGACGTTGATCGAAGCCATCGCGACGGTCCTCGACATGATCACGGGCAGCTTGCGGCAGGCGGCGGCAAAATCCCTCTTTGCGTCGAGGGGTTCGATCTTACCGGCATAAGCACGGTCGGTGAACTTGTCGACCGGCTCGCCCATGACGTCGAAGACATAGCTCTCGGTCTCCATCGGCAGGAAGCCGCCCGAACCCAGCCAGCGCGACACCCGGCTTTCGCCGGCATTGTAGGCGGCCGCCGCCAGGCCGAGATTGCCGTAGCTGGTTTTCATTTCGGCCAGGTATTTCGCCGACGCCGGGATCGCCTGGTTGATGTCGAAGGAATTGGCGAGCCCGCGCATCTTGGCGGTGCCCGGCATGAACTGGGCGATGCCTTCGGCGCCGACGGGGCTGACCGCGTTGGGATCGAACCGGCTTTCCTTCCAGATCAGCCGGGCGAAGAAATCCCGCGGCAACCCGTTCTGGTCGGCATGGGCCTGGATCAGATTGCAGACCTTGTCGATCAGCCTTTGCTTGGCCGATTGCGGCGGGTCCGCCTGAACCAGCGTCGACCAGGCCAGCCCGCATAGGGAAATCAGCGCCACCCAGAGGAAACGCTGCATTTGCCCTACTCTGCCGCGGCCTTGCCGCCGCGACCGAACCTCTGCTCGATATAGTCGGCGACCATTTTCTCGAAATCCGATGCGATCGACGGCCCTCGCAATGTCGCCGCCTTCTTGCCGTCGACGAAGACGGGAGCCGTCGGCGTCTCACCGGTGCCGGGCAGCGAAATGCCGATATCGGCATGCTTGGATTCACCCGGGCCGTTGACGATGCAGCCCATCACCGCGACCTTGAGGTTCTCGACACCGGGATATTTTTCACGCCACACCGGCATGTTCTTGCGCAGGTCCGCCTGGATGTTCTGGGCGAGTTCCTGGAACACGGTGGAGGTGGTGCGACCGCAGCCGGGGCAAGCGGCGACGATCGGCACGAACTGCCGGAAACCCATGGTCTGCAGCAGCTCCTGCGACACCTGCACCTCACGCGTGCGGTCGCCATTCGGCTCCGGCGTCAGCGAGATGCGGATGGTGTCGCCGATGCCTTGCTGCAAGAGGATGCCCATCGCGGCGGACGAGGCGACGATGCCTTTCGAACCCATGCCGGCTTCGGTCAGGCCAAGATGCAGCGCGTGGTTGGAGCGGGTGGCAAGTTCGGTATAGACCGCGATCAGGTCCTGCACGCCGCTGACCTTGGCCGACAGGATGATCTTCTCGCGCCCGAGGCCGATCTCTTCGGCCATCTCGGCCGACAGGATCGCCGACTGCACGATCGCCTCGCGAGTGACTTCCTGCGCGGTCAGCGGGAAACCCTTGTCCTGGTTGTCGTCCATCAGCTGGGTCAAAAGCTCCTGGTCGAGCGAGCCCCAGTTCACCCCGATGCGTACCGGCTTGTCGTACCTGATCGCCATTTCGACAATCGCCGCGAACTGCCGGTCCTTCTTGTCCTTGAAGCCGACATTGCCGGGATTGATGCGGTATTTGGCAAGCGCCTCGGCGCAGGCCGGATGGTCGGCCAGGAGCTTGTGGCCGATATAGTGGAAGTCGCCGACCAGCGGCACGTTGATGCCAAGCCGCAGCAAGCGCTCGTGAATACGGGGCACGGCGGCCGCGCTCTCGTCGCGGTCGACGGTGATGCGCACGATCTCGGAGCCGGCGCGGTGCAGCGCCGCGACCTGCGCGACCGTCTGGTCGATGTCGGCTGTATCGGTGTTGGTCATCGACTGCACGACGACCGGCGCGCCGCCGCCGACGACCACGCCGCCGACATCGACGCCGACCGAGGTGCGGCGAGGGAAGGGAAAGGAAAAATATCCGGTCATGCCGGCAGCCTTTTGTCTCTGAAGCCCCATGCGTCCACTTGGACACACGAACGCTCCCCGGGGCCGATACGCTGAAGTTCGGGCATGAGGTGGATGAGCAAAGATGGCTTGTCAATGGCGACAGGTCGCCACTGGCAGCAATTGATCCCCGCCGGGGACCTGAAACGGTCCACGACCGGGGTCAAAAGCGAGACCGGAAAGGATATTAGCTGCGGCTCATGGTGGAGCGGTGAAAATCAAAACTCACACCGGCGGCGCTTGCCGCCGGCAAGGAAAACCGCAAGTAACGAGCGGCTATATCAGGTGAGCGTCAATGCGTGGTCGCCCTCAGTTTTTCAATCTCGTCCTTGAGTGCCAGCTTGCGTCGCTTGAGATTCACGATTTCGAGGTCGTCCACCGACGGGTGGTTCATCGCGTCATCGATCTCGCGTTCGATGTCGCCGTGTTTCCGCTGCAACTCATCAAGATGGGATGCAAGAGACATGATTGGTTCTCCCTTTCATGGTTTCCTCGATTGCAGCCGTCAAAGGCACGTCCACCGCAGGTCGCTTCTGTGACGGCACAATGACACTGTGCCACCTTCCGGCTGGGATGTCGAATGCTGCGTGGTAGCATTCCACGACAATGTGAAATGTGATATGGCCTGCGCGCCGGTGGCAGAAATTGCCGCCCCCGCCCAATCAGGCCCAGTTTTGGGCGCCGCAGACGTGCAGACGGTAGAGAATGTCCGATCAGGAACAGGCCGATATTCGCCTCGAATTTTCCCGGCTGAAGCAGGAACACGCCGATTTCGACGCGGCGATCAACGCGATGATCGCCATGGGTTGTGATCCGCTGCAAATCCAGCGCATGAAGAAGAAGAAACTGGTCCTCAAGGATCGGCTGATGGCGTTGGAAGACAAGATCATCCCCGACATCATCGCTTGAGCCGCGGGCACCAAGCGTCCTCCATCATGCTTCGCCTATCCGGCGATCGATAGCCTGGCGGCGCGCTCGCGCAGCAGGCCGATGAGGCTGGCGGTCCGCTCATCGGTGGTATCGATGGGAACCACCAGGCACATCGTCGCCTCGACCTTGCCCGGCGCTGAAAAGACCGGCACGGCAAGGCATTTCGTATAGGCATCGACCAGCCCCGAAGTGACGCAGTAGCCGGTGACCCGCGCCTTGGCGATGTCGGCGACGAAATCGTCGAGCTTGAGCTTGCGCCCGTCGGGCAGCACGAGATCGTCGTCCGATACCATGGCTTCGATCGCGGCCCTGTCCAGCCCCGCCAGCAGCAGCCGCCCCGAAGCGGTCCACGGCAGCGGTATCTGCAGGCCGGTGGCCGAACTGATGCGGAACGGCCTGGTACCCGGGCTCGCGTGGACGATGGTGTAGCGGCCACTTTGCAACATGCACAGTTCCGAGGTCTCGCCGGTCTCGCGCGACACATTGTCGACCTCCTGGCGCCCTCGCCGCATCAGGTCGTTACCGCGCACATAATCCATCCCGTAGAGGTAGAGCTTCTTGCCGAAATAGACGCGGTTGCCGTCGCCTTCCATCTCCAGCAGGCCGGCGTCGACCAGCGACCGCACCAGCGTGTAGGTCGTCGACCGCGGTGCATTCACCCCCTTGGCAAGATCGCCGATGCCGATGGCGCGCTGCGTCGTATGAAGAAACTCCAGGATTTCGAGCACCCGGTTGAGACCCTTTTCCCGAGAGCCTGAAATCTTCTCGCCGGCTGAAACAGCCAGGGTATTGGTATCTTGCATTGTCAATTCCTGATGTTAGTATCTGTCTTGTACAGGATACATACGTCTCTTGTAAGAGACAATCGCTGTGAAAACAATGACGTGTCTTGCCTGTGCATAGGGGAACACAACACGAAAGGAGGTCGCCGTGAACGACACATCCGGAAGACGTGATTTTCTGAAATTAGGAATGGCGGGACTGGCGACGGCCGGCGTTTTGGCAACCGTCGATGCCCAGAAGGCCGCCGCCCAGGCAGCGTCCGACAGCTTGCTGCGCACCGTGCTCGATCGCGGCAAGCTCATCGTCGGCACCGGCAGCACCAACGCGCCCTGGCATTTCGAGAACGATGCCGGCGAGTTGGTCGGCATGGACATCACCATGGGGCGCATCCTGGCCAAGGGCCTTTTCGACGATCCGACCAAGGTCGAGTTCGTCATGCAGGATCCGGCGCAGCGCATTCCCAACGTCACCACCAACAAGGTCGACATCACCATCCAGTTCATGACGATGACGGCGCAGCGCTCGCAGCTGATCAACTTCACCAGGCCGTATTACGTCGAAGGCGTCGCCTTGCTGACGCTTCCCAACGCCGAGAACAAGACCTTCGACAAATTGCTTGCCGGCGGTTCGGCGACGCGCATCTCGATCCTGCAGAACGTCGATGCGGAAACTTCGGTCCATTATGCCTTGCCGCAGGCGCAAGTGATGCAGATCGACACCCAGGCCAACGTGCTGCAGGCCTTGGAGTCCAAGCGGGTCGATGCGGCCGCGGTCGATCTCTCCACCGTGCGCTGGCTCGCCTCGCGCAATCCCGACAAATATTTCGATGCCGGCAAAAGCTGGTACTCGATGCTCTATGGCGCGGCCCTGCGGCAAGGCGATCTCGACTGGCTGACCTTCGTCGACCAGACCTTCACCATCGCCATGTTCGGCCATGAATCGGCGCTCTACGACGCTGCCTTCAAGGACTATTTCGGCCAGGAGCCGCCGGCGCGCCACCCCGGCTTTCCGGTCATCTGACCCAGCAGGCGGAAGGGCGGCATTCGCCCTTCCGCTTTTCTTCCGACGCCCTTCACACCGAGGCGGAAGCATGGGCTATGCCCTCAATTTCAACCTGATCTGGCGGCATTTCGACAAGCTTTGGGGCGGCCTGCTGCTCAGCCTCGAGCTTGCCGTCATCTCGATCGCCATCGGCGTCGTCATCGGGCTGGTGCTCGCGGTCTGGTATGTCTCGGCCGGACGCGTGGTGCGGGCGGTGATCGCCGCCTATGTCGAATTCATCCGCAACGTACCGCTGATTCTGCTGGTTTATCTCGTCTTCTATGGCCTGCCGACCGTGGTCGACCTCGCCTACAGCGCGCCGACCTCGTTCGTGCTGACGCTGTCGGTTTATAGCGGCGCCTATCTGGTCGAGGTGTTTCGCTCGGGCCTCGAAGCCGTCCCGCGCGGCCAGCTCGATGCCGGCAAGGCGATCGGCCTGACACCGTGGCAGAGGCTGCTGCATGTGCGCCTGCCGACCATGCTGCGCATCACGCTGCCGGCGCTGTCCAACACCTTCATATCGCTGTTCAAGGACACCTCGATCGCCTCGGTCATCTCGGTGCCGGAGCTCACCTACGGCGCCCAGTGGATCAACTTCAACACCTTCCGCATCGTCGAGGTCTATCTGGTCACCACGGCGATGTATCTGGTCACCGGCTATGCCCTGCTTTTCGCGCTCAGGCTCGTCGAGCGCCGGTTCAGGGCGGCGCGCTGACATGCTTGGCCAGATCTTCTACGCCTTGCCGTTCCTCGCCGAAGGCTTCGCCGTGACCTTGTGGGTGTCACTGCTGGTCGTCGTCCTGTCGCTCATCGCCGGTGTCCTGTTGGGGGTCGGCCTGGTCTATGGCCCCACTCCGTTGCGCTGGGCGGTGCGCATCTTCTCGGACACCATCCGTGGCATCCCGATCCTGGTGCTGATGTTCTTCGTCTATTACGGCCTGCCGGCGATCGGGCTTCATCTGCCATCGTTCTGGGCCGCCGTGTTCGCGCTCACCTTGTTCAAGACCGCGCAAGTGGTGGAATATGTGCGCGGCGCCGTCGGCTCCATCCCGAAGGGCCAGTCCGAAGCGGCGATGGCGATCGGGCTGACCTTCCGCCAGCGACTGGCCTACGTCATCTTTCCGCAGGCCTTCCGACGCTTCCTGCCGCCGTGGATCAACGGCGTCACCGATGCGGTCAAGGGCAGCGCGCTGGTGTCGCTGCTCGGCATCACCGATCTGATGCAGGCCATCAACCAGGTCATCGGCCGCACCTATGAGGCGATGCCGCTCTATATACTGGGCGCGCTCATCTACTTCGCGGTCAACTACGCGCTCTCGCTCGCCAGCCGGCGACTCGAGCGGCGTTTCTCCTTCATCCGGGAATAGTACGATGTCCGAAGCCTCAACCGCCAGTCCCGCGCTGCTCGACGTGCGCGATGTCTCCAAGGCCTTCGGCGCCGTCGAGGTGTTGCGTTCCGTCAGCCTTGAGGTCAAGCGCGGCGAGGTGGTCACCGTCATCGGCCCCTCCGGCAGCGGCAAGACCACGCTGCTGCGCTGCGTCAACTTCCTGGAGAGCTACGACAGCGGCTCGATCCGCATCGACGGCAAGGAGGTCGGCTACCGCGAGGCCGCAACGCGCCAGCGCCGCAGCGAACGCGACTTGGCCAGCATGCGCGCCGAGACCGGAATGGTGTTCCAGAGCTTCAACCTGTTTCCGCATCTGACGGCGGCCGGCAACATCATGCTCGGGCTCACCAAGGTACGGGGAAAGAGCGAGGCCGAGGCGCGCCAGGCGGCCGAACACTGGCTCGGCCGCGTTGGTTTGGCCCACAAGGCCGACAGCCTGCCGGCCGAACTCTCCGGCGGCCAGCAGCAGCGCGTCGGCATCGCGCGCGCCGTGGCCATGGAGCCGAAGATCCTGCTGCTCGACGAGATCACCTCGGCGCTCGACCCCGAGCTGGTTGGCGAGGTGCTGGCCGTGGTGCGCAGCCTTGCCGAGGACGGCATGACCATGCTGATGGTGACGCATGAAATGGCCTTCGCCCGCGACGCATCGAGCCGCATCGTCTTCATGGCCGATGGTGGCGTCAGCGCTGTTGGTCCGCCCAAGGAAATCCTCGCGGCGGAGACCAGCAACGAGCGCCTCCGCACCTTCCTGGCGCGCTTCCGCGCCTCGCATTTCTGACATCGGACGGCCGACACCGCCCATTTTTGAATATCGGGTGGCTGAAGCCATCCAAGGGAGCCTTCTTCCATGACGCCTTACATCCGGCTCGCCGAACTCGGCCTGAAGCTGCCCGAGCCGCCGACGCCCATCGCCAACTTCGTCACCCATGCAGAGAGCGGCCGGCTGATCTTCCTCTCCGGCCAGGGGCCGCTGCGCGCCGACGGCACGCTTTGCACCGGCAAGGTCGGCGAGGACGTGACGGTCGAGCAGGCCTATGAGCATGCCCGCCTCACCGGGCTCAATCTGCTCGCCGTCATGCATGCCGCCGCCGGCGATCTCGGCCGCATCGTGCGCGTCGTCAAGCTGCTCGGCTTCGTCAATGCGACGCCGACCTTCAGCGACCATCCGAAGGTGGTCAACGGCTGCTCGGATCTGTTCGCCGATGTCTTCGACAAGATCGGCGGCCATGCGCGCTCGGCGATCGGCGTCGGCTCGCTGCCTGGAAACATCACTGTCGAAATTGAGGCGGTCGTCGAGATCGCCGCAGCCTGATTTGTCACTCACGGGACCTGCTGACATGAAAACCTATTCCGACACCGGCTCCAACACCACCATCCGCGAAAGGCTGGGATTGCGGCCGATCATCAATGTCTCCGGCACAATGACCGCGCTGGGCGCATCGATCGTCGTTCCCGAAGCGATCAGCGCCATGGCCGAAATGGCTTCGCAATGGGTGGAGATGGACGATCTGCAGCGTGCCGCGAGCACGGTCGTCGCGCGCCTCACCGGCGGCGAGGCCGGCTTCATCACCGCCTGCTGCGCCAGCGGCATCACCATGGCGATCGCAGGAGCGATGACCGGAACCAGCCTGCTCGCCATCGAGCGCCTGCCTGACGACACCGGCGACCTCAAGTCGGAGGTCGTCATCCAGCTTGGCCACATCGTCAATTACGGCGCGCCGATCGACCAGTCGGTCCGCGTCGCCGGCGCCAAAGTGATCCCCGCCGGCACCGTCAGCGTCACGCAGGACTATCACGTGCGCGAAGCGATCAACGAGCGCACGGCCGCCGGCCTCTACGTCGTCGCCCACCACACCGTGCAGTACGGCATGCTGTCGCTGGAGGAATTCTGCGAGATCTGCCACGCCAAGGGCGTGCCGGTGATTGTCGATGCCGCTTCCGAATATGATCTGCGCGGCTTCCTCGCGCGCGGCGCCGACGTCGTGATCTACAGCGGTCACAAATTCCTCTCAGGCCCGACCAGCGGCATCGTCACCGGGCGCAAGGACCTGGTACGCTCCGCCTATCTGCAGAACCGCGGCGTCGCGCGCGCCATGAAGGTTGGCAAGGAGAGCATCGCCGGCACCATGGCGGCGCTGGAAGCCTGGGAGAAGCGCGACCACGCCGGCATCCGCCGCCGCGAGGAGGCAGCGCTCAATCTCTGGAAGGACGCTTTGCAGGGACTGCCGGGCATCTTTGCCAACATCATCCCCGATCCGACCGCCAATCCGCTCGACCGGCTGCAGATCTTAGTCTCGCCGGAGAGCCGGTTCAGTGCCGCCGGCCTCGCCTCGGCGCTGGCGGCAGGCTCGCCGCCGATCATCGTGCGCAACCACGAGGTCGAGCGCGGTCATTTCTTCCTCGACCCCTGCAACCTTCACCCCGGCGAGGCCGAGATCGTCGCCGAACGGCTGCGCGCTGTACTGACCGCGAAGGACCGGCCTGCCGATGCGATGAAAGCCGCCCGCAAGGATTCGTCCGGCGTCTTGCGCTGGCCGGATTGAACGCGGAACCAGCATCGACCGGCTAAATCAGGCTGATCACGCGACTGTGAACAGCCTGATTTGCGCACTGCGGGAATAAACCCCAGCTGCAACAAGTCTCCTTGTCATACGCCACTGCTGGCGTTGAGGAGATCGGCATGCCCTATCATCGCGAGCCCGGCGAACATGGTCGCGGCGTCAGCCGTCGCCATGTGCTGGAGCGCATGATCGTCATCGGTCCCTACTCCGTGGTTCTTGACACCGGTGAAGCAGATGAATTCACTTCCAGCAAGGCAGGCGACCTTGCCTGCTCCTGGGGGCTTTACCCCTGCGAGCAAGGCAAAGTCGCTGTCGCGTCCTGAGGCGGCACGCCCGGTCTTGTCCGGAGTATCGGATCATGGTGCTGCTTTGAGCGAGAGGGCGCTGGCGGAACGCTTTAACGAGGTGGTGCTGCCGCATCTCGGCGACGCGCTGGCACTTGCCCGCTGGCTGACCGGCAATGCCGCCGATGCCGAGGACGTCGTGCAGGACGCCTGCATCAAGGCGCATGCCGGGATCGCAGGCTATGCCGGCGGCAATTCGCGCGCCTGGCTGCTGACCATCGTGCGCAACACCTCCTACACCTGGATGGCGCGCAACCGGCCGCGCGGCATGATGGCCGTCGGCGATCTCGGCGATCTCGACGACATGGCGGCCGCGCACGGCACCAGCCTGCCGGACGAGGATGGCCCGGAGGCAAGCCTGATCGCCAGGGCCGATACAGCGGCACTCGAGGCGGCGATCGCCGCCTTGCCGCAGCCGTTTCGCGAAACGCTGGTGCTGCGCGACATCAATGGCCTCAGCTATCGCGAGATAGCGGCCATGCTCGACGTGCCGATCGGCACGGTGATGTCCAGGCTGGCCCGTGCTCGCGGCCTGCTGGCGACTGAACTGGGGAGAGCGTCATGACACACGACGACGGACTGCCCAACGATCCCGAAGGTATCAGACTGATGATCCATGCCCTTGTCGATGGTGAGCTCGATGCGGCCGCCGCACTTGCCGTGGAGCGGCGCATCGCCGCCGACCCGCGGCTTGCCGCCGAGCATGCCCGTATCATGGCCTTGCGGGGAGCGGTGAGCCGCTTGCCGCGCCCCGATGTCAGCGATGCCTTTCGAGCCCGCATCGCGGCGATCGGCATGGCTGGCACCGAACAACAGGCGCAGGCCGGGGCGACGGAGCCGCAGCGTGGCGCACCGTCGGCGCTGCCGGGATTGATCGCAGGTGCCGGCGGCGGCCAGCGACGGGAAGCCGGGACACAGCCTTCCCAGGCGCGGCCATCGTCGAGGGCACGCCGCTTCGGCTCGTTCGATTGGCGCGCCATGGCCGCGTCGATCATGATCAGCGCGGTGCTGGCCAGCGGGGCGACGCAGTGGGTGATGTTCAGCGGCGCGGAAGATGGCTTTGCCGCCGCGGTCGCCAGCGGCCACCGCCGCAGCCTGTTGGCCGCGAGCCCGATCGACATCGTCTCGTCCGACCGCCATACGGTCAAGCCCTGGCTCGATGCCCGGATCGGCGTCTCGCCGCCGGCGCCCGATCTTGCCCAGGACGGCTTCGCGCTGATCGGCGGCCGGGTCGAGGTGATATCGGGCCGCCCAGTGCCGGCACTGGTCTACCGGCACCGCGAGCACCTGATCACACTCGTCGCCGAGCCGCAGCAAGGCGGCAAGACTGCCCAGCCGGACGACCTTTCGTCGGGCGGCTTCTCGATGGTCCACTGGAGCGACGGCGCCTTCTCCTACTGGGCGATCTCCGACATGGAGCGGCCGGAGCTTGACGACTTCGTCGCCCGCTTCCGCAAGGCTGCGGTGTGAGCCAATACGCGGCCACTTCGGCTGCGTATCCTTGCCGTGGCGCCCGAATTCCGCTAAGGCGCGCCTTTGTCGCCGGGAGCATTAGCTTGAACGATCAACGCGCCGACGTCGCCATCATCATGGGCAGCCAGTCCGACTGGGCGACCATGCGCCAGGCCGCCGAAACGCTGGAGGCGCTGGGCGTTCCGCACACGCGGCTGATCATCTCCGCGCATCGCACGCCCGACCGGCTCTACGAATTCGCCAAGGGCGCCAAGGCTGCCGGCTACAAGGTGATCATCGCCGGCGCCGGTGGGGCGGCTCATCTGCCAGGCATGACGGCGGCGATGACGCCGCTGCCGGTGTTCGGCGTGCCGGTGGAATCGAAGGCGCTGTCTGGACAGGATTCGCTGCTCTCCATCGTCCAGATGCCCGCCGGCATTCCGGTGGGGACGCTGGCCATCGGCAAGGCTGGTGCGGCCAACGCCGCCCTGCTGGCCGCTGCCGTGCTGGCGCTGAACGACGACAAGCTCGCCCAGCGGCTCGATGCCTGGCGCGCCTCGCAGACCGCCAAGGTCGCGACCGAGCCGACGGACACACCGTGAGCCTGCCCTCGGGATCGACCATCGGCATCATTGGCGGCGGCCAGCTCGGCCGCATGCTGGCGATGTCAGCCGCCCGCCTCGGCTACCGCACCGTGGTGCTGGAGCCGCAAGCGGATTGTCCCGCCGCGCAAGTCGCCAACCGGCAGATAACGGCCGCCTATGACGACCCGGCGGCCCTTGCCGAACTGGCAGCGGCAAGTGCAGTCGTCACCTACGAGTTCGAGAACGTTCCGGTTGCCGCCGCAGGCGCGCTTGCCGCCAAGGTGCCGGTCTACCCGCCGCCACGCGCCCTCGAAGTGGCGCAGGATCGGGTGGGCGAGAAGACGTTCCTTAACGACATCGGCATTGCCACGGCCGATTTCCGCCCCGTCGACACTGATGACGGACTGACGGCGGCCCTGAAAGTATTCGGCGGCAGCGGCATCCTGAAGACGCGGCGCATGGGTTATGACGGCAAGGGCCAGCGCGTCTTCCGCAACATGGAAACCGGCGGTTTTGCCGGCACCTGCGAGGCGATGGGCAATGTCCCGCTGATCCTGGAAAGCTTCGTGCCGTTCGAACGCGAGATATCGGTGATCGCGGCGCGTGGCCTGGACGGAACCGTGGCTGCCTACGACCCGGCCGAGAATGTCCACCGCAACGGCATCCTCCACACCTCGAGCTTGCCGGCCGCCATCAGGCTTGAAACAGCGCAGGCGGCGCGAGCGGCGGCGGCAAAGATCCTGTCGGCGCTCGACTATGTCGGCGTCATCGGCGTCGAGTTCTTCGTGCTGGCCGATGGCTCGCTGCTGGCCAACGAGATCGCCCCGCGCGTCCACAATTCCGGCCATTGGACCGAAGCCGCCTGCGCCGTCTCGCAGTTCGAGCAGCACATCCGCGCCGTGGCCGGCCTGCCGCTGGGAGACCCGAGGCGTCATTCCGATTGCGTGATGGAGAACCTGATCGGCGACGACGTGCTGCGGGTCCCCGAACTGCTCGCCGAGCCCGACCTGATGCTGCATCTCTATGGCAAGGCCGAGGCGCGCCCAGGCCGCAAGATGGGCCATTTCACCCGCATCAGCCGCCTGGCTTAGTGCATGTCGCCCAAAAGTGACCTCGGTTTTGGGAGAACGACATGCATAAAAACAAGTCGCAAGACACGAGCTATTGCACCTCGTCGCTGTCCTCGTCGGGGCTGGCGCAACTGACATCGCCTTCCTCGCAATTGGCCGCGGCGGCGAGTTGCCTAGTGCGATCATCGGTCAGCCTGGTAAGGCATTGCGAAACCGCCATCGCGTGAATGGAACCGCCTGCGCTGGCGGCCGTGGAATGCGCGCACTCGGCGTCGCGGAAGGTGATCCAGGCACGCTGTGCCACCTGCAGCAATCTCTTGCCGTCGGCATCGTCCGAGTTGATCAGGTCCTGGTAGGCCGCATTGAGCCTAGCGTCGGCGGCCTGATAATCCTCGCCGGCACAGATGTTCATCATTTGCTGACTGTCGTCCGAGCGGTCGCATTCCTGCGCCCGGACAATCGAGGTTCCGGCCAGCAGGACAAGGCAGGCGGACAGGAAAATTCGGCGCATGGTCATCCCCCAAATCACGTCACGGCTGGCGGATCATTCCAGCCGGGCCACGACCATGCAATGCCGCTAGGCCGACATGGCGGATATTTGATGATAAGGCGGAGTGGAGCACGCTTGCGGTTGACACGGACAAGGCTCCTCGTTTATGAGCCACCCACAGTTCAAAGGCGCGTCTTCTGGCGCGCCTTAAAATTTCGACCCGGGACCGGGTCCATACCGACAGGCAAGACCATGAAGATCAAGAATTCGCTCAAGGCGTTGAAGGCACGTCACCGCGACAACCAGCTGGTTCGCCGCAAAGGCCGCGTCTACATCATCAACAAGACCGCCCCCCGCTACAAGGCGCGCCAGGGCTGAGTTTTCGGCCGGAGGCTTTTTGCCTCCGCCAATTGATGCTTGTCGGCCTGCCGGCCTCTCACGCTAAAATCACTTTGATGTTCCGCCGCCCGGGACTAGGATCGGGCGATGCGGATTCTTTTTGCATTCTTGACGGCTTTGCTCGTTTCGGGCGCCCTGCCGGCCTTGGCGGATGACGAGGCGGCTCCGCCGGCAGCCCCGAATGCACCGGCCGCGCCGATGACGAAGCAGGACCGGCTCGACAAGCTGTTCACCGACCTGAAGCGCGAGCGCAACGAAAAGGCGGCCGAACGCATCGCCGGCAGCATCTGGAACGAATGGTCCCAGTCGGGCAGCGCCTCGATCGACCTGATGATGCAATGGTCGCAAAAGGCGATCGAGAACCAGAAGTTCGACGTCGCCCTCGATTTCCTCGATCAGGTGGTGACCTTGCAGCCAAGCTACGCCGAGGGCTGGAACCGGCGCGCCACGGTGCATTTCATGATGAAGAACTACGGCAAGTCGATGTCCGACATCGACCATACGCTGCAGCTCGAGCCGCGCCATTTCGGCGCGCTGTCGGGCCTGGCGCAGATCATGGCGTTGACCGGCCACAAGCAGTCGGCGCTCGAGGCCTGGCAGAAGGTGCTGGTCATCTACCCGATGATGCGCAGCGCCCAGGACCAGGTCGCGACGCTTTCGGAAGAGCTTGCCGGAGAAGGCATTTGAGGCAGTAGGGAATAGGGAGTAAGGCAGTAGGGTTGCAGATTGCACTGTGAAACGCAGCCCTACTGCCTACTGCCTACTGCCTACTGCCTACTGCCTGTTCCAGAACTTATCCCTCCCCACCCCCGTATCTCCCCGAATGAACCTGATCTCCGCCGTACTCGCCTTCCTGATGGCGCTTATCTTTGCCCTTGTCGGCGTCACCCGCGTCGGCTCATGGCTGATCGAGCGTCGCAATCCGCCGATCGGTGAATTCGCCGACATCAACGGCGCGCGCATCCACTATGTCCATGTCCCGGCGCCCGCCAATGCGGACCTGCCGCCGATCGTCTTCATCCACGGCGCCAGCGCCAATCTCCGGGATCAGATGCTGCCGCTGCGGCAACCGCTCGAAGGACGCGCCGAAATGCTGTTCTTCGATCGGCCAGGGCACGGCTGGTCGGGGCGCGGCCCCGGCAACAATGGGGATCCGTCGGCTCAGGCAAGAACGCTGGCCGCACTCATGGATCATCTCGGCATCCGCAAGGCGATCATCGTCGGCCATTCCTTCGGCGGAGCCATAACCACCGCCTTTGGCCGCGAACACGCCGACAAGACGCTCGGCCTCGTCTTCCTCGCGCCCGCGACCCATCCCTGGCCGGGCGGCGCGACTGCCTGGTACTACGACCTGACCACCCTCCCGGTGATCGGCCGGCTGTTCTCCGAAACGCTGGCCTATCCCGCCGGAACGCTGCGGATGGCCGATGCCACCACCTGCGTGTTCTCGCCCAACAAGGTGCCGGACAATTATCCCGGCATGGCCTCGATCCCGCTCGTGCTGCGACCGGCGGCCTTTCGCGCCAACGCCACCGACGTCGCCGGGCTCTATCGCTATGCGCTCGGCGCGGCACCGCGCTACAACGGGATCACGGCGCCGACCGTGATCATCTCCGGCGACCGCGACGAGGTCGTCTATGCGCATATCCATTCCGTCGGCCTGGCGCGTGACATATCGGGCGCTGAACTGATCTGGGTGCGCAATCTCGGTCACAAGCCCGACTGGATCGCCGCCGACCTCGTGGTTGGCGCCATCGGGAAGGTTGCCGGCAAGACCGTCGATCTGGAGGCGATGGCCAAGGTGGTGGAAGCACGGATTGCAGGCGATACATACGGTGCCGGCAAGTGCGCCGACATCAAGGAACCTGAAGCGGAGCTGGCAGCGACCTGATGCGCGTCTCCCGAAAACCGTCATCGCAAGGCGCCATCAGGACCCGAGCGGCATGTACGTCCTGAAGCACGGCATAAAGAGAAACCCCGAAAAGCGATGGGCACTGCCGGATCGCATCTTCTTCGGTCATGGCGCATGCGCCATTCTCGCCGGCACCTTCCTCAAGCATCCCCCTCTGGGGGGATTTTACGCAGAGCGGATCATATCTATGTGACGAACGGCATCGTCGCTTTCGACTACCACGGCTACTCCAGCCGTGAGCGGCTCCTGGTACACCACAGCAAAGGATGGGCCTCGCAAAGTGCGGGATGGCATTGCACGATCGAGAAGGTCGATTTCGATCTGCTCGACACGGCCGAACTCAACCGGCGAAAGATACTGGGCCCGGATCAGTACCTGCACGACCCTATTCCTCGCGCACACCGGTTTCTTCAGCGCAGGGATCACGCTGAAGCCGCGGCACGAGCACTCAGAATTGCGACAGGCTGAAGCCCCGCTTTACCGGCCGGCAGTTTCCGATCCGACATAGGCGATGCGCAGCATGTTGGTCGATCCGGGCGTCCTCAGCGGCACGCCGGCCGTGATGATGACGCGGTCGCCAGGCTTGCCGAATTCCTCTTCGAGCGCGATGCGGCAGGCACGGTTGACCATGTCGTCGAGGTCGGTGGCATCGGGCGAGACGACGCAATGCGTGCCCCACAACAGCGACAGCCGCCTGGCCGTGTTGAGAATCGGCGACAACGCGATGATCGGTACCTGTGGCCGTTCGCGGGCAGCGCGCAGGCCGGTGGTGCCGGATGCGGTGTAGGTGATGATCGCCGACAGTTTCAGCGTTTCGGCGATTTCGCGGGCGGCCAGCGAAATGGCGTCGGCGCCGGTCGCTTCGGGCTCGGAGCGCTGCGCGTTGATGATACCGGCATAGGTCGGATCGGTTTCGACCTTGGCGGCGATGCGGTTCATCATTGCCACCGCTTCGACGGGATAGGCACCAGCCGCCGATTCGGCCGACAGCATGATGGCGTCGGCGCCCTCGAACACGGCGATCGAGACGTCGGACACCTCGGCGCGGGTCGGCACGGGCGCGGTGATCATCGATTCCAGCATCTGCGTGGCCACCACCACCGGCTTGCCGGCGCGGCGCGCGGCGCGCGTGATCTGCTTCTGGATACCGGGCACGGCCTCGAGCGGCATCTCGACGCCGAGATCGCCACGGGCGACCATCAGCGCGTCGGACAATTCGATGATCTCGGCCAGCCGGGCAACGGCTTGCGGCTTTTCGATCTTGGCCATGATCAGCGCCCGGCCGCGTGCGATCTTGCGCGCCTCGGCCAGATCCTCGGGCCTCTGCACGAAGGACAGCGCGACCCAGTCGACGCCCGTGGCGAGCACCGCGTCGAGATCCTTGCGGTCCTTTTCGGTCAGCGCGCCGACCGGCAGGTCGGTATCGGGCAGGCTGACGCCCTTCTTGTCGGAAATCGTGGTACCGGCAACGACGGTGCAGACGATCGACTTGCCGTTGCTCTTCACCGCCTTCAGTTCGAGCTTGCCGTCGTCGATCAGAAGGCGGTGGCCTGGTTCAACCGAGCTCAGGATTTCCGGATGCGGCAGATAGACCCTGGCCGACGTACCCGGCTCTGGATTGTCGTCGAGCGTGAAGGTCTGGCCCAGCGTCAGCACTTCCTTGCCATTGGCGAACTTGCCGACGCGCAGCTTCGGCCCTTGCAGGTCGGCGAGGATGCCGATCGGCCGGCCGACCTGTTCCTCGACGGCCCGGATGCGGCCGACCAGCGTGCGCATCAGTTCGTGATCGGTATGGCTCATGTTGATGCGGAAGACATCCGCACCGGCTTCGAACAGCTTCTTCAGCATCTCCTCGGAGGAGGAGGCCGGACCGATGGTGGCTAGGATCTTGACCTTGCGGCTGCGTCTCATTGACTATTTGTTCCCGGGGCGGCTGGAGCGCCTCCCGTTGCGGGCTCATCGGTCAGCTGGACCATCCAGCTTGCCTGTTCGCCCGTGTCATATTCCTGGAATCCGGCGCGCTGGAAGCCCCGGGCGACGCAGTCGTTTACGCCGGCGATCTTGAACTCTTTTTCAGCCACGCACATGTTGATCGGGCCGTCCCAGCGTCCACCGCGCTCGGCGTCTTCTGCATAAAGATAGTAAAACCTTGATGACAGCGGCCCTTCGATCAACGTCTTGCAGCTCGATCCTTCGATGTGCCACCAGCCTTCGGTGATCCAGCCGGCCTTGGCGCGATAGCCGATGCCAACTCCGATCAGGTTCTGCGTGGCGTTGCAGACACGGAAATCGGCACGCGCCGGCGAGGCCATGACCATTGCCGACATGCCGACGGTCAGGGTCAGGAGCGGCATGGCAAAGACAGAGCGCATGCGCTGCCTGCCGGCGGAACCCATTCCAAAACCCCTCAAGAACCACATCAGCATCTCTCTGCGCCCCTTTTCGGAAAAGTCCGGGCGCATGTCAACGCACCGTTTTGTTCAATTCCAATCGATTTAGAAAGGCTCCGGCGCACAATTCGCCGACCTCCGCCAGATTTCCCGGGAAACCTTGGCCAAACAACGGCATTGCGCAAGCGTCGCCTTCGTGGAATGACGATAGCACCCTCCCCGGAAGCCAGCGAACAGACCATTTCCCGCCAATGACCCGATCCACAGTTTTCGCGCCTTTCGACATTGTCGAGGGCGATCGCAAGCGAGGCATCGTGCTCCTGGCCGATCATGCCCGCCGCGACCTGCCCGACGAGTATGGCAGCCTCGGCCTGCCCCCGGCGGAGTTCGACCGCCACATCGCCTACGATATCGGTGTCGAAGCGGTGACGCGCGAACTCGCCGCCTTGCTCGACGTCCCGGCGGTGCTCGCCAATTTCTCGCGGCTGCTGATCGATCCCAATCGCGGTGAGGACGACCCGACGCTCATCCGCCAGCTCTACGACGGCACGGTGGTGCCCGGAAACTATCCGCTCGCGCCTGAGGAGCGTGAAAGGCGGCTCGACCGCTTCTACCGGCCCTATCACGATGCGGTCGGCGCCATGATAGCTTCGGTTGCGCAAGCGTCCGGTCAGGCACCTTTCATCTTCTCCGTGCATTCCTTCACGCCGGTCATGCAAGGCAGGCAGCGTCCGTGGCATGTCGGGATCCTCTGGGATCGGGATGACCGGGTGGCACGACCGCTGATCGACATGCTGGCCGAGGACAAGAGCCTCGTGGTCGGTGATAATGAACCCTATGACGGCGCGCTGCGCGGCGACACCATGTTCAAGCATGCCATCGTCAACGGCTATGCCCATGCGCTGATTGAAATCCGCCAGGACCTGATATCGGATCAGAAGGGCGCCATCGCCTGGGCTGAACGCCTGGCGCCGATCGTTGACGCCATCGACCGCCGTCCCGATATACATGCGGTAAAGATGTTCGGCTCGCGCACCGGGCCGTTATGACGGAGGTTTTGATGACCAAACTCAGCGATGAGCAGAAACGCGACTTCGACGCCGCCGCCTTTCGCCGGCTGGTCGAGCATCTCAGGGAACGCAACGACGTGCAGAACATCGACCTGATGAACCTCGCCGGCTTCTGCCGCAACTGCCTGTCGAACTGGTATCGCGAGGCGGCAAACGCCGAAGGCGTCGATCTCGACAAGGACCAGTCGCGCGAGATCGTCTACGGTATGCCCTATGCGCGATGGCAGGCGCTTCACCAGACCGAAGCTTCCGAAGCCAAGAAGGCCGAATTCGAGGCAAGGCGGCCCACGGATCATTAGAGCAATCCACGTTCTTCATCGATAATGCTACGCGCCTTCGTCATCCTAGGGCGAAGCAAGGAGCGAAGCGACGCGGCGAAGACCCTAGGATCCATGCCGTGACGGTCGCCAAAAAGCACAGCGGTTCAGAATGATCGCCGCGCCCAGCCGGAGCGAGTTCTGCACCGTAGCATCGCTCAGAAGTCGCGGCATGGATCCTCGGGTCTGCGCCGCGTCGCTTCGCTCCTTGCTCCGCCCGTGGATGACGAAGAGAGAAGCGTTTTCGCTAATCTCCAACGCGGATAAGTCCGCTACGAACGATACCGGCCTTATTTGCGTCTTGGTCCAAGCACTTCCGGGCAACCGACGCTTGACTGCAAATTGAATCGATCTAATTTCCCGCGCAACTCCAATTCTCGACCGGATTCGCCGTATGAATGCGTCAACCGCCGTGCAGACTGCCATTCGCGGACGGTGGGCCGTCGCGGCCATTTTTCTGGCCAACGGCTTCCTAACCGGCAGTTGGGCGCCGCAGATCCCGGTGTTCCTGACCCGACTGGATATCTCGAAGTTCACGCTCGGGCTTTTGATCCTGCTGTTTGGCGCCGGCGCCGTTACGGCCATGACCTGGTGCGGCCACCTGATCTCGAAACATGGTTCGCGCACCGTGCTGCGCTGGTTCGGTCTTTGCGGCAGCCTTGGCTTGCTGGTCGTGGCGCTGGCGCCCAACGTGCCGCTGGCGGCGATCGCCATGTTCATCTTCGGCGGCTCGATCGGCGGCATGGATGTCGCCATGAACGCCAATGCCGTGGTGGTGGAGCGAAAATTGACGCGTGCGATCATGTCGTCCTCGCATGGCTTCTGGAGCCTCGGCGGTTTCGCCGGTGGCGCCCTTGGCGGCTTCGCCATCCAGAACTACGGCCATCTCGCCCATGCCGCGGTGGTGACCGCACTCGCTTTCGCGGTGATCGCGTTGGGGGTCGGCTATCTCATTGCCGAGGGCAAGCCGCAGGCGGCCGAGCATCACAAGTTCTCCCTGCCGGCGAACCCGCTGGTCTATCTGGTCGGGCTGATGGCGTTGCTGACGATGGTCTCCGAGGGCGCGGTGCTCGACTGGGCAGCACTTTACCTCAAGCAGGAACTCGGCGCCGACCTTGCCATTGCCGGCCTCGCCTATGCCGCCTTTTCCGGCGTCATGGCCATCATGCGCTTCTTCGGCGACGGCATACGCAACCGTTTCGGAGCCGTGACGACCCTGCGTGGCTCGGCAGTTGTCGCCGCCGCCGGCATGCTGGTCGCCGGCCTGTCGCCCTCGCCCTGGCTCGCCATCGCGGCCTTTGCCCTTTGCGGCTTTGGTATCGCCAACATGGTGCCGATCATCTTTTCGGCCGGCGGCAACCAGGAAGGCATGTCGTCGGGCACCGGCATGAGTGTCGTCACCACCATGGGCTACTCTGGCATCCTCGTGGCGCCATCGGCGATCGGCTTCGTCGCCGAACATTCCAGCTTCGGCCCGATCTTCATTGCCATGTCTGGTCTGCTGATCGCCGTGCTGTTGATGGCGGGCCTTGCTCACCGGGCCGAATTCGCACCCGCACCGGCCGAATAGCATTTCAGTTCCTCGTGGAGGAAATCCGCCACGCGGCGGAGGCGCACGCTGCTGCGCACGTCGCGATGCATGGCCAGCCAGACCGGCAAGGCTGGCAGCGGCAGGCCGGGCAGCACCTTCTCCACCAGCGGGTCACGCTCGGCCAGCGGCTCCTGGCCAAGCCCAATGCCGTTTCCCGCTCGCACCGCCTCCCATAGAACGATCTGGTTGTCGGCCCTGAAGCGGAAACTGTTCCGCGTCACGGGAATGCCGAACTGCACAAAGCCCCTGATTATCTCGTCGCTGCGGTCGAAGCCGATCAGCGCGTGATTGACGAGATCGGCCGGCCCCAAGGGGCGACCGCGCCTGTCGAGATAGGAAATGGCCGCACAGGCGCAGAGCTTGATATCGCAGACCTTGCGCGCCACCAGTTCGTTCTGCACCGGCTTGACCATGCGGATGGCGATGTCTGCATCCCGGCGCAGCAGGTTCTCGACCTGGTTCGAGGCGACGATCTCGACCTCGATGCCGGGCTCCTCGATGCCCAGGCGCCCCATCATCTCCGGCAGCACATAGGCAGCCACCACCTCGCTGGCGGCAATGCGCACCGTGCCTTCGATGGCCTCGACCGAGCCCAGCGCCAGCCGTGAGAAGGCACTTGCCTGCTCGCTCACCGTCTTGCCACGCTCGAACAGCGTGGCCCCGGCTTCCGTTAGCGCATAGCCGCTTCGCCCGCGCCGGAACAGGGTGACGCCGAGCGCCTGTTCCAATTCCGAGATGTGGCGGCCAAGCGTCGGCTGGCTTGCCGACAGCTTTCTCGCCGCGGCCGACAGGCTGCCGGTTTCCGCCACCGTGACGAAGCTCTTGATCAGGTTCCAGTCGATATCAACCATTCAATAATGAATATCAGGACTGCATCCATGGTCAATTTCAATTCATCCGTGCGGCAATCATATTCGGCCTGCAAACACCGATACCGACCGCAACAAACCAGGAGTAACTCAAATGACCAAGATCGCAATTCTCGGCGCCAATGGTCGGCTCGGCCGCGTCGTCGCCAAGGCATTCATTGATGCCGGCTTCGACGTCCGCGCCGTCACCCGCACCGGCAAGCTGCCGGCCGAACTCAAGGGTGCGACCGCAATTGCCGGCGACGCGCTTGACCGCGAGGCCCTCATCCGCGCCACGCAAGGTGTCGACATCGTCTTCAACGGCCTCAATCCGATCTACACCGACTGGGGCAAGTGCCTGCCGATGGCCGAGAACGTCATGGCCGCCTGCCATGCCAACGGCGCGCTGCATCTCTTCCCCGGCACCGTCTACAACTACGGCTCGCCGATGCCGGCGGTGATCACCGAGGACACGCCCTTCCACCCGACGACGGAAAAAGGCCGCATCCGCTGCGCCATGGAGGCGCTTTTTCGCAGCGAGGCCGACGCCGGCCGCGTGCGCACCATTGTTCTGCGGGCCGGCGACTTCTTCGGTGGCACTGGCAGCGGCTCGTGGTTCGACCTGATCGTCGCCGCCAAGATCGCCAAGGGCATCTACACCGCGCCCGGCCCGGCCGATCTGGTGCATGAATGGGCCTATCTGCCTGACTTCGCCGTGGGCTTCGTCGCGCTGGTCAAGAATCTCGACAAGCTCGGCTCCTACGAGGCGCTGAACTTTCCCGGCCACGCGGTCACCGACCTGGAGATCAAGGCGGCGGCCGAGAAGGCTGTTGGCCACCCGCTCAAGATGACCTCGATGCCTTGGTGGGTGCTGCGCGCCGGCAGCCCGTTCGTGGCGATGTGGCGTGAGATCGTCTCGATGTCCTATCTGCGCTTCGAGCCGCACCGGTTGGCCTCGACGCGGCTGGAAGGCATCATCGGCGGGATCCCGCATACGGCGCTCGACCAGGCTGTCGCCGAGGCTCTGGAGGACATCGGCATCGCGACGGCCGGAACTTTGGCCAAGACCGCCTGAACGCACCGCCAACGGCTGCGCGTCAGCTCAGATCCGGCCCATCAGCACAAGTATCAAAACCACCACCAGCACCACGCCAAGAATGCCCGACGGCCCATAACCCCAGGAGCGTGAATGCGGCCATGCCGGCACCGCGCCGATGAGGACAAGGACCAGGATGATAATGACGATGGTGGTGATCGGCATGAGACTTCCCCGCATTTGAACCCATGAGGCTGAGGGACAATGCAAAAGGCCGCCCGGTTGTTCCGGACGGCCTTTTGCACTCAAATCGGAAAGTCGTGCCTATTCGGCGGCTTTCGGGAAGGCGATCGCTGGTTCCGAACCGGCATCCGGTTTTGGCGCATCCGACGAGATCTCGCCCTTGCCGCGCCGGAACAGCCGGCTGAACAAGCTGCGCCGGGCGCCGGGCTTGACCTTGGCACGGGTGAACACCATCAGCATCGAAGGCGTCACCACCAGTGTCAGCACCGTGGCGAAGGACAGGCCGAAGACGATCGCCGAGGACAGCGAAATCCACCATTGCGTCGACGGCGCGTTGATCGTCGTCTCGTGGTGGAAGATTTCCAGGCCAAGGCCAAAGGCGATTGGCAGCACGCCGAGGATGGCCGACACCGCCGTCAGCACCACCGGGCGCGCGCGCTCGCGGCAGGTCTGCAGCACGGCCTCCATCTTGTCCCAGCCCTCTTCGCGCAGCCGGTCATAGGTGTCGATCAACACGATGTTGTTGTTCACCACCACGCCGGCCAGAGCGATGACGCCGATGCCCGACATGACGATGCCGAACGTCTCGCCCGTTATCAGCAGTCCGAGGAACACGCCGATCGTGGCCATGACCACGCAGGACAGCACCAGCCAGACGCTGGTGAACTTGTTGAACTGCGCCAACAGCACCAGAAAGATCAGGAAGATCGCGGCGCCGAAGGCCTTGCTGAGGAAGGCGCTGGCTTCGGCGCTGTCCTCGTTCGAGCCGGCCAGCTTCCAGCGGATGCCGCTGCCGAGATCCATGTCGGCGACCGCCTTGGTGACCTCCTGCTGGACAGCCGCGACCTGTTGGCCGGCGGCAACGTTGGCCTGCACCACCACCGTACGCGCGCCGTCGATGCGGTTGAGGATACCGACCGTCGGCTCGGGCTTGCGGATGACGAAGTTCGAGATCGGCACCGAGCCTTGCGAGGTCTGCACACGAAGTTCGTCGAGCGTCGACAGTGTGCGCCGGTCTTCGGGCAGGCGCAGTCTGATATCGACGGCATCGTCAGCGCCGGCCGGCCGGTATTCCGAGAGCTTCAGCCCGTTGGTCACCAGCTGGACAACGGTGCCGACAGCGGTCGGACTGATGCCGTATTGCGCCGCCTTGGCGCGGTCGACCTCGAGCGCCCAGTCCACACCGGGCGGCGGCAGGCCATCGGAAATATCGATGACGCCGGGCACTTTGGCCACGCGCGCCGCAACGGCCCGGGCCTTGTCGTCGAGCCCCTTGGGATCGACAGCCGAAAGCCTGATCTGGATCGGCTTGCCTGTCGGCGGTCCGGCCTCGGGCACGCGGACTTCGACGTCGACGCCCGGAATGCCGGCCATGACGCCGCGCAGATCGTTCAGGATCTGGTTCGCCGATTTGCGCTCGCGCCAGTCGATGAATTCGTACTGGATGACGCCGACCACGTCTTCGGGCACATCCTGGCCGCCGCCCTGCGTCTTGCCGACACGGGTGTAGACGGATTTGATCCCGGGCCAGCCAAGCATCCGATTTTCCGCGATCTTCGTCGCGGTGTCCATTTCGGCCAACGAAAGGTTGCCGCGGGCGTGCACATAGAGCAGGCCGTAGTCGGGCTCGACACTCGGGAAGAACTCGACGCCTGCGCCGTATTTCGAATAGCCGACGAAGATGCCGGCCAGCAAGACGACGGTGAGCACCATCACGGTGATGGGGAAGCGCACCGCTTGCTTGACGACGGCCATGTACCAGCCATCGCGATTGTCATGCTCGTGATGCTGCGGCGCCTTGGCGAAGATCGCGCCCAGCGTCGGCGCGAAGACCAGCGCGTAGAGCATCGACGCCGACAGCGTGACGATCAGCGTGATCGGCATGTACTTCATGAAATCGCCGATGATGCCGGGCCAGAACAGGAGCGGCGAGAAGGCGGCAATGCGCGTCATCGTCGCCGCGATGACCGGACCAGCCATGCGCTTGGCGGCCAGCGCGAAGGCATCCTGCTTCGGCATGCCCTCGCTCATGCGCCGTTCGGCGAATTCGGTGACGATGATGGCATCGTCGACCAGCATGCCGACGGCCAGGATGAGGCTGAACAGCACGATCATGTTGATCGTGTAGCCCATCATGGCCAGCAACAGGATGCCGATCAGGAAGGACGACGGGATGGCCAGGCCGATGAGCAGCGAGGCACGGCCGGACAGCGCATAGAGGATGACGATGAACACCAGGATCACCGCGATCATCACATGGTTCTGCAGGTCGCCAAGCAACTGGTTGACGAAGACCGACTTATCCTGCGTGTAGGTGACGTGCATGCCCTCGGGCATCGTCTTGACGAAGCCGTCGGACACCTCCCTCACCTTGGTGAGCGTGTCGATCAGATTGGCGCCGATGCGCTTTTTGACTTCGATGGCGATGGCCGGCTTGCCGTTGAGGCGGGTGATCGTCTCCGCATCAGCGAAGGTCGAGCGAATCGTCGCGATATCCTTGGCCTGCACCACGGCATTGGGACCGGCGACCACCGGCAAGGCCGCAACATCCTCGGGCGTCTCGATCAGCGATGGCACCTTGACCGCGTATTTGCCTTGGGAGCCTTCGATATTGCCGGCGGCGACCAGGCTATTGGAAGCGCCGACGGCGCCGATCAGCTGGTCGAGCTGCAAGCCATAGGAAGACAACTTCATCGGATCGATGACGACTTCGACGAGATCGTCGCGCGAGCCCTGCAGCGAGCCTTCGAGAACGCCGGGCACTTCCTCGATACGGTCACGCAATTCGCGCGCCGCGGCGGTCAGGACGCGTTCGGGCAGATCCCCCGACAGGGTCACGACGAGCACCGGAAATTCGGAAATATTGACCTCGGTGACGACGGGCTCCTCGGCCGCCTGCGGCAGGTCGGCCTTGCCGTCCTGCACCTTGGAGCGCGTATCCTGCAGCGCCGTCGCAAGGTTGGTCTGCGGCTGGAACTCGACCAGCACGTAGCCGCCGCCCTGGAAGGCGGCCGAGCGCATTTCCTTGAGGCCCTTCAGGCTTTTCAGCTTGCTTTCCATCGGCCGCAGCAGAAGGCGCTCGGAATCTTCAGGCGAAATGCCTTGATAGATCAGGCTGACATACATCATCGGAATCGGAACGTCGGGTTCCGCTTCCTTCGGTGTCGACTGATAGGCGACCCAGCCTGCAATCAGCAGGAAGACCAGGACCGAGATGGTCAGGCGGGCATTGTTGATTGCGAGTCTGACGATATCCATGACATCTGCCTGCTGTTGCTTCGAGAGTGGCGAACCGACTGACGTCGCCGGGCAAGGCCCGGCGCCGGCGTCGCCGCGCTACTGCGTCCCGGCGGTGGCTTCGCCGATCAGCTTGTTGATGGTCGCCTGGTCGGCCTCGACCGGCTTGACCTCATCGCCTTCCTTCACCAGTTCCTGGCCGGCGACGATAATGCGCGCATCGGCCGGGATACCGCCGAGCACGAGACCGGTCGGCGTGTCGTCGACCAGGTCGATCGGGAAGAACGCCACCTTGTTGTCCTTGCCGACGGCGCGGATGCCCAGATCGCCCTTGTCGCCGAGCGTCACCACCGAACGCGGCAAAAGCACCGCGTCGGTGGGCAGCGCGCTGAGCTGGATTTCCGCCGTCATGCCGGCCGGCACGGAGCCGTCGGCATTGGGGATCGCCACCTCGACGCGGAAGGTGCGGGTCGCCGACGACGCGTCGCGGCTGATGTAGCGCACGGTGCCTTCCACGGTCTGACCGCTGACCAGCCGCACTTTGGCCTTGTCGCCGAGCTTGAGATAGCCCAGGTCGCGCTCGCTGATCTCGCCGCGGGCGATCACCGGATCGAGCTTGAGGATGGTCGCCACCTCGCCGCCCTGCATGACCGAACTGCCAAGTTCCACCGGCACCCGGTCGATGACGCCGTCGAACGGCGCCTTGACTTCGTTACGGTCCAGCTCGGCCTGCGCGGTATCCAGCTGGGATTGCGCCTGGGTCAGATTGGAGCGGGCGGTGTCGAGCTGCAGCTTGGGCAGATTGCCGGTCTTGGCGAGCCGCTCCGCCGCATCGAGCTCCGCCTTACGCTGAACAACGAGCTGCTTGGCGTTGTCGACCATCGAGATCTTTTCCTCGGCGGCCAGCATCAGCACCAGGTCGCCGGTCTTGACGTGATCGCCTTGCTTGACCGGCAGCTTGTCGATGACGCCGGCGACGCGGGTTGCCAGCACCGCGCGCTTGTCGGCCTCGGTCAGCCCGGAAACACGGATGGCGCGCGCATAGGTCTTGCGCGGCGGCGTCACCACCGCGACGGTGCGCAACGGCGCCTTCGGCTCGGCTTCAGCCTTCGGCTTGCCAGCGTCCTGCGCCTTGGCGGGCTCGCCCGCCTTTTGGTGGTCAACAGCGGCGCTGCCCACCGACGAGAATTCGCCTGTCGCCATCCAGGCCGCGAAACCAATAAGCACAACAATGGCTGCAAGCTTGTGAAACCTGATTCTCGGCATCGTCGTTTTTTCCACTGCGGGTTCGGCCAGCACCGCGCCCTCATGACGCGGGCGCGTCGCCGATATGGGTGCGCGCCTGACCGTGTTCAAATTGCCGTGATCGGCGAGCGGGCTTTTACATCAAAGTTGCACCGCAATATAGTCGGAAAGTTGCAACGGCATTGCGGAACCGGACAGAGTGTGGCAGCCGCGGAACGGTCCGTGACTGTCCTGGCCAGCCCCTGAGGAGCGCCTGCTGCCGGCTCACGATCTGCCCTCACGACCAGCCCGGACGACCGGCTTGGCATTGCCGGCGGGCAGCGTGGCGTTCTCGAAAAATACAGCTGCCGTCGCGCGCCGGATTGTGATCCGGACACTGGTTTTCATCGATGAACAAATCATTTCGCCCCATGAAAGACACCAATTCCCGACGTCGGAAAGCCTAAGCAACGCGTTGGAATTACTGATGAAACAGCCGAGAATTTATTCCAGCCGACATTGCAAAGACCAGTCCGTCGGCATCTAAGGCGTCGCCAGAAACGCCTGAGTGTCCAGCACCGGAGGGCGCCGGACCTCCCATTCATGACGCATCCCCGAACGCCCTGTGGGCGCAGCAACGCCGGTCATTGTCCATGCGACGCGCAACGACGATGCCGACCATTCCGCTCGCCGGTTTCCATCAATATCGCGACAGTGCATGGCATTGCCGGAAGATCGGTGGCAGCAGGCGTCAGCATGATGATGCGTTGTTCACACGCATTGGTTGCCGGTACGCATTGGTTGTCGCTCTGTCCGAAATCCATGGATGCCGAAAACTCTCGCTGATCCAGATCGGCCACCGCTCTTCGGCAACAGACAGGGTCAGGCCCGACGGCGCTCCACCTCCGGGTTCTTGCGCGCCGCCAGGAATTCCTTCACCCGCCGGCCGGGTGCGGGACCGCGCACCGGCTTGAAACCATCATCGAGTTCGCCGGAAAGATCGAGTGTCGCCCGTTTGCCGACGGCGTCGTAATTCTCCTCCAGCCAGTCGCTGGCGGCCGTGCGGCCGAGATCGCGCAGATAGGTCAGGAATGCCCATTCGGCATTGACCTTCGATGACGCCGACAGGTCCTTGAACGCCTCGTCGGCATCGATGCGATGCATGCGGATGTCGCGGTATTCGCCATGCGGCAGGCGGCCGGCGGCGATCAGTTCCTTGACGAAGGCGATCGAGCGGAATTCGCGCAGCAGCCCGGCGTTGAAGGTGATCTCGTCGATGCGGTTCTGGATCTCGTTGGCGCTCCTGGGCGTTCCCTCCCGCACCACCGGATTGATCTGAACCAGGAGCACATCCTCGGTCGCCGCCGTCTTGAAGAACGGATAGAGCGCCGGGTTGCCGCCATAGCCGCCATCCCAGTAGGGCACGCCCTTGATCTCGACGGCGCGGAACAGTTGCGGCAGGCAGGCCGAGGCCATCACCGTGTCGAGATCGATCTCGCCATCGGAGAACACCCGCAGTTGTCCGGTCTCGACATTGGTGGCGGAGATGAACAGTTCCATCGATTTGCAGGCGTGGACATTCTTGAAATCGATCTCCTGCTGAACCACGTCGCGCAGCGGATTGAGGCCAAGCGGGTTGGCGACATAGGGCGAGAACACCCGCGACATGGTGTCGAAGAAGACATAGCCCGGCGAGTTCTCGATCGACCAATTGCCCCAAGCGACGTCCCATGGCATGCGCTGCACCGGACTGAACCGGCCCTTTGCCGCCACCGCATGCCAGAAATCATCGAGCTTTTGTCGCGCGCCGTCGACCCCGCCGCGCACAAATCCATCTGCCAGTGCCACCGCGTTCATGGCCCCGGCGCTGGTGCCGGACACCGCCGAAATCTCCAGCCGTCCGTCCTCCAGCAGCTGGTCGAGCACGCCCCAGGAAAACGCGCCATGCGAGCCGCCTCCCTGAAGGGCGATGTTGATCTTCTTCTTTTCCTCCGCCTTGCCGTTCTTCGTCATGGCGTTCCTGTCACCTCGGTGCCCGACCCATCCGATCCGGGATCGGAGCGGCAGGGTCACGGCAGGCCTATGTTGCAGTGCAGCATATAAGGGCGGACCAAGGCAAGAACACGAACACGGTCGCGTGATCACATGAAATTTCGGTCATGCGCAGAAGCCTCTCCGCTGCAAAGCGAAGAAGAGGCGTCTTTTGAAACAGACAGGAGGCTTAGGCGACGAGGTTCGGCACCGGCCCTACATAGCGCGATTGCGGCCTGATCAGCCGGTCGGTCGTTTGCTGCTCACGCGCATGGGCGATCCAGCCGGCGACGCGCCCAGCGGCGAAGACATTGCTGAAGGCTTTTGGCGGAAAGCCCGCGGCCTCCAGCACGAGCGCCGTGTAGAACTCGACATTGGTCTGCAGCGAGCGTTGCGGCTTGGCAACCCGTAGCACATCGAGTGCCGTCTGCTCGACCTTTTCGGCGAAGGCCAGCCGGCGGCCGGCCTCGCCCTCGCCGCCGATCTGCCGCACGACGGCCTTCAGCACGTCGGCGCGCGGATCGCGCACGCGGTAGATGCGATGGCCGAACCCCATGATCCGCCTGCCATGTGCGATCTCGTCGCGCAGCCAGCCGGCCGCGGCGCCATGCGCCTGGATGGCATCGAGCATCTCGATCACCGGGCCGGGCGCGCCGCCATGCAGCGGTCCCTTGAGCGCGCCGAGGCCGGCCAGCACCGATGAGGTCAGCCCGGCCAGTGTCGAGGCAACGACGCGGGTGGCAAAGGTGGAGGCATTGAGGCCGTGATCGCAGACCGTCACCAGATAGCTATCCAGCGCCTTTGCCAATGCCGTTGGCGGGGCGGAACCCCTGAGCATCCTCAACATGTCGGCGGCATGGTCGGCCTTGCCGTCCGGCGCAACCGGCTGCTCGCCGCGCTGCAGGCGCAACAGGGCTGGCGTCAGCACCGCAGGCGCCGCGATCAGCCGCAAGGCATCCTTCAGTGTCTCGCCGTCCGGCAGCAGCGCCATGCCGGCGCGCATGGCGCTGTAGACGTCGAGCGGCGCCAGCGACACCAGCGAAGGCTGGAGCCGCTCGAACACCTCGACGCGAGCCTCGCCCAGGCTCGCCGCCAGTTCGGTATCGCCGGGCAGGTCGTCGAAGAAGCCGTCCAGCAGCAAGCGGACGACCTGCGGATAGGTCCATCGTCCCGCCAATTCCGGCAAGGAATGGCCACGGATCGTCAGGCGGCCGCCCAGGCCATCCACGTCCGACAGGATTGTTTCGGCCGCCACCACGTCATCGAGCCCATTCGCCATAGCTGTCTCCTTGAAGCTTTTGCGCATGGGAGATAAGGGTGGGCGACGCAAGCATCAATCTTGATCAACAGAATCAATATCAAGGCTCGACATGTCCGAATGGTTGTCACGGGAAGAGGCGCTGGAACGGCTCAAGGTGCGGCCGCAGACGCTCTACGCCTATGTCAGCCGCGGGCGCATCGGCATGCGGCCCGACCGTGCCGATCCGCGCCGCAGCCAGTACCGCGCCGACGATGTGGCGGCGCTAGCGACGCGAAGGGCGCGCGGACGCAGCCCCTCGGCCATCGCCGAAAGCGCCATCGCCTGGGGCGAGCCGTCGATCGCAACGGCGATCTCGACCGTTTGGCACGGCAGGCTCGTCTATCGGGGCCGGGACGCCGTTGCGCTCTGCGAACATGCCACGCTGGAAGAGACCGCCGCCGTGCTTTGGGCCCGGCCAGAACCGGTGAGTTTCGAAGCGCAGGCGTCGGATGCCTCCAGCCAGCTTGGCCGGGCCCCGGCCTTCGCACAACTTGCCACGCTTGCCGGCCAGGGGCGGCCCTCGCTTGGACGCAGCGCCGCCTCGCTCTGCGCCGATGCCGCGCGCGCGATCAGCGTGCTGGCCAGCGCCATCGGCGCCTCGCCGGGATCCGACCCGGTGCATCGGCGATTGGCCCGGGGCTGGTCGGTGGATGATGGCGGTGCGGAAGCAATCCGGCGCGCCCTTGTGCTGCTCGCCGACCACGAACTCAACGCATCGACCTTCGCCGCCCGCGTCGCGGCCTCGACCGGAGCTTCGCCCGCCGCTTGCCTGCTGGCAGGCCTGGCGACGCTTTCCGGCCCACGGCACGGTGGCGCCAGCGAAGCGGTGATGCAACTTGCCGACGATGCGGCACGGCACGGCGCCGATGCCACGATCCGGCGCTGGCTCGGCCACGACCGGCCGCTGCCGGGCTTCGGCCATCCGCTTTATCCCGAGGGCGATCCTCGCGCCACAGCGCTCTTGGCGGCCATCGACGACACCGACGAGACCTTGCGATCGCTGGAAACCGCCGCCATGGCCGCGACCGGCGCTTCAGCGAATATCGATTTCGCCCTGGCCGTGCTGGCGCGCAGTCTTGGTTTGCCCCGCGATGCGCCATTCCATTTGTTCGCACTCGGACGCAGCGTCGGCTGGGCCGCGCATGTGGTCGAACAGATCGTGAGCGGCAGCATCATCAGGCCGCGCGGTCGCTATGAGGGATTGCTGCCGTAGATTGCGTGAATGATAGCGCTCACGACATCGTGTCGAGCTTGCGCTGCATGGCAGCGATCTGGTCCTTCAATTGCTGCAGGTCGTCGGGTTTCTCCGGCGCTTCCTTCCTGGCCGGCTCGGCGGGAGCCGCGGCAGGCGCCGAGCCCGCGGGCGGGAATGGCGTGAACAGCCGCATCGCGTTCTGGAACATTTCCATGTTGCGGCGCGTCTGTTCTTCCAGCGCCTTGATCGGGGTCGCCATCTTCATCACGTCGAGCGGCGACTTGCCGATGGCGCCTTTCATCTGCTCGCGAAAGCGCTCCTGCTCCTTGGAAAAGGCGATCATCGACTGTTCGAGGAAGCTCGGCACGATCATCTGCATCTGGTCGCCATAGAAGGCGATCAGCTGGCGCAGGAACGGGATCGGCAGCATGTTCTGCCCGTCCTTGTTCTCCAGTTCGAAGATGATCTGGGTCAGCACCGGATGCGTGATGTCGTCGCCGGTCTTGGCGTCCTGGACGGTGAACTCCTCGCCTTTCTTGACCATCTCGGCCAGATCCTCGAGCGTCACATAGGTGCTCGTCCCCGTATTGTAGAGGCGGCGATTGGCGTATTTCTTGATAACAATCGGATCGTCTTTAGCGGCCATCTGCATCCTCCCCGGACACCGGCGCGCCTGAGTAAGCGGCCGGTAACGATTGCGCCCTTTTTAAGGATATGCGCAAAAGCCTCATAATTCCAAGCAGTTTGTGCAGTGCGGGATCATATATTGCTGCATAGCAGGCGAAATATGTTGCGCAGCAGCGCCCGCCCTGCCGTCACGCCGATGCGCGGCCTGCTTGCGGCGCATGGGCGCCATGCCCATTTCCGGTTTGACTTGGGATTGGGAAAGGGCAAGAAAAGTCCTCAACGGCAGAACAAACCCATGAAGTCTGGAGAAGAAAATGTCCGCTTCCATCGTCATTGCCAGCGCCACGCGTACCGCGGTCGGCTCCTTCAACGGCGCCTTTGCCGCCACCCCGGCGCATGAGCTCGGCGCTGTTGTCGTCAAGGAATTGCTGGCCCGCGCCGGTGTCGAAGCGGCCGAGGTCGACGAGGTCATCCTCGGTCAGGTGCTGACCGCGGCTCAGGGCCAGAACCCGGCCCGCCAGGCTTCGATCATGGCCGGCCTGCCGAAGGAAACCACAGCCTGGAGCCTCAACCAGGTTTGCGGCTCGGGCCTGCGCGCCATCGCGCTCGGCATGCAGCAGATCGCCACCGGCGACGCCAAGGTGATCGTTGCCGGCGGCCAGGAATCGATGTCGATGTCGCCGCACGCCCAGCACCTGCGCGCCGGCGTCAAGATGGGCGACTACAAGATGATCGACACCATGATCAAGGACGGGCTGTGGGATGCCTTCAACGGTTATCACATGGGCAACACCGCCGAGAACGTCGCCCGCCAGTTCCAGATCACGCGTGAAGACCAGGACCATTTCGCGCTCGCCTCGCAGAACAAGGCCGAAGCCGCCCAGAAGGCCGGCAAGTTCAAGGACGAGATCGTCGCTTTCACCATCAAGGGCAAGAAGGGCGACACCATTGTCGACCAGGACGAGTATATCCGCCACGGCGCGACGCTCGATGCCATGACCAAGCTGAGGCCGGCCTTCGACAAGGACGGCACGGTGACCGCCGCCAACGCGTCCGGCATCAATGACGGTGCCGCTGGCGCGCTGCTGATGAGCGAGGCGGAAGCCGCCAGGCGCGGCATCACCCCGCTGGCGCGCATCGCCTCCTGGGCAACGGCCGGCGTGGATCCGGCCATCATGGGCACCGGACCCATTCCCGCCTCGCGCAAAGCCTTGGAAAAGGCCGGCTGGTCGGTCGGCGATCTCGATCTCGTCGAGGCCAACGAGGCGTTTGCCGCGCAGGCCTGCGCCGTCAACAAGGACATGGGCTGGGATCCTTCGATCGTCAACGTCAATGGCGGCGCCATCGCCATCGGCCACCCGATCGGTGCGTCCGGCGCCCGCGTCTTCAACACGCTGGTCTTCGAGATGCGCCGCCGTGGCGCCAAGAAGGGCCTGGCCACCCTGTGCATCGGCGGCGGCATGGGCGTCGCCATGTGCGTGGAAGCGCTCTAACAAAGAGAAGTGAATAGCGAATAGGGAGCAGCCAATAGGGAAGAATTGCGTCAGCGCGACGGGACGTTGATCCCTACTCGCTATTCGCTACTCCCTATTCGCTCTCCCGACCAAAGGGAGGGAGCGCATGACCAAGGTTGCAATCGTCACGGGTGGATCGCGCGGCATCGGCGCCGCGATTTCGATCGCATTGAAAAACGCCGGCTATTCGGTTGCCGCGAACTACGCCGGCAACGACGAGGCGGCGGCGAAGTTCAAGGCCGAGACCGGCATTCCGGTCTACAAATGGTCGGTCGCCGACTATGATGCCTGTGCCGTCGGCATCAGACAGGTCGAGGCCGATCTCGGCCCGGTCTCGGTGCTGGTCAACAATGCCGGCATCACCCGCGACGCCATGTTCCACAAGCTGACGCGCGAGCAGTGGAAAGAGGTCATCGACACCAATCTGTCCGGTGTTTTCAACATGACGCACCCGCTGTGGAGCGGCATGCGCGACCGCAAGTTCGGCCGCGTCATCACCATCTCCTCGATCAATGGCCAGAAGGGCCAGGCCGGCCAGGTCAACTATTCGGCAGCCAAGGCCGGCGACATCGGGTTCAGCAAGGCCCTCGCTCAGGAGGGGGCTCGCGCGGGCATCACCGTCAACGTGATCTGCCCCGGTTACATCGCCACCGAGATGGTCAAGGCGATCGACGAGAAGGTGCTCAACGAGCGCATCATCCCGCAGATCCCCGTCGGCCGCCTCGGCGAACCGGAAGAGATCGCGCGCTGTGTCGTTTTCCTGGCTTCGCAGGATGCCGGCTTCATCACTGGTTCGACCCTCACCGCGAATGGCGGTCAGTATTTCACCTGAGGCGATGGTTTCAGCGAGACAAGCTGGGAGAACGAAAACCCGGGCGGACCGGGAAACCGGTCCGTTTTTCGTTGATATGCTGTCGCAGCAAAATGCCTCGTTCCAGCACGATGATCCAATCCGGCACGCAAAGGTTAATGGCGGCAGCGGCATCTGTGCAAAACCCGTCGCCAGGCCTGTGGATTCTCGGTGGATAAGCTGTTCACAACACAAGATATTGGGAGAACAAAAGGGGAAAGTACCGTCGGCGCTGTTTTGTCGCCGATTCGTTCCGGCTTTGAGCGGAAGTTAACATTAACGGCCCGAAATCATCCGCAATGCTTTAACGATCAATTCAGAAAGATTAACAATCCCATCACCTTGAGTGGGGCGGATCGAGCCGCTCTCCTCATTTGCCGGCAAAGATTAACGACGGAGGCCACCTAGCATAAAACGGGCCAGTTCAACGATTCAGCATGTGGTGAGACTCATCGTCACAAAATCCATATGTAGCCGTGAACAAAAGCTGAATCTGACGGAGTCAGCGATTCGTCGCCGATTCGTTCCAGACTCGTTCCAACTCTTAATCCGCAACCGATCGGGAGCTTGACAAAGGCGCCTTCGAGCCGACGGTGGAACATTCCGCTTTCGCTTCGCGCCCGAAATCCCTATGTGTCGCCTGTCATACGCGCCGTCCAGGGCACGCTCCCGACAATGAGAGGCCAGAAAGCCCTATTTCCGAGCCGATGAACATCCAGCCGAAACACACCGAGCCGCTGATCCTGTCGGGCCGCGACGTGACCGCCGTGCTTGGGCCGACCAACACCGGCAAGACCCATCTCGCCATCGAGCGCATGGTGGCGCATGAGACCGGCATCATCGGCCTGCCGCTCCGGCTGCTGGCGCGGGAGGTCTACACCCGCGTCTGCGAAAAGGTCGGAGCTCACAAGGTGGCACTGATCACCGGCGAGGAGAAGATCCAGCCGAAAGGCGCGCAATATTCCGTCTGCACCGTCGAGGCCATGCCGCGCGAGACCGACGCCGCCTTCGTCGCCATAGATGAGGTGCAACTGGCCGGCGATCTCGAGCGTGGCCACATCTTCACCGACCGTATCCTGCATCTGCGCGGCCGCCAGGAGACGTTGCTGCTTGGCGCGGCCACCATGCATGGCATCCTGCAGCGGCTGCTGAAGGGCGTCTCGGTGGTGACCCGGCCGCGGCTGTCGCATCTCGCCTATGCCGGCTCCAAGAAGCTGACCCGGCTGCCGCGTCGCACCGCGATCGTCGCCTTCTCCGCCGATGAGGTCTATGCCATCGCCGAGTTGATCCGCCGCCAGCAAGGTGGCGCCGCCGTCGTGCTCGGCGCGCTGTCGCCGCGCACCCGCAACGCTCAGGTGGCGCTGTTCCAGTCCGGCGATGTCGACTATCTCGTCGCCACCGATGCTATCGGCATGGGTCTCAACCTCGATCTCGACCATGTCGCCTTTGCCCAGAACCGAAAGTTCGACGGCTACCAGTACCGCAATTTGACGGCGGCCGAGCTTGGCCAGATCGCCGGCCGCGCCGGCCGGCATCTGCGCGACGGCACCTTTGGCGTCACCGGCCAGGTCGATCCGCTCGACGAAGAACTGGTCAAGAAGATCGAGGGCCATGAATTCGATCCGGTGAAGGTGCTGCAGTGGCGCACCGCACGTTTCGACTTCGCCAGCCTCGACGCGCTGAAGCGCTCGATCGAGACCAACGCCCCGGTCGAGGGCCTGACGCGCGCGCTGCCGGCGGTCGACGCACAGGCGCTCGAATATCTGTCGCGCGACGGCGACATCCGCGCGCTGGCCACCGATGCTAGGCGCGTGGCGCTGCTGTGGGAGGCCTGCGCGCTCCCCGACTACCGCAAGATCGCCCCGGCCCAGCATGCCGACCTCATCGCCTCGATCTACATGGACCTTGCCCGGCATGGCCATGTCGACGAGAATTACATGGCCGAGCAGGTGCGCCGCGCCGACACCACCGAGGGCGACATCGACACGCTGTCGCACCGGATTGCCCAGATCCGCACCTGGACATTCGTGTCGAACCGGCCCGGCTGGCTGGCCGATCAGGCACACTGGCAGGAAAAGACGCGCGAAATCGAAGACAGATTGTCGGATGCGCTGCATGAGCGGTTGACGAAACGCTTCGTAGACCGCAGGACTTCCGTCCTCATGCGGCGCCTTAGAGAAAATACCATGCCTGAAGCCGAAATCAGTCCTACCGGAACCGTCCTTGTCGAAGGCCATCATGTCGGCGAGCTGCAAGGGTTCCGCTTCACCGCCGACCAGACAGCCGGCGGCGAAGACGCAAAAGCCGTGCGCACCGCCGCGCAAAAGGCGCTGTCCGCCGAATTCGAGGCGCGCGCCGAACGCTTCGGCGCCTGCGCCAATGGCGACCTTGCGCTTGGTTCTGACGGCACGCTGCGCTGGATCGGCGCACCGATCGGCACGCTGGTTTCAGGCGAGGACGCACTGAAGCCGCGCCTGGTGCTGCTGGCCGACGAACAGTTGACCGGCCCGGCGCGCGACAAGGTCGCCGCGCGTGCCGAACGGTTCGTCAATTTCCAGATCGAAACGCTGCTGAAGCCACTGGTCGATCTGAAGAATGCCGACCAGATTTCCGGCATCGGCCGTGGCATCGCCTTCCAGCTCGTCGAGAATTTCGGCCTCATCAACCGCCGCGACATCGCCGAGGAGATGAAGTCGCTCGACCAGGAAGGCCGTGCGGCGCTGCGCCGGCTTGGCGTACGCTTCGGCGCCTATCATGTCTTCGTGCCGGCGCTGATCAAGCCGGCACCGGCCGGACTGGTGACCTTGCTGTGGGCGCTGAAGAACGACGGCAAGGACAAGCCCGGCTTTGGCGACGTGGTCCACGCGCTGGCATCGGGCCGCACCTCGGTGGTCATCGATCCGACCTTCGACAAGGCCTTCTACAAGCTTGCCGGCTACCGCAATCTTGGCCGCCGCGCCGTGCGCATCGATATTCTGGAGCGGCTGGCCGACCTGATTCGTCCGGCGACCAACTGGAAGCCCGGCCTTGGCCAGCGACCGGACGGCGCCTATGACGGCCAGTCCTTCATGGTGACGCCGCCGATGATGTCGATCCTCGGCGCCACCGCCGACGACATGGAAGAGATCCTGAAGGGCCTCGGCTACCGCGCCGAGCCGAAGCCGGCGGCCGAGGTCAAGGCACGGCTGGAGACGCAGGACAATGCCGCGCGCGAAGCGGCAGCCGCCAAGCTCGCGGCGGAAGAGGCCGCACGCGCCGAACAGGCCAAGGCAGCCGAAGCCGCCGCAACGGATGCAGCCGCCGAAGCCGCGGTCGAAGGTTCTGAGCCGGCTGTCGCGGAGGCGGCGGTCGAAGCTCCGGCCGAAGCCATTGCGGAAACAGCCGCAGAACCTGTCGCGGAAACGGCTGTTGAAACTACAATCGAAACCTCAGCCATTGCGGAAACAGCGTCAGAGCTTGTCACGGAAGAGCAAGTCGCAACTCCCGCAGAAATCGTGGAAGAAGCTCCGGCTGTTGCAGAAGTTGTCGCCAACGTCACTGCCACAGAAGGCGCCGACGCCCCCACCTCCCCCTCGATGGGGGAGGTCGCGGCGCGAAGCGATGCGGGTGGGGGTGATGGCGCAGACGATGCACGTCGTGCTGATGAAGCCAGTGATGCAGGCGGTGCTGACGGTACTGGCGCTCCACCCACCCCGGCGCTGCGCGCCGACCCTCCCCACGAGGGGGAGGGTGAGGCCAGCGAGCCCGCCGAAGCCGAGGCACCCAAGCCGATCCTGTTGTGGCGTCAGGGCCGTTTCGACCAGCGCCCCCGTCACCAGGAGGGCCGCAACAATCGCCAGCGCAACGGCCCGGCGCGCGGCCGAGGCAATGCACCGGCCGATGCCGTCGGCGCCCAGGCAACGGGCGCGCCAGGCGAGCGTCCGGCCCATGAAGGCCGCCGCGACGGCGCCGGCAAACCGCGCTTCGACCGCTCGAAGTTCAAGCCCAAGCCGCAGGGCGAAGGTGAACAGCGCCGCGACGGCCGCCCGCAAGGCGAGCGTCCAGAACGCCGCGACGGCCGGCCCGACTGGAAGGGCGGCAGGCCGGAAGGCAAGGGCGGTCGCCCCGATCAAGGGGGCGCAAAGCCCGTTTTCCAGCCGAAGCCGCGCGAGGAACGCCCGGTGCGCTTCGATCCGGACTCACCCTTCGCCAAGCTCGCCGCCTTGCGCGACCAGCTGAAGAAGTAGGCCCCTAGACCAAGAGATAGCGCTTCGATGGTTGCTGAAGGCCGCCAGCGCATTGACAAATGGCTCTTCTTCTCGCGGGCCGTGAAATCGCGCTCGCTGGCGGCGAAGCTGGTGGTCGCCGGCCGCGTGCGAATCAATCGCGACAAAGCAGCGCAGGCCTCGGATCTGGTCAAGCCGGGCGACGTGCTGACCATCACGCTCGACCGGCGCATTTTCGTCTGGAAGGTGCTCGGCGCCGGTGTGCGGCGCGGCCCGGCCGAAGAGGCCCGTACCCTCTACGAGGACATGTCGCCGCCGCCCACGCCGAAGGCCGACACCCTGCCAGATGCCATACCGGCGCTGCGCGAGGCCGGCAGCGGCCGCCCGACCAAACGGGAGCGCCGCCAGACCGACCGCTTGCTCGGCGAAGATTGAGGCTTGTCGCCCAAGAGGTTGTGACCAAGCGCGCCTGCTATCGTTTTGGGCACGGCGACAGACACCAGACGGAACCGGACCCGGCAAACAGGACACCAAATGCCCCTGCTGCAGCCGGCGTGCTGGAATTTCATTCCGGAACGCCGATGCCGCCGGGCATGGCTGCCCTTGCAAGCGACGGACAAAGGCGTTACCTCACGGAAAAAGCCCAACAAAACTGGCCCAATAGAGCTGGGACGTCCCGGAGCCGACCGATGACCTATGTCGTGACCGACAACTGCATCAAATGCAAATACATGGATTGCATCGAGGTCTGTCCGGTCGACTGTTTCTACGAAGGCGAGAACATGCTCGTCATTCATCCCGACGAGTGCATCGACTGCGGCGTCTGCGAGCCGGAATGCCCCGCTGACGCGATCAAGCCCGACACCGAGTCGGGCCTCGACAAATGGCTGCAGATCAACACCGAATACGCCGAGAAATGGCCTAACATCACCGCCAAGAAGGAGCCGCCGGCCGACGCTAAAACCTTCGACGGCGAGGCTGGCAAATTCGAGAAATACTTCTCCGCCGAGCCCGGCGAAGGCGATTGACAAGCCGGCCGCGAAGGCCGGTATTACCCAAGGTAAGAGCCATGCCGCATTGATCGTCTTGACAGGCGGCACGGACCTGTGGCCTTCGCTTACGCAGCAAAACCTTGATTCTTCCGACTTTTTGTGTTACATCAGCGAAACATGCCGGTGACACACGTCGATTTATGGCGCAGACGCCCCAAATCACTGAAAGGTGAAAATCCCATTCCGGACCAGAGCGATCTGGGCCAGGCGGTCGCAATCTGTGCGGTTTGCCGGTCCGGCTTTTCCGATGGGTTCATCTGTTGTGCGGCTAAGGATCGGGTCCCCCGATCGCACGAGTTCGGGCCGGCAGGACGCCGGCACCACAACAAGGAGTTCACGGCGTAATGGCTACGATCACCCCGCAGAAGAAGTCCACCGGCGCGCGTCATGGTTTCAAGACCGGTGAGTACATTGTCTATCCGGCGCACGGCGTCGGCCAGATCGTGTCGATCGACGAGCAGGAAGTGGCCGGTCACAAGCTGGAACTGTTCGTCATCGACTTCCAGAAGGACAAGATGCGCCTGAAGGTGCCGGTCGCCAAGGCGACCTCCATCGGCATGCGCAAGCTTTCGGAAGAGGATTATGTCGAGCGCGCGCTGAAGGTCGTCCAGGGCCGCGCCCGCGTCAAGCGCACCATGTGGTCGCGCCGCGCCCAGGAATATGATGCCAAGATCAATTCGGGCGACCTGATCTCGATCTCCGAAGTCGTGCGCGACCTCTACCGTGCCGACAACCAGCCGGAGCAGTCCTATTCCGAACGCCAGCTCTATGAGGCGGCGCTCGACCGCATGGCCCGTGAGATCGCGGCCGTCAACCGCATGTCGGAAACCGAAGCCGTCCGTCTGATCGAGGTCAACCTCAACAAGGGCCCTAAGCGTGGCGCCAAGGCCGACAACGAGGAAGCCGAGCAGGAAGAAGCTGCCTGAGCCTTTGAACCTTCGAGTTCTAAAAAACCCGGCCTCGCGCCGGGTTTTTGCTTACCCTCCCCCTTGTGGGGAGGGTCGCTGCAAAGCAGCGGGATGGGGGGGCAGCGCCTACCCTCCGGACCTTCGGTCCGACCTCCCACAAGGGGGGAAGTAGAAGACTCACCCCTTAGCCTCCTTCTCCGCCTCCTGCTTCAGCGTCGCGATGAACCGTTTGGTCCGTTCGCGCTCCGGATTGCCGAACAGCACGGCGGACGGCCCCTTTTCGACGATGATTCCGGCATCGAGGAAGACCACTTCCTGGGCGATCTTGGAGGCGAGGCGCAGGTCATGCGTCGCCATCACCATGGTCGTGCCCTCGCTGGCGAGCTTGCCAAGCACGTCGACCACCTCCTGTGCCAATTCCGGATCGAGCGCCGAGGTCGGCTCATCGCAGAGCAGCACTTTCGGCGACGGCGCCAGTGCCCGGGCAATGGCCACGCGCTGCTGCTGGCCGCCCGACAGCGTCGCCGGCCACGCATCGGCCTTGTGCACCATGCCGACCTTCTCCAGCAGCGCCAGCGCCCGCTCGCGCGCCCTCTGCGGCGACCATTTCAGCACCGTCACCAGGCCTTCCATGACATTCTCGATCGCGGTGCGGTGCGGAAACAGCTGGAAATTCTGGAACACCATGCCGGTCTGCAGGCGCAGGCGCCTGATGTCGGCGGTCGCCACCTTGATGCCCGGGCGGAATTCCAGCGTTTCGTCGCCAATGCGGACCGTGCCCGATGTCGGGATCTCCAGAAGGTTGATGCAGCGCAACAGCGTGCTTTTTCCCCCACCCGAAGGGCCGACAAGTGCGGTGACGCTGCCTTCGTCGATGGCGACGGTCACACCCTTCAGCACCAGATTGTCGCCGAAGCGCTTTTCGATGTCGGTGAGGCCGATCATGAGCGTGCCTCCAGGAAGCCGCCATAGCGGTTGAGCCGTTCCTCCAGCCGCGTCTGCAGGGCCGACAGCACCGAGCTCATCGCCAGATAGAGGATTGCCGCCTCGACATAGAGGATCAGCGGCTCGTAGGTGGTGGCGACGATGCGCTGCGCCGCCTGGAACATCTCCGGCACGGTGATGGCGGCTGCCAGCGAGGTGTCCTTGACCAGCGAGATGAAGGTATTGACAGCGGCGGCACCGCGACCCGGCCGGCTTGCGGCAGGATGGTACGCCGCATCGCCTGGCTCCAGGTCATGCCTATCGAATAGGCGGCCTCCCACTGGCCTTTCGGCACCGAGCCGATGGCGGCGCGGATGATCTCCGACGTGTAGGCGCCGATGTTGAGCGTGAAGCCGATCAGCGCCGCGGTGAAGGCATCGAGCAATATGCCGACCGACGGCAGGCCGTAGAAGATCAGGAACAGCTGCACCAGGAGCGGCGTGCCGCGAAAGATCCAGACATAGAAGCGGACGAGCGCGACCAGCGGCTTGGGTCCGAACAGCCGGCCGAGCGCCGCGCCCAGGCCGACCGTCAGGCCAAGCACGAAGGACAGCAGCGTCAACGGCACGGTAAAGATCAGCGCGGCCCACAGCAGCGAAGGCAGCGACTCCAGCATCAGTTGCAGCCAGTGCGGCACGAAAGACCCTCCAGAATGCTAGACGTCAGCCATATCACGACAAAAGCGGCAAACCGTCAAAGACGGCTCGCCGCTGGATGCATCGCACGGGCCGGCAACCGGCCCATCCCAGGAAAACTTACTTCGAAACGTCCTGGCCGAAATAGGTGTCGGCGATCTTCTGATAGGTGCCATCCGCCTTGATGTCGGCCAGCGCCTTGTTGATCCCGGCGACCAGCTCGGGATCGCCCTTGCGCACGATGACGCCGGAATAGTCGGCGTTTTCCTCTTGCGCGGCGATCTTCACATTGGCATCGGGCTTGTGCTTCTTGAAGTCGAGGAACGACAGGCTGTCGTTGATGGTGGCATCGGCACGGCCGGTCAAAAGCAGCTGGATCGACTGGTCGAAGCCATCGGTGCCGACCAGTTCGGCGCCGTTCGTCTCGGCCAGCTTGCCGAAATTCGAGGTCAGTGACTGCGCCGACTTCTTGCCCTTGAGATCGGCGAAGGTCTTGATGTCGGTGTTGTCGCCGCGCACGATCAGCACCGCCTTGGACGCGATGTAGGGGTCGGAGAAATCATACTTGGCCTTGCGGGCGTCGGTGATGCCGACTTCGTTGATGACGGCATCGTAGCGGTTGACGTCGAGGCCGGCGATCAGCCCGTCCCACTTGCCCTCGAGAAACTCGACCTTCACCCCGAGCTTGTCGCCGATCGCCTTGGCGATTTCGACATCGAAGCCGACCAGCGCGCCGGAAGCGTCATGATAGGTGAAGGGTGCGTAAGTGCCTTCCGTGCCGACCTTGAGGACCCCGGCCTGCTTGATCTGGTCGAGATTGGCGCCGGCATGGCCCGATGCGACAGCCAGGGCTTGCAGCGTTCCGGCGATGATGAGCGACTTGAGCCATTTCATTTTTCTGTGATCCCGTCCTTGGCCGGCAACCCGGCATGTTGTGAGGGCTGGAAAATGACAGATGCAGGTCGAAAAAATAAGGAACGAAATTTCAAAAACAATGGATTTCCGGAACCGCATTCTCCGCAGGGGATTTATTCGCGCACCCTGACGCTCCAGGCAACCGCTGCGAAATCGCCCGGATGATACCGCTCGCCTGCCCGCGCGGGCGGAACTTTTCTCGCGCATGGCAGTTTTGGCTGTTCTAGGGCACGACGCCGCGATTTCAACCCGACGCCCTGCCAGTTCGTTATTCGCATCGCCTGAGCCAGGGAGTGCCTCATGATGGAAGACACGGCAGGACGGACCATGGTCCGCGCGGCCATGAAGGCCCCCTACCTGGAGCGCGACGAGGAGCATCGGCTGGCCCTGCTCTGGAAAGAAGACAACGACCAGAACGCTTTGCACAGCATCACCGTCGCCCATATGCGGCTGGTCATTTCCATGGCTTCCAAATTCCGCCATTACGGCCTGCCGCTTGGCGACCTGATCCAGGAAGGCCATGTCGGCCTGCTCGAGGCCGCCGCGCGCTTCGAGCCCGAACGCGAGGTTCGGTTCTCGACCTATGCGACATGGTGGATCCGCGCCTCGATGCAGGACTACATCCTGCGCAATTGGTCGATCGTGCGCGGCGGCACGAGTTCAGCGCAAAAGGCTCTGTTCTTCAATCTCAGGCGCTTGCGTGCCCGTTTGGCAAACGGCGCCGAGCCGCTCTCCAACGAAACCTTGTATCGCGAAGTGTCGGTTGCGCTTGGTGTTTCCGAAGCCGATGTGGCGATGATGGATTCGCGGCTGTCGGCTCCGGATTCCTCGCTCAACGTGCCGCTGGCCGACGATGCGGGCGCCACCGAGCGGATGGATTTCCTGGTCTCGGACGATCCCCTGCCCGATGAGGTCGTCAGCGACCGCATCGATGTGGCGCGCCGCTCCGTCTGGCTGAAAGCGGCTCTCGCCGCGCTCAACGCCCGCGAACTGCGCATCATCGAGGAACGCCGGCTCAGCGACGAGGGTGCGACGCTTGAGGCACTCGGCGAAACGCTCGGCATTTCCAAGGAACGCGTACGCCAGATCGAGGCCCGCGCCATGGAAAAGCTCAAGGTCGCGCTGGTGAAGCAGAATCCGGAGTTCCTGGCGACAGCCGCCTGATCGCGAAGCCGGCTCTTACTTGTCGGTAACGATCTTGACCTTGTCACCGGCCGAAACAGCGGCACCCGGCGACAGCGCATTGAGCACGCGGAACAGGTCGAGCTTGCGGTCGACGCCCACCATCTGCGCGGCGAGCGAGCCCATGGTCTGTCCCGGCTGCACGGTGAGCACGCGGATGTGCAGCGGCTTCAGGGCCGCTTTTTCAGCAGGGCTCAGTATACGGAACGACCCGCTGACCGAGCGTGCCACCGTGTCGAGCGAGGTGCTGGCCGAGGGGGCCGCGGTCAGCAGCCGGTAGACCTGGCCGCCGGCGCGGATCACCGCGATGTCGAACTGCCAGCCTTCGGCGCCGGCATGCGCGGTCGCCGCCTCGTTGCCGTTGATCGTTTCCTGCTTGACGGTGCTGTCGTCGAGACCGGCGACCCAGCCGCTGCGGATGTAGTCGGTCAAGGCGCGGTTCTTGTCGATCGAAACGCCGTCGAAGCGGATGGCTATGTCACCCGGCCCGGTCGCCGTCACCGCTGCCGCGGAATTGTCGATGATGAAGCCATCCGGCACCGTGAATGACACACCGAGGCCCGGATGCAGGAAGGTCTCGCCGCGCACATAGCCTTCCTCCGGCGTATCGCCATAGAGCAGGCCGTCTATGCCGGCGAGGAAGGAATCGCGGTCGCGCGTGCCGACGCCGGGTGCGCCGAACTGGCGGGCATGGCGCTGCGCCAGGTCGATGCGCTGCGGCGTGTTGGGGTGCGTCGCCAGGAAGTCGAGGCTGGCGTCGGTGGCACCGCTGATCGAGCGGAAATCGGTATAGGCTGACATCGACTGCAGAAACCGGCCGGCGGCGTATGGATCATAGCCGGCTTCGCCAATCGACTTGATGCCGATGGCGTCCGCTTCCAGCTCCTGGTTGCGCGAGAACTGCGCCAGCCTGAGCTTGCCGCGGATCAGTGCCGCCTTGGCGGTCGGGCTGTCGCCGAGCACATCCGAGACGACCTTGGTCGCCAGGCCTTCCTCGGCCTCCAACTGCTGGCGTTGCAGGCCGTGGTTGGCGGTGACGTGGCCCATCTCGTGCGCGATGACCGCGGCGAGTTCGGACGAATCGTTTGCCAGCGCCAGCAGGCCGCGCGTGATGTAGAGATAACCGCCCGGCAGCGCGAAGGCGTTGACGTTGGGGGAATTCAAAATGGTGATGCGATAGGTCTGGGTCGGATTGGCGGACACCACGGTCAGGCTGCCGACCACCTTGGCGACCATGCGCTCGAGCTTGGGATCGGAATATTCCCCGCCATAGGTCGCCAGGATGCGCGGGTGCTGCGCCTTGGCCAGTTCGGCGAGTTTGTTGTTGGCGCCGACATTGTCGACCGTGATCGGCCTGTCGGACGGCTGGAAGCCGGATTCCTGGACTGCCGGAGGTGTGAACATCTGGCAGCTTGCGAGCGCCACGGCAAAACCGGCCAGCGCCAGAAAGCGCGCCAGCGGGTTCCATCTTGGTCTGTCAACGCCGATCGCCAGAACGGCTTCCTTTCGGGTCCCGGCGCATGACCGCGAAAATCGGGGGCGATCTTCGGAATTGTCATGCGCAAACAAACTACTACAGCATCCGTCACACGTCCCTCGGGGCGTGCGGCGGATGCTGTAGGCAAATCACGGCCTGTGCCGGATCAATAGGGCGGACCTAGCCACACTACGTCTGCCATGGCAAGCAAGCGCCACTTCGCCCGAAGCCGGTTTGACCGTAAATTATGTCCGCTTCCGGGCAATATCTCGTGATACGGCATCCCCAGCACCGATATAGCGCCGGAACGCCTCGGGACCAGCCCCGGCAAAGAAATCGTCGGCGGAGCCGGTGGCCGCGACGGCGCCATTGTCCAGAAACACTACATTCTGGCCGATACGGCGCGCATCCTGCGGCTGGTGCGTGACGAACAGCACCGTCATGCCATGGTCGGCATGGACGCCGGCAACGAGGTCGAGCATGTCGTCGCGCAAAGCGGGCCCGAGCGAGGCGAAGGGTTCGTCGAGCAGCAGCACCGGACGATCGCGCACCAGCACGCGGGCCAGGGCGACGCGCTGGCGCTCACCGCCAGAGAGTTCGCCCGGCAAGCGTTGTTCCTTGCCGGCAAGGCCGGTCCGCGCAAGCGCGTCGGCAATCGCCGCGCGGTCGGCCTCGGTCAGCCGCAGCGACGGCGAGCGGCCGAGCCCGACATTCTGCTCGACGCTGAGATGAGCGAAAAGGTTGTTTTCCTGGAACACCATCGACACCGGCCGCGCCGCCGGAGGCGCACCGCCGACATCGGCCCCACCGATCAGCACACGGCCGGAGCGTGGCGTCTCGAACCCGGCGACCAGGTTGAGCAGCGTCGATTTGCCCGAGCCGCTCGGCCCCATTATGGCGGTGATTTCCGCCGCCGCGAACGCGACATCGAAGGCAAGCGGCGCCTCGCCATAGCTGAACGAAACCTTATCCAGCCGCACCGGAACACCTTTCCTGCCAATCGCCCCGTCTTTCCTGCCAATCGCCCCGTCAGACATCGCGGGCCATTCCTTTCCCCAGCCGGTCCGCTGCCAGGACCAGCGCCAGGCAAACCAGGCCGAGCAACAGTGCCAGGCCGGCGGCGTCCGCGGTGCGGTAGCTGCCCATGCGCGCCAGCAGAAGGTAGGGCAATGTCTGCACGGAATCACTGCCGAACAGCGCGATGACACCGAGATCGCCAAGCGACAGCGCCATGGCGAAGGCGAAGGCGGTGGCGAGCGGCCGCCGCAGCGACGGCCAGTCGACCAGCCGCAGCCTGGCCCAGCCCGCTATGCCGAGCTGCGCGCAGAGCCGTTCGTGACGCTCGCTGCCCGCATCATAGGCGGGACGGACGGCGCGCAACGCAAAAGGCATCGCCATCACCGCATTCACGGTGACGACCATGACCGGGGCGATGGCGAAGACATCGCCGGCATGGCGCAGCAGCAGGAACCAGCCGGCGCCGATGACGATGGGCGGCACGACCAGGACGAACCCCGCGCCGGTATCGGTGGCGTGTTCGAGCAGCGTCCTTGGCCCGGAGCGGCGGTTCAGCGCCAGCGCCCGGCGCGCCATGGTCAAGGCCAGCGACAGCATCACCGAAAGCAGCGCCGACAGGAAGGCCAGCACCGCACTCGTCAGCGTCGCCTGCCGGACTGCGGCCTCGCCGGCGAGCCGGCCGAGATCGGCGCCAAGCCCGGCGATCACCGTGGCTGTCATCGGTCCGGCAACGAACAGCAGCGCCAACACGATGAGCGCCGCGTTCAGCCAGGTCTCGGTCCGGTTGACGGAGAGATAACGGCGCGGTGCGACCGGCAGGTTGGTGTCGCCGACGATATTGGTGCCAAGCCGCGTCAGCGTCAGCACCACGATGAAGGTCAAGGCGATCTGCAGCAGCGTCAGCGCGACCGCCCGCGCGGGATCGAAATCGAAGCGCAGCGCCTGATAGATGCCGACTTCCAGCGTCGTCGCGCCTGGTCCGCCGCCGAGCGTCAGCACGATGGTGAAGGAGGTAATGCAGAGCATGAAGACGAGCCCGGCGACGCCGGGCAAGGCGGCGCGCAGCGTCGGCCATTCGATCAGCCGGAACGCCGGCCGCGCGCCCATGCCAAGCTGGCTCGCCAGCCGCCACTGGTCGGCAGGAATGGTCTGCAGTGCCTCGAGGAACAGACGCGTGCTGAGCGGCAGGTTGAAGAAGACATGGGCGACGAGGATGCCGGACAGGCCGTAAATGCCTGGCCAGCCCTGGCCGCCGACCGCGCCGAACAGGCCGGCGAAATAACCGGCGCGGCCGTAGAGCGCCAGGATGCCGAGAGCCGCGACGATGGCCGGCAGCGCCAGCGGCACGGCGAAGAGCTGCAGCATGAAGGCGCGGCCCAGGAAGCGCGGGTGCCGCGACAGCGCACGCGCCACGAACAGCGCCGGTATCACCGACAGAAGTGTCGAAAGGGCGGCCTGCCAGAGCGTGAAGCGCACGACGCGCAGCAGATAGGGATCGAAGGCCGCCCAAGCGCCGGAGAAATCGTCAGCGCCTTCGACGAGCAACCCGGTAAACGCGCCACCGATCAGCAGCGCGATCGCGGTGAGCCCGATGGTGCCGGCGGTGACGCGGGGGTCAGACGCGCGTTGCACGCTGGACCGCCTGTCTTCGCGTCGCGGCACTTACAAAGGATTGTGCTCTACGGCGCCCCCCTCTGTCCTGCCGGACATCTCCCCCACTTGGGGGGAGATTGGCAGTTTCCGCGCTTAGCTTATATCTGCAGCGTCGGCGATTTGCGAAATCACCGATGACGTTCGATCTCCCCCCTTGTGGGGGAGATGTCCGGCAGGACAGAAGGGGGCGCCGTAGAGCAATCATCTTCGCTCGGTTTGCCTCAACCCTACTTGCTCATCACCGAAAGCCATTCGTCCACCCAGGCCTTGCGATTGGCGGCGACCTCCTCGGGGCTGAACAGCAAGGTCTTGGTCGGCTTGACCAGTTTGCCGAAGGCCGGGTTGAGCGGCTTGTCGGTCTTGCCGGCAGGGAACATCCAGTTGGTCTCGGGGATGGCGTCCTGGAATTTCGGGCTGGTCATGAAGGCCATGAACTTTGCAGACAGCGGGTTCCTGGTGCCCGTGGTGGTGATGCCGGCGACCTCGATCTGCAGGTATTCGCCCTCCTCGAAGGACGCCGCCTGGTAGCGCTCGGTGTTCTCGGCGATCATGTGATAGGCCGGCGACGTGGTGTAGGACAGCACCATCGGCGCCTCGCCCTTGGTGAACAGGCCGTAGGCCTCGCTCCAGCCCGGCGTCACCGTCAGCACCTTCGCCTTGAGCTTGGCCCAGGCCTCCGGCGCCTTGTCGCCATAGACCGATTTGACCCACAAAAGCAGGCCGAGGCCGGGCGTCGAGGTGCGCGGATCCTGGATGACGATCTTGTCGTCGGCACTGCCCTCGACCAATTCCTTCAGGCTCTTGGGCGGTGTCTTGAGCTTCTGCGTGTCATAGACGACGGCGAAATAGCCGTAGTCGAAGGGGACGAAAGTATCGTCGCTCCAGCCGCCCGGCACATTGACGTCGCTGACCGCGCCATGCGGCGCGAACAGGCCGGTGGCCTTGGCGTCAGCGGTGAGATTGGTGTCGAGGCCGAGCACGATATCGGCCTTGGTCGAGACCCCTTCGAGCTTGACGCGATTGAGCAGCGCCACGCCGTCGGCGACCGAGACGAACTCGACATCGCAGCCGCATTCGGCCTCGAATTCCTTCTTCACCACAGGGCCTGGACCCCAGTCGGCGGTGAAGCTTTCATAGGTGTAGACGGTGAGCTTGTCCTTGGCCAAGGCCGGCCCGGACAGCGCCAGAACCGCTGCCGAGACAAGAGAGTATAAAAGCGTGCGCATCGGCGCCTCCTTCGTTCGAGTTGAAAGGAATTGAGGCGTCGGACTGTCCGAAACGTCTAATCCCTCCGCCGGTACAAACCGGATCAGGTTCAGCGGGTTGGCGAGACTGCCTCTCAGCCGGTCCGCGAAGATCGCGTCCGGCACCCCGTTAGAGCGTTTCGACACATAGGCCGGGCCAATGAACCGCGCAAGTGGGAGTTTGCCGCCTTCCGTTTCGCGTGTCGGGCTGGTAAGGGCCACACGATATGAGCACATTCACCATCCTGCTTGGCGGCGATCTCATCCGCACGCCGCGGCTCGACCGCCAGATCGAAGGCTGCCGCGTGATCGCCGCCGACGCCGGCATCGGCCATGCGCGGCTGCTCGGCCTTGTCCCGGAACTCTGGGTGGGTGATTTCGATTCGGTGCCGGCCAATCTGCCTGACGATCTGGCCGCCGTGCCCCGCCAGACCTTTCCGCCGGAGAAGGACAAGACCGATGGCGAACTGGCGATCGCCGCCGCGCTCGCGCGCGCCGCGACCCGCCTGGTGCTGGCAGGCGCTTTCGGCGGCAAACGGGCCGACCATGCTTTCCTGCATCTGTCGCTCGCCCTGCGGCTGGCCGAGACCGGCACCGGAGTGGTGCTGACCAGCGGCGCCCAGGAAGGCGTGCCCTTGCTGTTGGGAAAGGCGGGCTTCGACTATGCCGACGGCACGCTGTTTTCGATCCTCGGCTTTTCAGACCTCGCCGGCCTGACCGTCACCGGCGCCAAATGGCCGCTGAACCATGTCGAGGTGGCCTTCGGTTCATCGCTGACCATCTCCAACGAGGTCAGGGGGGGCCTCGAAATCGCGCTCGGCCATGGCCGCGCGCTGCTGCTCGCTCATCCCTATCCCTTGCCCGAAAGCTGACATGGCCCCGCCTCTTCTCAATCTCGACGGGATAAAACTGACCTTCGGCGGCACGCCGCTGCTCGATGGCGCCGCCTTGACCGCTTCGGCCGGCGACAAGATCGCGTTGGTCGGCCGCAACGGCTCGGGCAAGTCGACGCTGCTCAAGATCGCCGCCGGCCTGATCGAACCCCAGGACGGCGAGGTGTTCCGCCAACCGTCGGCGACCGTGCGCTATCTGCCGCAGATGCCCGACATGGAAGGCTTCGCGACGGTCCGCGCCTATGTCGAGGCAGGCCTCGGCCCCGCCGATGATCCCTACCGCGCCAGCTATCTGATGGAGCATCTCGGCCTGTCGGGCGAGGAGCGGCCGAACGATCTGTCCGGCGGCGAGGCCAGGCGCGCCGCCCTTGCCCGCGTCATGGCGCCGGAACCGGACATCCTGCTGCTTGATGAGCCGACCAACCATCTCGATCTGTCGGTCATCGAGTGGCTGGAAGAAGAGCTTGTCCGCACCTCCTCGGCACTTATCGTCATCTCGCACGACCGCCGTTTCCTCGAACGCGTCTCGCGCGCCACCATCTGGCTTGACCGCGGCCAGACCCGCAGGCTCGACAAGGGTTTTGGCCATTTCGAGGAGTGGCGCGATCAGGTGCTGGAAGAGGAAGAGCGCGAGCAGCACAAGCTCGGCCGCCAGATCGTGCGCGAGGAGCACTGGCTGCGCTATGGCGTGACGGCGCGGCGCAAGCGCAACATGCGCCGCCTCGGCGAGCTGCAGACCATGCGCAAGAATTTTCGCGGCCATCGCGGCGCCGAGGGTTCGGCGACCATGGTGGCCAGCGACGCCGCCGAATCCGGCAAGCTGGTGATCGAAGCCAAGAACATCGAGAAAAGTTTTGGCGATCTCACCGTGGTCAAGGGATTCTCGACCCGCATCCAGCGCGGCGACCGCGTCGGCCTCGTCGGGCCGAACGGCGCCGGCAAGACGACGCTTTTGAAGATGCTGACCGGCGAACTGGCGCCGGATGCAGGCTCGGTCCGGCTCGGCACCAATCTCGAAATCGCCACGCTCGACCAGAAGCGCGAGGCGGTCGACCCGCAGGAGACCCTGGCGCAATATCTCACCGACGGGCGCGGCGAAAACCTCGTCATCAATGGCGAGCAGCGCCATGTCGTCTCCTACATGAAGGATTTCCTGTTCAAGCCGGAACAGGCGCGCACGCCGGTGCGTGAACTGTCCGGTGGCGAGCGGGCGCGGCTGATCCTGGCGCGCGTGCTGGCGCGGCCGGCGAACCTCCTGGTGCTCGACGAGCCGACCAACGATCTCGACATGGAGACGCTGGAACTCCTGCAGGAACTGGTCGCCGGTTTTGCCGGAACCGTCATCCTGGTCAGCCACGACCGCGATTTCCTCGACCGCACCGTCACCAGCATCATCGCGCCGGACGGCGGCGGCCGCTGGGTCGAATATGCCGGCGGCTATTCCGACATGCTGGCCCAACGCGGCGGCACCAGGCTCGACGACCGCAAGGCGCGCGCCAAGACTGAAGCCGCCGATATGCCGGCCCAGGCCAGGAGCGAGCCGGCAGCGCCAAAAGGGCCGGCGAAGAAGCTATCGTTCAAGCAGAAATTCGCACTGGAATCGCTCCCCAAGAAAATCGAGGCGGTGACCGCCTCGATCTCTCGGCTTGAAAACAACATCGCCGATCCGGCCTATTACGAGCGCGATCCAGCCTCGTTCCAAAAGACCATCGCCGCCCTCGACAAGGAACGCGCTACGCTGGCCGCACTGGAAGAAGAGTGGCTGGAACTGGAGATGCTGCGCGAGGAGATGGAAGGCTAGGTCTCGCTAACCGCGATTGGTGTTGCTTGCCATGATGCGGATATGCGCATACATTATGCGCATGTTGCGGAGGTCGCCATGCGAAAGATTGCCTTGAATGCGATCCGTCAGCCAGCAAACCTGTCGATCGATTCGAACCTCATGAGAGAAGCCAAAGGGCTTGACGTCAATGTCTCGCGCGCTGCGGAAGCGGGCATCGCGGAGGCGGTAGCTGCGGAAAAAACGCGGCTGTGGAAACTTGAGAACCGCGCCACAATGGAGGCGTGGAACGACTATGTCGAAAAGAACGGTATTCCGCTGGAAGAATATCGGCAGTTCTGATGGCGCGTTACGACGTCTTCGCCAGTCGCGTCGAGGGCAATTATCTGCTCGACGTTCAATCCGACCTGCTCGACAACTTCAAGACGCGGGTAGTCGTTCCGCTGCTGCCGGTTGCAATGGTGCCACCCCCGATGCGAAAGCTTCATCCCATTTTTGAGATCAGCGGCCGGAAGCTGGTAATGGCGACACACCTGATTGCCACCGTTCCGGCTACTGAATTGAGTGAAAGTCGGCTGAACCTGACGAAGCATCACGACGACATCGTCGCCGCGCTCGACATGCTGTTCCAGGGTTTCTGAACGAAGGCGATCGTTAGGCCGCCCCCTCAACCCGCCGTCTTGGCCTGCCAGGCCTTGATCGCCTCGTCGAACACCTTCTCGCCGGGTATGCCTTTTTCCATGGTCAGCAGCGCCCGCCGTCCGGTCTTGTAGACGACCGGCACGTCGATCCAGTCCTGGCCGCGCAGCAAGGTCATGTTGGCGTCCTCGTCGGCCTTGGTGTCGTTGAGCGCGACGAGGAAGAAGCCGTCGGCGATCTTGGCCGGAATGCCGATCAGCGGGCTGCCGGCATCCTGTTCGGAGCTTTTCATGGCGACGCGCAGGATGTTGTCGACACCGCCGCCCTCGAAACCGTCGGGCGTCAGGAAAATCATCTCGATGATATGGCTCGCCGGCAGCGTCTGGTCGGTGTTGCGGCGGATGGTCATGCGCAGCTGGATGTCCTTGCCGGGGATGGTCGCTTCGGCGCGGATCGCCGGCTCGGGCGGCAGGTCGCCGCCGGGCGATTCCTGCACCAGCGACCAGACGATGCTGCCGGGCTCGGCCGAACCCTGCGCGGTGCTGGTGCGCTCCTCATAGAAGATCGCCTTCTGGCCAACCGGCACCGCGGCTTGCGTCGCCGGAGCGGCGGCCGCGGGCGGCGTGGCGGCCGCGGGAGCCGGCGGCGTAGCGGCGGCATCGGCCGGTGCCGCGGGTGCGGTGCCGTTGGCGGGCGGCGTTGCCGGCGCAGCACCCGCCTCGGGCGGGGTCGCGGCGGGGGCAGGCGTGGCGGCGGCCGGAGGCGTATTGGCCGGCGCGTTCGTTGCCGTTGGCGGCGTCGTCAACGCGGCGACGGATTCGCCCTCGCCTATGCCGCTTTGCCCACCGGCCGGGCCGGGATCGGTTTCGCCGCCTTCAGGGGTCAGCCGCTGCGTGAACTTCGTCGCTTCGGCGCCTGCCGCCGGCGGCGCCGCCGCGTCGGTCGCCGGCTTGGCCGGCGCCGGTTTCACCGGTTCGGTCTTGGCAACCTTGCTGCCGTCCAGGCCCAGCATCTTGCCGAAGGCATCCTTGTTCAGCCAGATGCCATAGCCGCCGCCGGCAACGACCAGCAGGGCGACGACGGCGGCAATCAGCCCGCCATAGCTGCGCTTGCGCTCGGCGGGACGCAAACGCTGGAAGGTGTCGGCCGTGGCCGGCTCGTCATCATTGGGAAAGACATCCGGCTGGTCGTGTTCCTGGTCCGCGTCCATGCCCGGCAGGTTCTTGTCAGCCAGATTGAAGGATGCCGGCTGCACCGACGCGGGCTTCGGCCAGCTTGGCTCGGGCTTGGCGGCGGGCGGCGGCGCGGGCCGGTAAGGTTCCGGCTTTGCGGTGGGCGCCGCTGCGGGCGCTGGCCACGACGGCCCCGCATTCGCCGGCTGGCGTGTGTGGTTCGGCTGGTTCTTGTTGCGGTCGATGGAGGAAAAGATGTTTTCCAACTCGGCGAGCGGATCCGTCTCCGGCACGCTCTTGGTGTAGTCGCGCTCGACACTGGAGATAGCATCTTCCAGACCGCGCTTCTGCTTGGCGGCATCCGACGGCGACAGCGGCGGATCGCGCAGGGCAATCTTGGCTGCGATCGTCGAGCGGGCCTTGTCATAGACCCTCGCCCGCATCTCCGGCGACTGATCGCTGAGGTTGTCTATCGTTTTCTTCAGAACAGCAACGAAATCTGCCATGCTTCAGTCGACCTGTATTTTTGCTTCCGCGCCGGCCCCCGCAAATCAGCCGCAATGCCCGGAAAGGCTTCAGAAACTAGTCTTGAAACGGATCGGTCACAAGTATCGTATCGTCCCGTTCCGGACTGGTGGAGAGGAGTGCTACCGGTGCGCCGATGAGCTCCTCGATGTATCGGACATATTTGACGGCCTGGGCCGGAAGATCGTTCCAGCTGCGCGCCCCGGCGGTGGTGCCTTTCCACCCCTCCAGCGTCTCGTAGACCGGTTCGACACGGGCCTGCGCGCCCTGGCTCGCCGGCAGATAGTCGATCGCCTCGCCGTCGAGGCGGTAGCCGGTGCAGACCTTGATCTCATCCAGCCCGTCGAGCACGTCGAGCTTGGTCAGCGCAATGCCCTTGATGCCGTTGACGGCGACGGCCTGGCGCACCAGCACCGCGTCGAACCAGCCGCAGCGGCGCTTGCGCCCGGTGACGACGCCGAATTCATGGCCGCGCGTGCCGAGGAACTCGCCGATCTCGTTCTTCTGTTCGGTCGGGAAAGGTCCCTCGCCGACGCGTGTCGTGTAGGCCTTGGTGATGCCGAGCACATAGCCGATCGCGCCTGGACCAACGCCCGCGCCGGCGGCCGCTTGCCCGGCGACCGTGTTCGACGAGGTGACGAAAGGATAGGTGCCGTGGTCGATGTCGAGCAGCGTGCCTTGCGCACCCTCGAACAGGATGCGCTCGCCGGCGCGGCGCTTGTCATCGAGGATCTTCCAGACCCGGTCCATGTAGGGCAGGATCTCGTCGGCGACCGAGGTCAATTCCGTCATGATCGCATCATGCGTGACTTCAGCATGGCCAAGCCCGCGACGCAGCGCATTGTGATGCGTCAGCAGCCTGTCGACTTTCAGGGGAAGCGTTTCCAAATCCGCCAGATCCATCACCCGAACGGCGCGTCGCCCCACCTTGTCCTCGTAAGCGGGGCCGATGCCACGGCGGGTCGTGCCAATCTTCGTTCCGGAATTGGAGGCAGCGTCCTCGCGGAATCCGTCCAGCTCCCGGTGCAGCGACAGGATAAGCGCCGTGTTTTCGGCTATTTTCAGGCGATCGGGCGTCACTTCGACGCCTTGCGCCTTGAGCTTCGCCACTTCGGCCACGAAAGCATGCGGATCGAAGACCACGCCATTGCCGATGATGGACAGCTTGCCTTGCCGCACGACGCCGGACGGCAACAGCGACAGCTTGTAGACCTTGCCGTCGACAACCAGCGTGTGGCCGGCATTGTGGCCGCCCTGGAAACGCACCACGACATCGGCGCGCTCCGACAGCCAGTCGACGATCTTGCCCTTGCCTTCGTCGCCCCACTGCGAGCCGACGACCACCACATTGGCCATGTTTCTTTTCCCTTGAGACGCCGCCAAGCGGCTTGGATTTGGTTCGAAACGACAGGCCTCTATAGCGTCAAGACCTCGCGAGTGCGACCTTTCTTTGCCGCCGAAAATGCCCTGAGGCACAACAATTTTCGGCTTTGACATCATTTACTTGGGCTGACGGGGGCAATAGGCCGGCAAACACCGTGGCCATCCCCACGGCCGGAATCCCGCGATGCATCGAAGCGCCTACATATTCCTGCTGCTCACCACGCTGCTGTGGGGTGGCAATTCGGTGGCCGGCAAGCTGGCGGTCGATCACGTCTCGCCGATGACGCTGGTCTTCCTGCGCTGGGTGCTGGCGGTGGCGATCCTGCTGCCGATCGGCTGGCGCACGATCCAGGAAGACTGGCCTGTCGTGCGCCGGAACTGGTTCGTGCTGGCCGCACTTGGGGCCAGCGGCTTCACCTTGTTCAACACCATTTTCTACACCGCGCTCAACTACACGACGGCGATCAATGTCTCGATCGAACAGGCGGCGATGCCGGTCTTGATCATCATCGCCAATTTCATCTTCTTCCGCTTGCGTGTGAGCTGGGCGCAGATTGCCGGCGTGGTGCTGACCATCTTCGGCGTAGTCCTGACTGCCTGCCATGGCGATCCGCGCCGGCTGCTCACATTGGAACTCAATTTCGGCGACGCCATCATGCTGGTGGCGGTCGTCCTCTACAGCGGCTATTCGGTCGGGCTGCGGATGAAGCCGGTGATGCGTTGGCAGAGCCTGATGCTGTCCCTGGCGGTCGCTGCGCTCATCACCTCGCTGCCCTTCTTCCTGTGGGAGGTCGCCGCCGGCAAAGTCATCGTGCCCGACGCACGCGGCTGGACGGTGATCGTCTACACCGCGATCGGCGCCTCGGTCATCTCGCAGATAACTTACATCAGGGGCAACGAACTGATCGGCGCCAACCGCGCCGGCCTGTTTATCAACCTGGTGCCGATCTTCGGCACGCTGCTCTCGGTCGTGATCGTCGGCGAGACGTTCCAACTCTATCAGGCGCTGGCACTCGTGCTCGTGCTTGGCGGCATCGCGCTCGCCGAATATAGCGGGCGAAAGACGGCGATACTTAACCGCCCCAGGGTGCCGAACCGCCCCGCATAGGTTCGCTCTGGCCGCTTACAGCCGCTACTGCACCAATTCCTTGCGCACCGCCGCGATGTCGTCGGATGAGACGGCCGGAGCGGAATTGCCCCAGCTGCCGCGCACATAGGTCAACACGTCGGCGATTTCCTGATCCTTCAGGCGCCATGCCAGCGAAGGCATGGCAGGCGTCGTCGGCGCGCCCGCCGTGTGGACGGCCTGGCTTCCGGCGAGAACGACCCGGGCAAGCGTTTCAGGATTGCCCTGCGCGACAATCGAATTGCCGACGAGCGTCGGGAAGAGCGCCCCGGCCCCGACACCATCGCCACCATGGCAGGCCGAACAATTGTCGTGGTAGATCGCCTCGCCCGCCGCCAAGCGCGCTTCGTCGGGTTTTGGCGCTTGAGCATTGCCGGCATCCGACCCCAGGCTCTTGAGATAGACGGCAACCGCCTCGAGGTCGGGTTCCGTCATCTTCGAGGTCGAGTTTTCAACCGCCTCCGCCATCGGGCCGGACGCGATCGAATGCGCGTTGACGCCAGTCCTGAGGTAGGCGACTACATCGTCCTCCGACCATTTCCCGAGGCCGGATTGAGCATTGTTGGTGATATCAGGCGCGAACCAGCCCTGCAGCGATGCCCCTTGCAGGAAAACGCTGTCCTGATCAGCTCCAAGGAAGGATTTGGGCGTATGACAGGTGCCGCAGTGGCCTGCCCCCTGTACGATATAGGCGCCACGGTTCCATTCCGCCGACTTGGACGGATCCGGCTTGAAGCCGTCCTCGCTGAAGTTGAGCAGATTCCAGCCCCACATCGCCAGCCGGATATTCAGCGGGAATGGCAGTTGATTGGCTTCGACCTTGTTCGAAACCGGCTCGACCGTGGTCAGGTACGCCCACAGGTCCGAAATGTCCTGCTCGTTCATCCTGGTATAGGCAGGGTATGGCATGGCGGGATAGAGCCGCACGCCATCGTGGCCGATGCCCGTCTTCATCATGCTGCGGAAATCGGCCTCAGACCAATTGCCGATGCCCGTCTCGTGATCGGGTGTGATGTTGGGCGGCACCAGCGCGCCGAACGGTGTTTCCAGCGGCAGGCCGCCGGCTAGAGGTTTGCCGCCCGGTCTAGTGTGACAACCCGCGCAGTCGCCGAGCACGGCCTGGTATCGGCCGCGTATGATCTGGTCCGCCTGGTCGGCAGCCATTGCCGGGGCGATCGCGAGCAGCGCAGCGCTGGCGGCGAATGTGAGAGCGAGCGTTCTCACGCTTGCACCAGCGGTGCGCCGGGATTGCGCAGATACTGGTTGCGGATGGCATCGGCGGCCCGGAAGGCCAGCGCGCCGACCGTTCCTGTCGGGTTCTTGCCGGCATTTTGCGGAAAGGCCGACGCGCCGATGACGAAGACGTTGGGCACATCCCAGCTCTGCAGGAAGGTATTGACGGCACTTTTCCTGGGGTCCGTGCCCATGATGGCGCCGCCCGTGTTGTGGGTGCTCTGATAGGGTACGCTGTCCCAGCCCTTCTTGCGGCGGCCGACGCTGTACTGCTTGCCGCCGAGCGCTTTGGCGATGTCTTCCATCCGGTCGCAGAGATAGTTCGACATGCGGATATCGTTGTCGGGAAAATCGAACGTCATGCGCATCAGCGGCCGGCCGAAGCGATCCTTGTAGGTCGGGTCGAGGTCGAGATAGTTGGTGCGCGTCGCGTAGCTGCTGCCCTGCGACGAGAAGCCGAGCGTGCTCTTGTAGCCTGCGACGGTGGCCTTCTTCCAGGCGCTGCCCCATTTCGGCGTGCCGGGCAGCGTCGGCCTGGTGGCGATCGGGCGGCCGTTGGTGGGGATGCAGTTGATGCCCGCGCCACCGACGAAATCGAGTGCGCCGTGATCGAAGGCGTCGCCATTATAGTCGTCGATCGTCTGTCCGAGCGCGCCTGCGGCGATGAACGGATTGAAATTCTTGTCGTCGAAGAACACCTGAACGCCGGCATTTGTCTGGTAGCAGTAATTGCGGCCGACCGTTCCTTCGCCGGTGACGGGGTCGTAGATCTTTCCGATACCCGACAGCATCATCAGGCGGGCATTGTGCAGGCCGTAGGCGCACAAAATCACGAGATCGGCCGGCTGGAAGAATTCCTGCCCCGACGTATCGACATAGGTCACGCCGCGCGCCGACTTGCCGCCGGCGGCGAGATCGACATGCAGCACTTCGCTGTCGGTGCGAACCTCGAAATTGGCCTTCTTCATCAGGACGGGAAGGATCGTGGTCTGGGCGCTCGATTTGGAATAGTTGGCGCAGCCGAAACGCTCGCAGAAACCGCAATAGGTGCACTGCCCCATCGTGATGCCGAGCGGATTGACATAGGTCCGCGACATGTTGGCGGACGGCGTCGGGAACGGGTGCAACCCCATCGACCGGCCGGCATTGGCAAACAGGGTCGGTGCGTAGGTCATTTCCATCGGCGGGTTCGGATAGTCCCGCGCCCGGGGATCCTCGAATGGATTGCCGCCTTCCTGCAACTTGCCCTTGATGTTGCCGGCCTTGCCCGAGATCCCCGCCAGATATTCGAACTGGTCGTAATAGGGCTCCATTTCGGCGCCGGTCACGCCCCAGTCCTCGACCTGAAGGTCCGCTATCCTTGCCGCGCCGTATTTCCGGGTCAGGTTGGTCTTGATCTGAAAGTCCGAATCCCAGAACCGCCACGTGTGGCCGTTCCAGTGGACACCGGCGCCGCCGACACCATTGCCGGGCAGGAACGAGCCGAAATCGCGCATCGGCAACGCCGTCTGCGACGGGTCGTTGCGCATCGTCATGGTTTCCACGGCCGGCTGCAGGAACAGGTCGCGCCGGACGCTGTAGCGCAATTCGTCCTGCGCATAGCCGATGTTGAAATCGGTTGCCGTGTCGCGCCATGGACCGCGCTCGATGGCAAGCACGTCGAGGCCCTGATCGGTGAGTTCATGGGCGAGGATGGCGCCGGTCCAGCCGAGGCCGACGATCACGACATCTTTGCGGGGCAGGATCGTCGTCATCGTCAGCTCCTCTTCGTGAACCATTCCGGGCTGCCCTCTATGGAGACAGGCGGCCGCGGATAGGGCTGATTGTGCTTGCTGACATGATCACGATAATCATAGCGCGCGCCGGGAAAACCGAGCATGCGCCACGACACCATGTCCTTGTTGCCGCCATAGACCGGATCGGCGAAGAACCCTTCCATGGTGTTCTGCAGCAGCAGCCCAAAGAAGCCGGCAGCCTTGACGCCGTCAGGCAATTCGACCTTTCCGGCTTCCATGGCGGTCAGGAATGCATCCTGCTCGGCCGGCTGAAGCTCGGCGAATGTCTTGCCATCCCGCTGCTTCAGGAAGGCGTCGATGGCGGCGAGCCCGGTGCGGTAGCGCTGGGCGGGATTGGCCTCGCCCTGATAGCCCTGCGTGGGCAATCCCGGCGCGAATGGCCCTTGTGTGTAGAGCCGGCTCGAGGTTCCGAACGCGCCCGTCAATTGCCTGTCGATATAGACGGCACAGCCGGCTTCCTTGCCCCCCATGCTGAGATCGTCGGCGGGAACGAGGCGGTCGACGATGGCCTCGACCAAGGCCGCTTCCTGTGGCGTGAAGAATTGCCAGCCGCCAGGAACGACCCGCATCGGCGGATCGGACGACAAGGGCGTCCAAGGCAAGGATCCCGAGAACGAGCGGGCGAAGCTTGCCGAAGTCGCCGTTACCGTAAACATCGCGACTGAAGACAGGAAAAGGCGCCGGCTCAGCCAGACAGTATTGCGATGATCCATCGAAGGCTCCTCGACAGCAACAGGCACACGCCGAAAGCCGCAGCCAAATTCATGACGAAAACTGTAAAGTTTAAGCCGCACCAATCAGTTGGCGATAACCTGCGAAATGAAAGCGGGATCGTCAAGCAGAACACTGGATCGTTGGATTGGGCCAGGCTTTTTGCTTATCGTCACCTGCTAATGTACCAGAAACTGAACAAACCATCCTTGGATCAGTCCGGAACTTGCTGCCGTCAAGCCCGATCCCGGGGACGGCCTGGATTTCCGGATCGCGCACACCGACGTCCACCACAGGCGTAATCCGCCGGCTGACTTAAGGACCAAAAACCGAAACGCGCCCGCGTGCTCGCCGGGCACGCGGGCGCGTTTCATCACAATGCGCCTGCCGGTTATGAAGGTACGGGCCTAAACACCACCCACGTCGAACTGCAGCCGCTTGGCCGAATCGATCGACTTGTGTGCCCGCACCTGTTCCAGCACCTTTTCCGGGAACGGCGCGTCCAGGTAGAGCAGCGCGATGGCGTCGCCGCCCGGGCGGTTACGGCCAAGCTGGAAGTTGGCGATGTTGACGCCGTTCTCGCCGCACACCGTGCCAAGCAGGCCGATGATGCCGGGCGCGTCGGCATTGGTCGTGTAGAGCATGTGCTGGCCGACCTCGGCGTCGAGATTGATGCCCTTGATCTGGATGAAGCGCGGCTTGCCATCGGAGAAGCAGGTGCCGGCGATCGAGCGCGTCCTGTGCTCGGTCGTGACGGTGAGCTTGATATAGCCGTCGAACACGCCCGACTTGTCGCGCTTGACCTCGGCGACGATGATGCCACGCTCCTTCACCATGATCGGCGCCGACACCATGTTGACGTCGGAGACCTGCGGCCGGATCAGGCCGGCAAGTGCGGCACTGATCAGCGCGCGCGTGTTCATCGTCGCGGTCGACCCGTCGAACAGGATCTCGACCTCCTTGATCGGATCCTCGGTGACCTGGCCGACAAAGGCGCCGAGCACTTCCGCCAGCTTCACGAAGGGCTTCAGCCGCGGCGCTTCCTCCGCCGTGATCGACGGCATGTTGATGGCGTTGGAGACGGCGCCCTTGATCAGATAGTCCGACATCTGTTCGGCGACCTGCAGCGCGACATTCTCCTGCGCTTCCGCCGTCGAGGCGCCGAGATGCGGCGTCGCCACCACGTTCTCCATGCCGAACAGGGCGTTCTGCTCGGCCGGTTCGACCTCGAACACGTCGATGCCCGCACCCGCGACCTTGCCGCTTTTCAGCGCCGCGATCAGGTCGGCCTCGACGACCAGCCCGCCGCGGGCGCAGTTGATGATGCGCACGCCGTTCTTCATCTTGGCTATTGCCGCGGCATCGATGATGTTGCGCGTCTTGTCGGTTAGCGGCGTGTGCAGCGTGATGAAGTCCGCGCGAGCGAAAAGTTCGTCGAGTTCCACCTTGTCGACGCCGAGTTCCTCGGCACGCTTGTCCGACAGGAACGGGTCGAAGGCGATGACATGCATCTTCAGGCCGACGCCGCGCGTCGCGACGATCGAACCGATATTGCCGCAGCCGATGACACCCAGCGTCTTGCCGGTGATCTCGACGCCCATGAAGCGGTTCTTCTCCCATTTACCGGCATGGGTCGAGGCATTGGCTTCCGGGATCTGGCGCGCCAGGGCGAAGATCATCGCGACGGCATGTTCTGCCGTCGTGATCGAATTGCCGAAAGGCGTGTTCATCACGATGATGCCCTTGCGGCTGGCCGCAGGGATATCGACATTGTCGACGCCGATGCCGGCGCGGCCGACGACCTTGAGTTTGGTGGCGGCGTTGATCAGCTTTTCGGTGACCTTGGTCGCCGAACGGATGGCAAGGCCATCATACTGGCTGATCACCTCAAGCAGCTTTTCCTTGTCCTTGCCGAGGTCCGGCAGATAGTCGACCTCGATGCCGCGATCCTTGAAGATCTGGACTGCGGTGGTGGAGAGTTTATCCGAAACGAGAACGCGGGGCGCCATGGCGGCCTCCTTGAAATGGATTGTCGGGAAATGGCGCCCCGCGGGCCGCCACGAAATCTCAGGCTGCCGCTTTCAGCGACGCCTTCTGCGCGGCGAAGGCCCAGTCGAGCCAGGGCAGCAGCGCTTCGAGGTCCGAAGCCTCGACCGTTGCGCCACACCAGATGCGCAGGCCGGGGGGCGCGTCGCGATAGGAGCCGATGTCGTAGGCGACGCCCTCCTTGTCGAGCGCCGAGACCAGGCCCTTGGCGAAAGCCGCCTGCGCGTCGGCATCGAGTGCCACGACATCGGGATCGGTGAAGGACAGGCAGACGGAGGTGTTCGACCGCGTTGCCGGCAGGCTGGCGAGATGGCCAAGCCATGCGGACTTGTCGACGAAGCGATCGAGCACCGCGGCATTGGCGTCGGCCCTGGCGACCAGGGCATCGAGGCCGCCGATCGACTTCGCCCAGTTGAGCGCGTCGAGGTAATCCTCCACGCACAGCATCGACGGCGTGTTGATGGTCTCGCCCTTGAAGATACCTTCGATCAGCTTGCCGCCCGAGGTCAGGCGGAAGATTTTCGGCAGCGGCCATGAAGGCTTGTAGCTCTCCAGCCGCGCGACGGCACGCGGCGACAGGATCAGCATGCCGTGCGCGCCCTCGCCGCCCAGCACTTTCTGCCAGGAGAAGGTGACGACATCGAGTTTCTCGAAATCGAGCTTTTGCGCGAACGCGGCCGAAGTGGCGTCGCAGATGGTGAGGCCCTTACGATCGGCCGGGATGAAATCGCCGTTCGGCACGCGCACGCCCGACGTGGTGCCGTTCCAGGTGAAGACCACGTCGCGGTCGAAATCGATCTTGGTGAGATCAGGCAGTTCACCGTAGCCGGCCTCGATCTTGCGCACGTCGGCGAGCTTCAGCTGCTTGACCACGTCGGTGACCCAGCCGGAGCCAAAGCTTTCCCAGGCGACCATGTCGACACCACGCTCGCCGAGCAGCGACCACAGCGCCATCTCGACAGCGCCGGTGTCCGACGCCGGCACGATGCCGATGCGGTAGTCCGCCGGGACCTTGAGGATTTCGCGCGTCAGCTCGATTGCCTGTTCGAGCTTGGTCTTGCCGATCTTGGCGCGATGGGAACGGCCGAGCGCGGCATGCTTCAGCGCCTCGACCGACCAGCCGGGGCGTTTTGCGCAGGGACCTGAAGAAAAATTGGGATTTGCCGGACGGAGTCCGGGCTTCGTATGCGTCGTCATCGTGGTCTATCCTTCCAGATAGTGGCCCCTCGTTGGGGAGGGGTGGCCCACGGACGGCGATATGCGTTCAGGCCCCGGGCGTCAAGAGGAAAGTTTTTGTCACGGGCAGGATACCGGTGATCCGAGATCAGGATTCCGTGATTTCAAACGCAAACGGCGGACCCCAGGATCCGCCGCCAAAATCCTAGTCTGCCCCAAGTCTACCAGAGATCGTATCTCAGGCCGAGCTTGACCTGGTGATTGCTGATCCCTTTTTTGACCGGAAAGGAAGTCAGGCTTTCGGCTGTCACATATTCGGCGTCCGGGGCGGAGAAGTACTGATAGCCCAGATCGACGGAAACATTCTTCGTCACCTGGTAAGCCAAACCGGCATTCAGTGTGTAGGCCAGCGAGTACTGGTTCTTGTTGTCCTTCTGTGTGAGATTGTTTGCCGGGTCATTGTTATCGATGTAGGTCGCCGAAAGCTTGCGCGTACTGCGGACGACACCGACGCCGGCGCCGACATAAGGCGTGATCCCAACGTAGGTGCCAAGATCGACATAGCCGTTGAGCATTCCCGAGAAGGCATAGTTCTTCAGCGATGCCGATCCCACGGTCGGCAATGTCGGCAACGTTACGACCGCTGAATCATTATAGCTGGCGCTGGCGCTGTTGCCGGGCAGATAGCCGAAGTTGAGATCGGCGCGGAGGTAATCGTTGAAATGATATCCGAAGCCTACGCTCCCGAAAAATGCGTCTTCGCTCTGACCAAAGCTTTCGTTGTTGATCGTTGACGGGAAGGTGAAATCCCCATTCTTGAAACTCTTCTCCACCAGGTAGGAGACATCGCCGCGCAGGTACCAGCCGGAGCCAACCTCGACTGGCACGTAATCGGGCGCCTGATCGACATAGATCGGAGGATCGTAGTCGGCGGCCAAGGCTGGTGTCAGCGGCAACAGGGTGAGCGCGGCAAGCGCCTGCGCCATACGCGATGTGAGTGTCATGGTCCCCGGCTCCCGCATTCGGCCCGTCCGCGATCGTGACGGCTGCCATCGTTTCAAGGAGCATTGTTAACCATAGTGGTTAAGTCGGGGTTAAGGCTAACAGAGCGTTAGCGGATTGATTTGGAACGCGAACTCATCCAGGCCGCCCGTGCGAGACCGCCAAACGAAAACCGCCCGGCTGAGCCGGGCGGTTCGCGATTGTTCCGATGTCGGAGGTGTTACTTGGTGTAGATCGGCTCGGGTTCGGGCTGGTAGGCCACCACCGGTGCGGCGCATCCGTTGTTACCGCCGAACTGGTAGCGCAGGCCACCGCGCACTTCGTGGGTGTTGATGCCACGGTCGAAGCCAGGACCGGCGCTGCTTGCATCCCACTCGAACATGCGGCCGCCCTGGATATGCGAGAAGCGATAGCCTGCATCGAGGATGATCTTGTCGGTCAGGCAGTAGGAGGCACCGGCCATAAGGGCATAGGCGAAGCGCCAGTTGGACGAGCCGGGATTGGTCTCGGCGGTGTTCGGGTCGTAGACGGTGTCCCATTTGACATGCGCGCCGCCGATACCGGCGCCGACATAGGGCGTAATGCCGTGGTAGGTGCCGATATCGACATAGGCGTTGGCGAGCAGCAGGAAGGCGCTCATCTTCGACACTTCGACTGAGGTCGTGGGGTTGCCACCCGAGTCCACGCCGGAGGTGCTGCCATTGAAGTTCGACTTGAACCAGTAGTCGGCGGTCAGATCGGTGCGGAAGTGATCGTTGATCTTGTAGCCGACGCCGCCGCCGAGCGAGAAACCGCCCTTGAGCTTGCCGGAATCGAAACTGTTGCTGCCCGGCGTGACCACGTTACAGGGGCAGATGGTGTAGGTCGTGTAGTCGATGCCGCGCACGTCCGACTTGTGATAGTCGATGTCGCCGCGGATATACCAGCCGCCGACATCGGCAACCGGTTGTTCGTAAACCGGCGGCGGTGCCTCTTCGACCTGCGGCTCCGGCAGGTCGGCCGCGAGCACTGGCCAGGCCAGACCCGCGAACAGCAACGCGAACAGGGCCTTTCTTGCTGTATTGAACATGCTTGTCACCCCTAGACCCTCGGAACGGCGATCGTGTCCGAATAAGATTGGCTTTCAGGCGTGGATAATGAATTGCAAAAGTTAAAAGGCATTTAACCCTGTCGATTAACCACGAATCTCTAAAATCCGAGGCATTCGAGGGTAATATCGAGAGCGGGATCGGTCCTGCCGCCAAAGAAAAAAGCCCGCCGGAGGGGGCGAGCTTTCGATGTAAACAGGGCGAAGCCTCGGCGCCGGAGATCAGGCGGCGCTGCGGGTTTCCGAGATGACATCGACGATGTCGTTGACGACGGCCTCGACCAGTTGCGGATCGTCACCCTCGGCCATGACACGGATCAGCGGTTCGGTGCCCGATGGCCGGATGACCAGCCGCCCGGCCTTGCCGAGGCGATGACGGGCATCCTCGATGGCGGCCTTGACCGGGGCTTCCTCGAGCGGCTTGCCACCAGCGATGCGGACATTCTTCAGGAGTTGCGGCACCGGCTCGAACTTCTTCGACAGCTCGCTGACCGGCCTGCCCTGCCGCTTGATGCAGGCCAGCACCTGCAGGGCCGAGACGAGACCGTCGCCGGTGGTCGAGAAATCCGACAGCACGATGTGGCCCGACTGTTCGCCGCCGACATTGAGCCCGTGCGCGCGCATATGCTCAACGACGTAGCGGTCGCCGACCTTGGTGCGGTGCAATTGCAGCTTCATGTCGCCGAGGAAGCGTTCGAGGCCGAGATTGGACATGACCGTCGAAACGACGCCGCCGCCGGCAAGCCGCCCGCTCTGGTGCCAGGACTCGGCGATCAGCGCCATGATCTGGTCGCCGTCGACGATGGCGCCATTTTCATCGACGATGACGACGCGGTCGGCGTCGCCGTCGAGCGCGATGCCGATGTCGGCGCGCACTTCGTGCACCTTCTTCTGCAGCCCCGCCGGATGGGTCGAGCCACATTCCTTGTTGATGTTGAAGCCGTTGGGTTCGACATTGATGGCCACGACTTCGGCGCCGAGTTCCCACAATGCCTCGGGCGCCACCTTGTAGGCCGCGCCATTGGCGCAATCGACGACGATCCTGAGGCCCGAAAGCGACATCGAGCGGGGCAAGGTGCGCTTGGCGAATTCGATGTAGCGGTCATGCACGCCGTCGACGCGCTTGGCCCGGCCCAGCCCGTCGGAATCGGCGAGCGCCAGTTCGATATCCTTGTCGAGCATGCTCTCGATGCGCTCTTCGATCTCGTCGGAGAGCTTGTAGCCATCGGGCCCGAACAGCTTGATGCCGTTGTCGTAATAGGGGTTGTGCGAAGCCGAGATCATGACGCCGATGTCGGCCCGCAGCGAACGCACCAGCATGGCCACCGCCGGCGTCGGGATAGGGCCGAGCAGGAACACATCCATGCCGGCAGCGCAAAGACCGGCCACCATGGCGTTCTCGATCATGTAGCCGGAAAGCCTGGTGTCCTTGCCCAGAACGACACGATGGCGATGGCTGCCGCGCTGGAACGAAAGGCCGGCGGCCATGCCGACCCGCATGGCGATTTCCGCGGTCATTGGAAACTTGTTGGCGCGCCCGCGAATGCCGTCCGTGCCGAAATAATTTCCCGCCATGCTAACCAGCATCCCTGATTGTTCTTAGCCGGCACGTCATGCCACAATTGGCCCGCGCCCTATGATCACATTGTGTGATTATATGTTACCATTCCTTAGAAAATCATTGTTGTGCACCGCACACAACCTGATTGCATCCTGACCTGCTGAGACTGCCACGCCGCAATACACCAGTCACGTTAGCCTTTCAGCGTAGATGCACCTGGAAAATCTTGTCCTCAAGTCCAACAGTCCGAACAATTTCATCACCTTGCCGCGAGGCTCCTGCTTTCGGCGACATATACGCTACTTAGCATCTGGCGCAACCGACCGTTGAGCGTTATTGATTCGCAGGGACGTATCATGGGCTGCTGCAACGGAGAAACGCTATGCTCATCCACCGACTTGCCACTTTGACCGGCCTCGCCGTCGTGACGTTGTTCCTGACCGCGCCAGCCAACGCACTGACGATGGCCGAATGCAGCACGAAGTATAACGCGGCCAAGGACGCGGGGACCCTTTCCGGACAGACCTGGAACCAGTTCCGCAAGGCGCAGTGCGGCACCGACGCCGCCGCCACCACCGACACCAAGCCGGCCGCCACCACCAAGGCCACCACCAAGGCCGAAACCAAGGCTACCGAAACCAAGCCCGCCAAGGCAGCAAAGGCTGCCGCCGCCGACAGCACGGCCAAGGGCCTGACGGCCAAGGAATGCAGCGCCAAGTACCAGGCGGCGAAGTCCGCCGGCACGCTGAACGGCATGAAGTGGAACGACTTCCGCAAGGCCGAGTGCGCCGCCGGCGCATCCGCTGCCACCGACACGACCAAGCCGGCCACCACAAAGGCAGCCGCGGCTCCCGCAGACGGCGGCAAGGGCCTGAGCATGGCCGAGTGCAGCACCAAGTACCAGGCTGCCAAGACGGCGAACACGCTGAAGGGCATGAAGTGGAACGACTTCCGCAAGGCCGAATGCGGTGCCGGCGCCTCCGATGACGACACCGTGCCTGCCCCCAGCGAGGCGAGCTACACCAAGGAGCCGGCAAAGCCGACGACGGTCGCGCCCAAGGGCGTTACCTTCCCGTCCGCGATCTCGCCGAAATACGCCAGCGAGACCCCCGGAAAGGGCCGCATGCATACTTGCCTTGACCAGTATTACACCCTCAAGGACGCCAACGCGCTTGGCGGCCTGAAATGGATCCAGAAGGGCGGCGGTTTCTACAGCCTGTGCAATGCCAAGCTGAAGAGCTGATCTCCAGCAGCATTCTGAAAAAATATAGGCCCGCGAGCCGCAAGGTTCGCGGGCTTTTTGTTGCGCATGACAGCGCCCCGGCTTGCTCGCTCCTGTACATGACGGAGTTGTCGGTCTCATCAGTTCGTGTGCTCTTGGCGAAAGATTCCTATTGAACATAACAAGAACAAACAGTATACAAAAAGACGTCACACTTGTTATCAACCAGGAGGGTCTTATGTCCAGTTTGAAATTGGCGGTATTGGCCGCGACGGCATTGGTTTCTTGGAGCGTCGCCCCTGCAAGCGCAATGACGATGAAGGAATGCGGCGAAACCTATCGAACCGCCAAGGAGGGCGGCACACTGAACGGCATGGACTGGGCCGCTTTCCGTAAGGAGAAATGCGCGTCCCTCGCGGAGGGTGTCAGCGCAGATACGGCCAAAACCGCGCAGCAGCCGAAGGACGAAGCCAGTCCGGCGTCCGCCCCCACCGTGGCCCCGGCGGGCGTCGCATTCCCGACTACCCTCGCCGCCGAGTTCAAGACCGAAAAGCCCGCCAAGGCACGGATGAAAACCTGCCTGCAGGGTTACCACGGCAACAAGGAGGCGGGGACGTTGAACGGCCTTCGCTGGATCCAGAAGGGCGGCGGCTATTACAGCCTGTGCAATGCGCGGCTGAAAGCTGAATCATGAGAAACCATGCGGCAAAACCCGAGGCGCCAAGCGCCTGAGCGAATGCAGACGGGTGCTTGAAAAGCGAATGATTTCAGGTCGATCGACCTTAAATCATTTCGCCTCCATCGCAAATATGCAGCGCATTCAGCTTGACGGCTGCGGCTCCATGCCGCCTTCGGGCTCGGGACCCTTCTTGCGGCGGCCACCGGACTTCGGCACGGCCGAGCCGCGGCTTGGAGGGGTATCATCCCCCAAATCTCGCGCGGGCTTGTTGCCCGCGATCAGTTGCTTGATCTCGTCGCCCGACAGCGTCTCGTATTCGAGCAGGCCCTGCGCCAGTGCGATCCATTCCTTCTTCTTCTTGGTCAGGATGGACTTCGCCGTCGAGTAGGCCTCGTCGATCAGGCGGCGCACTTCGGCGTCGATGATCTGCGCGGTCTCTTCCGAGATGTTCTGCGTGCGCGCCACCGAATGGCCGAGGAACACTTCCTCCTGGTTGTCGCCATAGGCGACATGGCCGAGCTTGTCGGAGAAGCCCCAGCGCGTGACCATGGCGCGCGCCAGCTTGGTCGCCTGCTCGATGTCGGAGGACGCGCCCGAGGTGATGTTCTCCTTGCCGAACTTGAACTCCTCGGCGACGCGGCCACCCATCATGATGGCGAGGCGCGAGATCATGTATTTGTAGCTCATCGAATAGCGGTCGCCTTCCGGCAACTGCATGACCATGCCGAGCGCGCGGCCGCGCGGGATGATGGTGGCCTTGTGCAGCGGATCGGCCGACGGCACGTTGAGCGCCAGGATGGCGTGACCGGCCTCGTGATAGGCGGTCAGCTCCTTCTCGGCCTGGGTCATGGCCGACGAGCGGCGCTCCGCGCCCATCATGATCTTGTCCTTGGCGTCCTCGAACTCGGCCATGGTGACGAGGCGCTTGTTGCGCCGCGCCGCCATCAGCGCCGATTCGTTGACGAGGTTCATCAGGTCGGCGCCGGAAAAGCCGGGCGTGCCGCGGGCCACGACCTTTAGATCGACATTCGGCGCCAGCGGCACGTTACGCACATGCACCTTGAGGATCTTCTCACGGCCGACGATGTCGGGGTTCGGAACCACCACCTGGCGGTCGAAACGGCCCGGACGCAACAGTGCCGGATCGAGCACGTCGGGACGGTTGGTGGCGGCAATCAGGATGATGCTTTCGTTGGACTCGAAACCGTCCATCTCGACCAGCAATTGGTTCAGCGTCTGCTCGCGCTCGTCATTGCCACCGCCGAGGCCGGCGCCGCGATGGCGGCCGACAGCGTCGATTTCGTCGATGAAGATGATGCAGGGCGCATTCTTCTTGGCCTGGTCGAACATGTCGCGCACGCGGCTGGCGCCGACGCCGACGAACATCTCGACGAAGTCCGAGCCTGAAATGGTGAAGAACGGCACGTTGGCTTCGCCGGCGACCGAGCGGGCAAGCAGCGTCTTGCCGGTGCCGGGAGGGCCGACCAGCAGCACGCCGCGCGGAATCTTGCCGCCGAGGCGCTGGAACTTCTGCGGATCGCGCAGGAATTCAACGATCTCTTCCAAATCTTCCTTGGCTTCGTCGACGCCGGCGACGTCCTGGAAGGTGACGCGGCCATGCGCCTCGGTCAGAAGCTTGGCCTTCGACTTGCCAAAACCCATGGCGCGCCCGGATCCGGACTGCATCTGGCGCATGAAGAATATCCAGACGCCGAGAATGAGGATCATTGGCAGCCAGGAGATCAGGTAACCGAACAGCGAGTTGGAGCCGTCGGTCTCGGGCCGCGCGTTGATTGTGACGTTCTTGTCCTGCAGCCGCGAAACGAGCTGCGGATCGCCGGGTGAATAGGTCTGGAAGCCGCTGGAATTGTCGGTGTAGGTGCCTGTGATGCGGGCACCCGCGATGGTCACCGTCTTGACCCGGCCGGCCCCGACATCCTGGAGGAACTGCGAATAAGGCACATCGCTCGAAGCCCCGCGCGTCTGCGGCGTCTGGAACAGATTGAACAGGGCGATGAGCAGGACCGCTATGATCGCCCAGAGCGCGAGGTTGCGATAGTTCGGATTCATCAATTGTCCCGTTGGCGTCCGCTTGCGGACAGCATCATGAGAGGAAACTTGGGCCTAACATAGGGAGAGCGTCCCCCCTTGCCAAGCAGAACAGCATGTCTGGGTTAAGCTTTCGACCACCGTCAACCGGCACTGTGGCCGCCGCAAGGCAAGGCGGGAAGCGATGGCGCGCCAATCAGGCCGGCGACGGCCCGCGCCGGCGCCAGGTCGAAGGACGGCAGGAAGCGGGCAAAAGGCGCAACGACCGGCCGCGCGTCGAACCCTGACGATGCCGGTTCGCCCTGCGGCAAACCAGGGTTTTCAAAGGCTTGCCGCGACGTCGGTTCCGCGGCCAACGCAGCGCGCATCAGGCTTGCCGGGGCTTCTCCCGCGTCGATCGGCAGCCGCTTCGCTGCTGCCGCACCCAGCGGCGCGATCAACAATCCGGCGGAGCTGTCGTTCAATGTGATGTGGCGGCGGCCATCCCAGATGGTGTTGTCGATAGCCGCGGCGGCAGGCGGCAAGCCACGCGCCTCGCGGCGCAGAAAGATACCGGCACGCCGGAAATCGACCACCGTCCGCGACAATGTGGCACAAAGAAATCCGGCCTTGAGCCGGCCGAACAGTGCCTCGCCGCGGGCTTGGTCCGGCAGGAAGGCAATCCCCCCGACAGTCGCCAGCAGGATGCGCAACGCATAGATGGCAGGGCGCTCGTCGCCGGTCGAGAGCAGTTGCGGCTCGAGCCGCACAAGGCCCGTGGCCGGCTGGCTGGCAAAACGCCGGATCAGGTCGGCGGCATCAAGGCCAAGCTGTCCGCGCTCGATGGCAGCCTGGCTGGCCAGGACCAAAGCCTCGTCCATGCGGCGGACATTATCGCCGGCAAGTGCCGCTCTCACGCGCGGACGCTCGAAGCTCTCGTCGCTGTTGGTCGGATCCTCTGCCCAGCCGACATGTTTGCTTTGCAGGAAATCGCGCAGTGCCGCGCGCCGCGTGCCCAGCAGCGGCCGCACGATCCATTCGCGCCAGTCATAGAGCGTGGCCGGCGCCATGCCGGCCAGCCCCCGTCCCTGCACATTGCCCAGGCTCCCGTCGCGGGCGTGGCGCATCAGCACCGTCTCGGCCTGGTCGTCGGCGGTGTGGCCGGTCACGATCAGGCCGATGCCTTCCGCCCGGGCTGCGCTTGCCAGCAACCGGTAGCGCGCCTCCCGTGCCGCCGCCGGCAGGCCGGTCGAAGGCTTGCGCCCGGACCAGACCATGGTGCGGTGGGCGATGCCCCGCTCCGCGCACAGCTTCGCCACGGCTTGCGCCTCTGCCGCCGAGCCCTGCCGCAGGCCATGGTCGATGGTCACCGCCAACAGCTTGGCGGACGGCGCGGATCGATCGAGATGATGTTTGAGAAGCAGAAGCAGGGCGGTCGAATCGCTGCCGCCGGATACGGCCGCAACAGCGCCGTTGGTGAAATCGATATGCGAAAAAAGTCTGGTCGAAAGATCAGGCCCGGAATCGAGCATCAACATCCCGGTTCTTGGGCTGGGACATGCAGGCGAAAAATCAGCACGCAGCCAGTGCCTTCTCCTGCTTGACGCGTTCCTTGAGGGCGCTGGAAATGTCAGGATAACGCTTGCCGATCTCGCCGAAGGTGGCGCAGGCGACGTCATGCTGCTTGAGGCCGACCAGCGACACGCCGAGCTTCAGCAGCATGTCCGGCGCCTTCTTGGCCTTGGGATAGTCCTTGCTGGCCGAGAGGAACACCTCTGCCGCGTCGCGGTATTTCTGCTGACCCAGCAGCGACTCGCCCAGCCAGTAATGCGCGTCGGCCGTCTTGGCATCCCTGGGGAAGCGCGAGATGTGATCGCGGAACCCCTGCTCGGCCGTGCCGTAGTCGCCCGACAGGATGAACTGGTAGGAATTGCGGTAAAGTTCTTCCGGATCGTTGGTGGCGGGCAGCGCCGCGACCACCGTGCCGTCCGACTTGCCCGCCTTGGCCGGTGCACCGGTGGCCGGAGCGGCATCCTGTGCCGGCGCGGTCGCCTGGGTGTTGCCGCCGGCGTCGATCACATTGCCGTTCTTGTCGACGGTGATGGAACCAAAGGTCTTTTCCGGTGCTCCGGTTCCGGGGATCACCTTGCCCGGGTCCCCATCGGGCGATTCGACGATGACGTCCTCGACCGTCTTGCCGCCAGTGGACTGATCGTTGCCGGCCGCGGGGGGGGGGGGGGGGGGGGGGGGGGGGGGGGGGGGGGGGGGGGGGGGGGGGGGGGGGGGGGGGGGGGGGGGGGGGG